>CAYFSA010000181.1:0-5456 GCA_964345605.1 uncultured Ectothiorhodospiraceae bacterium
ACAAAGTAATAGGTCTGTTCGGCTTCCAGACCTTCTACGGTGTAGGGGTTGGAGACATCCTCCAGATGCGTGCCGCCTTCGAGTTCGGTGTAGTTGTCACGGGTTACGCCCGGTTCTTTGGCATAATAGAGCTGATAGCCGCTCATGCGGCCCACGGCATCGTCCCAGGCCAGGGTGACGCCGTTATCTGTGCTAGCCTGTACTTCCAGATGCTCGGGGCCGGCCACGCCGTCTTGTTCGTCGCAGCCGGGCAGGCCCGTGCCGAGCATTGCGGCCAGAAGGAGCATAAGCAGGAATTGGCTGAATCGGGTCATGATGGCGGTCTCCGAGCGGTTAGCGGGTCAGTTCCAGGGTGGCAGCTTCACCGTTGATGCGGTCGCTGCCGGTGGCGGTGATGCGGTCAGTTTCGCAGTCGGTCTGGGCCCATTGCACGGCGTTGGTACAGGGGCTGGCGTTGAAGGCCTGGGTCAGCTCGGCTTCAGCGACGCTATGATCCGGCGGGGTTAGGGTGTCGCTGCAGTTACGGCTGCTACCGGGCTCGCAGGTTGTCAGATCGAGGTTGTCGGTAATAGTCCAGGCGAGATCATAGCCAGCGTCGGTGGCATTGATCCGGACGGTGCCGAATGCCTCTTGCCCCGGACAGCGGCTGCTCGCCAGGGCAAAGGACCAGTCGCCCTCAAGGGTGGTGCAGTGCTCGGCTGCAGCCTCGTCATCGCCGCCATCACCACCACCGCTGGCCGCGACTGCGGCACCGCCGCCCACGGCGGCCACCCCGCCCGCGATCGCCAGGACCGTGGTGGTGCTCAGACCGGCACCGGTACCGGCACTGACTGTACCGGCACTGACCGCAGTGCCGCCCACCGTGGAGCTACCCGCCGAGGCGGTGCCCGCTGTCGCCGCTCCACCGGAGGCGGCGCCGCCCGTCTTGCTCATCGCCACAATCCCGGCGACCGCCCCGAATTTCGCTGCCGATTCCACCGTATCGATGACCAGATTGTCGGTAAAGCCGGGAATCTCGGCCGGGGCTTCGGCCAGCTCGGTATAAACCTGCAGGGGGTCTTCCGGCGCGGTGGCGGCAGCCGGCTCGTCACTGGCCTCGACCGTCGCCCGGAAGGTCTGGCTTTTCACGACCTGATCGGCGGCATTTTTCACCAGAATGAGGTAATCCAGGCTGCCGGCTTCAGCCGCCGGGGCTGGCAGGATGGCGCGATAGCGTTGGCCTTTGCCGGTCATGGGGACGAAATGGAAATCTGCCCCTTCCGCCGCCTTGAAGTAAGCGCGCACGACCGCCACCCCGGCGGGGTCTTTGACCTTGGCTTCAAGGGTGATGCGTTGACCGGCGGGCACGGAGTCGAGGGGCTTGTGGGTGATTTTAGTATTGGCCTCGGCGGCCAGCACGGGCGTGCCCGGCAGGCATAACAGGAGACTGAGCAAGCCAATGAGCGAACGCGACAGAACAGCATAGCGGGACATGGGGACGGCTCCGGATTGTTTTTGATTTTGGGTTAGAAAACAGACATACAGGGCATTACAGCAAAAAAGCAAATTATTTATAAAAAACCGAAAGCATTGCAAATCATCTTTACATACTGATCATAATCAATCAGCCGGACTGAGCCTAGCAGTTATCCCTTTTCCATTGCAAGGGTTTGCTTAAATAGAGTTGGCGGTCGCCATAACCCATGGCGCCCGGATCATGCGTGACGAGGACGATACTGCGGCCCGCGCGGCTTTGAGCGGCCAGGAGTTCGAGGAGCTGGCGGGCATTGTCACCATCGAGATTGCCGGTGGGCTCGTCGGCGAACAGAATTTGCGGGGCGCGGATCAGGGCGCGGGCAAAAACGACGCGCTGCAGCTCGCCGCCGGAGAGGGTATGCGGCAAACGCTGGCCGAGGTCGGCCAGTCCCACTTCGGCCAGCAAGCGTGCGGCGCGGGCCCGGCCGTCCCGGCGGACCTGGCGGGGTGCGTAGCGCAGCGGCAGGGTGATATTTTCGAGGAGATTGCGATCGGTTAACAAATGTGGCTGCTGGAAAACGAAGCCGAAATCGCGATTGCGCAGCTGGGCAAGTGCGCGGGGCGAGAGGGTTTCCATGGTTTGGCCGGCATAGTGGACCGTGCCGGTACTGGGGCGGTCCAGACCGCTGAGGAGATTCAGTAAGGTCGATTTGCCAGCGCCGGAAGGGCCGGCGATTACCAGGATCTCGCCTGCATAGAGCGTAAGATCAAGGGGGGCGAGCCCTTGGGTCTGTCCGGCACCGGCCGGGTAGCGGCGGCTGATGCGGGTAGCTTGAAGTCGCGGGGTCATGGGCTTGACCATTCGGGTAGCAACACCGTTGAGTAATTTCTCCGCCATAAGGCATTTGGTATGATCCGCGGCAGGCTCACTTCATGCAATTCTGGAATCAATGATGACTCCCAAGCTCCAGTTTCACGGTCTTGTCTTCCTGGTAGCAATCAATCTCCTTGGGTTCTACAGTCCGCCGGCATGGACAGCGGCACGCGTTGCACTGGTTGTGGGCAATAGTGACTACCTGCATGCGCCCTCTCTGGAAAATCCTGTGAATGACGCCGCCGATATCGCCGACCAATTGCAAGCGGTGGATTTCGAGGTGCATCGTGCCCTGAACGTGGAGCTCGCTGAATTCAGACGCATCCTGCGCCGCTTCACCGACGCCTTACGCGGCGCGGATACTGGCCTCTTCTTTTATGCTGGCCATGGCCTGCAGGCTGATGGCAAGAACTATCTCGTGCCGGTCGATGCAAAGCTGAGTTCCAAAGCGGCCCTGGATTTCGAGGTAATGGCCCTTGAAACCGTGCTGCGGCAGCTCGAGCGGGAAGTGCCGACCCGGATTATTTTTCTCGATGCCTGCCGGGATAATCCCTTATCGCAGAATCTGTCACAATCCCCGGCAACCCGTGCGGCTGCCGTCGGTCGGGGATTGGCCCGGGTGAAAAGCGGCGTCGGCAGTCTGATCGCCTATGCCACGGCGCCCAATACCCAAGCCCTCGATGGCAGCGGCCAGCGGAACAGCCCTTACACCCGCGCCCTGCTTGACCATCTGGATACCCCTGGTTTGGAAATCGGCCAAATGCTGCGGCGGGTCCGCCGCGATGTTCTGGCAAGCACGGGTCAGCGCCAGGTTCCCTGGGAGAGTCTGTCCCTGACCGGCGATTTCTATTTCCTGCCCGGCCAGGGCAAAGAAGCGTCTGCTACCGTACAGGATACGCTGGCCGATGGCTCGCTTGGGCCGGAAATGGTGCGGTTGACAGCGAGGCGCTTTCGAATGGGCGATCAGCAGGGCGTAGGGCGCACCGACGAGCGCCCTACGTTCGATATCGTGCTGGCACAAGACCTGTTGATCGGCCGTTACGAAATCACATTCGCTCAGTATGATCGCTTTTGTGATGCCACCCAGCGTCCCAAGCCGGCCGACAGCGGCCGGGGGCGCGGCAATCGCCCGGTGATCAACGTGACGTATGCTGACGCCGCGGCCTATGCTCAATGGCTTGCCGCCCAAACCGGCCAAACCTACCGACTGCCCACGGAAGCAGAATGGGAATATGCCGCCCGTGCCGGCAGCCAAAGCAGCTATGCCTTCGGTAATAACCCCAAGCAATTATGCCAGTATGCAAACGGCGCCGATTTGACTGCCCAGGCCTCGCTGCCCGTAAAGCAGGTAACCGAATGTCAGGATGGTTATACCTACACCGCTCCGGTCGGCTCCTTCGCGGCCAATGCCTGGGGCCTGCACGATCTGCATGGCAATGTCTGGGAATGGGTTGAGGATGGCTATCGGGCCAAGGCGTATCGCCGCTATGCCGCTAGCGGCTACCAGCCCCCTGACAATGAGAACGGCCGGCAAGTGATCCGCGGCGGCAGCTGGAGCGATCCGCCCAATGCGTTACGGTCCGCGGCGCGGCAGGGGGTTAAGCCCACCCATCAGACCAGTAACTTGGGATTCCGCGTGGTCCGGGAGCCTTAATTTTCCCGCAATGCCAGCGCTGGCTGCAGCGAAGCCGCGCGCTGCGCCGGATGCAGGCCAAAGAGTACGCCAATCAATACCGCCGCTGCCGGCCCGATAACCAAGGCCGGCGGGGAAAACGCCATCGGCCAGGCCACCCAGGCCTGGATCAGCATGGCGAGCGCCAAACCAGCGACCAGCCCCAAGACGCCGCCGCTGCCCGTCAGCAACAGCGCATGCCACAAAAACAGGCTGACGATCCGGCCGCGCGTAGCACCGACGGCCATGCGCAGCCCAATTTCCCGGACCTGCTCGGCGATATTGGCCAGCATGACATTCATGACCCCGATCCCACCGACCAGCAACGACAGGCCAGCGATCGCGCCCATCACCAGTGCGAAAATCCGCTCGGTGGCGCGGGCTTCCTGCAGAAGCCGCAGGGGGACGACCAACACATAATCCCTGATACCGTCATGCCAATACTGCAAGCGATTGGCAAGCTGCCGGGCGCTTGCCAGAATGCCAGCTTCTGTTGCCGTATTCAGGCGAATCACCAGACCATCGAGCACCTGCCGCCCGCCGCTCCAGCGGGCCCAGGGAAAACTGGCCAGCGGCCAGACCACCAGCCGATCGAAATTCAGCGAAGTCAGGTCGGTACCGGCGGTGAGCAAACGGCCCCGCGGTGCCAGCACTCCCACGACCCGGCATGTGCGGTTGCCGACCTGCAGCCAGCTTCCTACCCGGATAAGCAAATCGCGCGCCACTGCATGGCCGAGCAGGCAGACCTGATGCCGTACTTCGCTATCGGCTCGGGTCAGCAGGCGCCCGGTACTTGTCACAAGCTGTTCGGCGCGTAACCAGTCTGGTGTCGCCCCAACTGGCATGACTTCGGTTTGCTGATGTCGGTAACGGGCAGAACGCGACTCGGCCAGCACATGCCCTCCCACCCAGCCAGCCTCGCCGAGCCACTCGGCAAGCCGCTCCGCTTCTGCTTGCAACAAGCCCTGGGAGCGATTGATCTGCGCCGGATCGGGTTGGGACTCCAGCCGAATCGTACGAAGCCCCATGTCGGCGATCTGCGCCAGGGCCTCGCGCTTGGCGCCTTCACCAATTGACAGCATCGCCACCAGCGCCGCCACGCCGATGGCAATCCCCAATAAACTCAGGCCCGAACGCAGCCGGCGGCGCCATAAACCGGCTGCCGCGTCTGCGAGGTCTAGCCAGAGACTGTGCATCGATCAGAACGACAATTCGGTGCTTGACGCCGTTGGCTGCTCAATCGTCCCGGGACGTGTCGTCCCGGCGGCTTTGCAGGGCGGCCTTAAGCCGGGCAATTTCTGCTTCCGCGGCGTCGGCGCGCTGAGCCTGCTCCGTTGCGCGTTGTTCTGATGCCTGGCGGGCTTGGGCTTCTTTGGCAGCGCGCTGCTCGGCTAACTGTCGTGCTTTAGCTTCTACTTGGTGTGCTTCAGCCTCTTTCTGCCGTGCTGCAGCTTC
>CAYFSA010000182.1:0-5451 GCA_964345605.1 uncultured Ectothiorhodospiraceae bacterium
TGGCAAGTCCTTGTTGGTGGATACCCTGGCCGAGCTTTTCCAGGGTAACGAGCCCAAATCCTATAGCAGTGAATGCATTTTGGTGCTGAATTGGTTTTTTTTAGCCGATCAGGGCTATAATTTTTTTATTATTTTAAAGGCTAAAAGCCTATCTGTTCACCCGGCGGAGTAACAGCAATGATTCGTTTCAACCAGTGGGTGTTTATCTTTTTCCTGCTCGTTGTGGCGCTAGCGCCGCTCAGGGCAGAGACCTGTGTGCCAGTTGCCGATATTGACGGCAATGGTGAGGTGCAACGACGCAGCGACGGGCGTCTCCTTCTGAGTCATCTTTTTGGTTTCAGCTCAGAGCGCGTCTTTGCTGCTTGGCGGGCCGCTGACGCGACTCGCACACCCGGGCAAATCCAGGCCTATCTCGAACGGCATCATCGCTTGTGGGATATCGACGCCAATGGCCGCAGTGCGGCCCTAAGCGATGGTGTACTGTTGCTGCGTTATCTGGCCGGCAAGGATGGTGCTGCCTTAACCCTTCGCCTACTCGGGCGCGGCGCCGGGCGTGCGGATGCCGCGGCACTGCTGGCTTATCTCGAATTGTTGACCTCAACGGGTGATCGTGACGGCGATGGTGTGGCTGACGGTGCCGAACTCTGTGCCGGTACCGATCCCGATAATGCGGACTCCTTTCCCCAGCAGAGCGAGCAAACGCTGCGCTTCCTGGCGCGGGATGCACTGGCGCCTTATCTGGAATCTGCGCTGGCCAGCGCCAGAGCCGACGACGGCTTTGCTGATGGTATGCCCATGCCGGAAGGCGGTGATCCGGCCGGCGCGACCAAAGGTAACCATTCGACCGTTAACACCCAGGAACGCGGGGTTGATGAAGCGGATTTGCTGCGCAGCGACGGCCATTACCTTTATGCCATTCGCCGTGCATCGCGGGATTACGCTGAGCCGGCAGAAGCTAACGTCGTCCCGACTGCTGCTGCAGTTAAGGGGAACGGTGATATCGTGCGGATCATGCAGCTAGGGGAGCCGGCCGATAAGCTGATCGATTTGGGAGCTTATGCCCCGGCCGGGGAAGGCGGTTCGGTCTATCTCAGTGGTCTTTATCTGGCTGCGGAGGGTGATGAGCTCATTATGCTCGGAGGCCGGCGGGACGAGCCTTATTATGGCTGGTATCGGCCGGCCTATTGGCAGGAACAGGAAACGGCTATTTATTTCGCCGATGTCACTGAGCCGCGCGAGCCGCGTGCCCAACCTGCTATCTATCTGGAAGGGGGGCTAATCGATAGCCGGTTGGTCGACAATTATCTCTATTTGGTGACGCGCTACTATCCGCCGTACCGCCCCGAATCCTCGTCTGCGCAAATAGATGAGGTTTTACCGCGTATCCGCTATGGCCATCAGGCTGAGCCAGTGCCTATTCCGGTAACGGGCTGTTATGCCGAGGCCGGCGACCAGGCCCGCAGTGCGGGCATGATCGGCGTGTTTGCCATTGATCTTAACGACCCGGATCACTCTCTTGAGGCTACCTGCTTTTTCGGCGAGGCCCGTACCCTGTACAGTTCCACTGACGCCCTTTATCTCGCGGCCAGCGATTTCCGTCATGGCCCATTGGTGGATGCCCCGGCGCTGATCGCCCCCTATAACGAACGTACCCTTATCCATAAATTTACCTTCGCGGCTGGCGAAATGGCTTATCGGGGGAGTGGTACCGTTCCCGGCCATCTTGCCGACAATCCGCGCGAGGCTGCTTTCCGGCTGAGTGAGGCGGGACAGGATCTGCGTGTTGTTACAGAGATCGCCCAACCCCTGAGGTTCTTCGAACCCATGCCTGTAAGTGTAGTCGCCGGGGGTGATACCGATCCCCCCCAGACAAGTGCCACCGACAGGGTATCACCTACACCGAATGGTGCCTCACCGGTAATTCTGAGTATTCTGCGTGATCAGGGCGAGAACAGGGATCTTGAACTGATTGCCAGTCTGCCGAATCAACAGCGTCCGCAGGCCATTGGTCTGCAGGGCGAGCGTCTGTATGCCAGTCGTTTTCTGGGAGATACAGCTTATCTGGTGACCTTCCGCACGGTCGATCCCCTTTATGTCATTGATCTTAGCGACCCTTATGACCCCTATATTGCAGGCGAGCTGAAAATCGAGGGGTTTTCGGATTATCTACATCCCGTCGGGGAAAATCTGCTGATCGGAGTGGGTAAAGATGCCTATCCTGCCGCGAACGGTGGTGATTCACGCGGGGCTTGGTATCAAGGCCTGCAGGTGGTCCTGTTTGACGTGCAGGATCCCCGGCAGCCGACTGCTTTGCAGCGCGAGATTATTGGTCAGCGCGGTACAGATGCCGAAATTCTGCGCAATCACCTGGCTTTTGCCGGCATGTCGGTAAGCGACGGTTATCGCTTCGCATTCGGTGTAAGTGTGCATGAGGATCCCGGGCATGTACTCGATCCCGAACGACCTGGGCAGCAGGCGGATTTCGCTCATCATGGGCTGTATCGATTCGAGCTTGTCCGCGGTGCAAACGGACCCGTGCTGCAAGTCTTGGCGCCGCTGATCACTACCGAGAATAACGATGATTGGCAAGCAGCACGCAGTTTTGAAGACCGTGCATTACTGATTGATAATGCTGTTCATTTCTACCATAACGGACGCTTTTGGTCGCGGGAGTGGCGTTCTGATGTCACCGACCCCTCCAACCTGTGACAGGAAGGGTTGGCAACCCGAACGAGCAGCCGCCTGGACCTGGCGGCGCGGTTCAATGGCCAGGTCTATTTATTCGAGTTCAAAATGGTGGAGCTGGAACCGGAAGGCGGCGCCCTGGCGCAGATCAAAGCGCGTGGGTATGCCGATCAATACCGCGCCGAGGGTTGGCCCGTGCATCTGATCGGGGTCGAGTTCAGCCGCGAGCAACGTACCGTGGTGGGGTTTGAGTTCGAGTCGGTGTGAGCAGTGAAAAGCCAGCTATAGCTCATTGCTCGCTCCGGGTTATCGGGTTAACTACAGCGGCCCAGGAGGATAGCAATGAGTAAGATGCGCTCCGTATCGAATATGGCGGCTCCTCCGGAATGTAATTGGATAGTGTGACGACGAAATAGGCGGCGAGCATGAGTAATATGGTAAGGATCGTCTGCCATAGCGATGGGCGGATCAGATTCATGCCAATGATCACCCCGCCGAGGACGAGGATGAGGTCGTAAAGTGCGGGTGTTAAATCTAAAATTAGAACTATTTTGAATACTCTTTAGCGAAACCACCTTCTAAGGAGCGCACCTTTACCCCAGCGACGCATAATCGATCGCCGCGGCAGGCAGGCGCAATGCATAGTGGGTACGGGGTTTGCCGCCATCGCCGTGGATTTGATAGGTCTTCGCCAAAGGCAGGCCCAGGGCATCCTGGATAATTTTATTGGTACGGGATTTACGATAATCAAAATCCTCAGCCGTCATGCCTGCTGCCAATGTCGCCTGAGCCCGTTCGTATTCACCCGATTCGATACCGACAATGCGACCGTATTCGGCCAGGTATTCCACAGCTACCGCCTCACTGTCCCAGCGCACGGCAGGTTGATTGGCCAGGCTGCGCCGCGCCAGCAGACTATAAAGCGCCAGGGGGGCCGGCGGCATGTTAAAAATTTCACCACCCGCATAAATCAATTGCTCATCTAGATCGAGCACCAGCT
Source organism: uncultured Ectothiorhodospiraceae bacterium (assembly GCA_964345605.1). Classification (GTDB taxonomy): domain Bacteria; phylum Pseudomonadota; class Gammaproteobacteria; order CAYFSA01; family CAYFSA01; genus CAYFSA01. The sequence goes on from CAYFSA010000182.1 coordinate 3,686, forward strand.
CTGGAAACTGCTGGGCCCGCTGCGCCGCCTCGATGGTCTCGGCAAACCCCGCACGGCCCTTCAGCAGGCGCTCAGGTACCCCGTCACGTAAGCGTACAAACGGAATTTCCGCTAAATTCACCTGCGCCTCAGCGGTATCGATCAGTTTATCGTCCCGCGTCGTAATGACCCGACTATAGGGCGTAGGGTAAAAAAATTGCCAGCTCGACTCGAATGGTTCAGACACCAGCACATGCGACAGCCGATCCTGCGGCCGGCCGAACAAGGATAAGGCGTAGCCGGCGTAATAGCCCATGGTTTTGCGGCCGCCGGCAATCGATACATGCAGCGCACTCTCCGAATCAAGCGTCAAGGCCCGAACACGTTCGGTAATCAAATCCGCCATCCGGCTATTATCCGCGGGGGCGCGAATATCGGTTAACGGCTGGCCTTGCGCATCTTGTAGCACCTCAATATGGGTTCGATCGAACGCTATCGGCGGCAATTGATAATCATGGCATAACTGCGCCAGCCAGCCGGGGTCATCAGAGAGCAGGCTTAAGCGCACCCGCTCGGCACCCTCGCTGGTCGTGACCACATAAATCTCGGTAGGCATGAAAGCCGGTTGTCGCATGACACTCAACGCATAGAGGGTCTCGGTCACAATCTGCGGCGACAGGCCGGTTACGGCCAATAAAATCCGGCGGGAATAGGTATGCGGTTGCGTCATTGTCAGTGCCATTTTCTGTGATTCATGATCAAATGCCAGATGTCCTGCTGGCTATGTCCAAGTACTTTAGCGCTCGGCGCCGGCTCTGTTAAGTCCTGCAAGCTTGCAGGACTTAGTCAATCAAGGCGGGCTACGCTGCGCTAACTGGACCTACGTAGGGTCGGTTTTAACCGACCTGCCGAGGTTTCGGTTAGCCGCTGTTTGGCGGGTTGAAACCCGCCCTACCTACCTACTTAGGCTTAGGCGGCTCCTGGCCGATCAAGTCGGGTTACGCTGCGCCAACCCGACCTACGGCTACTGCGAACATCCAGTCAAGTCGACAAGCGCATTGCAAGCTTGCAGGACTTAACGTATCCGTCATCTTTATGTAGAATCATCATCTCAGTAAGCCCCAGGCTTGATTGTCAAAAAAAACTACATATGTCCTGAAATTACGAGATTAGCACCATGACCGGGCAAAAATTTTCACTTGTCAGTTTTCTTGGCCGCGCCACGCAAAACCCGCAAACCGGCTACCGCCAGGCTAATTATCATTTTCCGGACGGCACCGTTCACACGACACCCTATTTTGGTTTAGCGCTTCTCAAGGTCCTGCAGCCGGACGCATTGGTCTTGTTCGGTACCTCGGGCAGCATGTGGGACGTCTTGATCGAGCAACTCGCGACGGCGGGTGAGGAAGAAGGCTTGCGTCTGCGTCTGATCGAAGCGGCGGCTCACAATGCCGTCGACGATACGCTGCTGGCGGAATTGACCGGGCTTGTCGAGCGGGCGTTGGGCCTTCCCTGCACGCTGAAGCTGATCGACTATGGCCGGGACACCACCGGGCAGGCGCAGATCTTGAGCACCATCGCCACCACGGTACCCGCTGGCCGGGTCGCGATCGATCTGACCCACGGATTTCGCCATTTGGCGGCGATCGGGCTGCTCTCGGCCTTCTTTCTCAAGCAAGTCCAAAATCTGACCATCGACGGCTTGTATTATGGCGCCCTGGACATGACGGCCGACGGCCAAACCCCAGTTGTGCGGCTCGATGGCTTGCTTGCCATCGAGCGCTGGC
>CAYFSA010000183.1:0-5427 GCA_964345605.1 uncultured Ectothiorhodospiraceae bacterium
TGAACAGGCGGCGGGCAAAGTCAGGATCGCGCTGGCTTTGCACTTCGATGTGAATGTAGACCCAACCCACCTCGCCATCGCGGCGGGTCACCTCGACCCGTTCCGGCAGCTTGGCCGGCAGGTTGTCGTCGAAGAGGATTTCAATGGGGTCGCCGAAGCAGCACGTAACGCCCCATGGGAGCTTTTCAGTGCACAGCTTGACCGTTTTCGGGAGGGAGTTACAGTTGTTCTACACATGCCAACCTCGGGCCGCAACCGTCTTTACGGCACGGTTGCGGGCATTGTCGTCGGTCAGCTTACCTCACAAGGCATTATCTATCAGTATATAAGCCTCGGCCTTCAGGTCATCCAGTATTTCGTTTAGGGTCCGTGAAGCTGGGACCGTTTTCACTTGTCTTTTGAAATACTCCAGGGCCCAAATTTCAGCGGCGAATTCAATATCCAGCTCGCGGGGCTGCTCAGGGATCGTGATTTCGATATCATCGATCTCAAGGGTGACTCCCCGGGTGAGTGGCGCCACGATATCGGTGAGGAAAGTTGCACAAGAAACCAGGGGTTCTGCGACGGGCATGCTTGCTGGGTACATAAGGTTGTTCTCTCTGCGCAATCGATGTAGTTCAAATAATCGCTGTTGAGTCCAGCCTGTTAACAAAGCGTAAATTACTGAGTTATGGCCGGCCATCGCTGTGAAATTATGTTTCATTAAAGTGTTAGCAAAGGCCATGCCGATATCGTTGTTCGAGTGACGGCCTCAGCCATAACGAGATGCTAGGCTGCTGCTTTTGATACATTCCCGGCTGGCAGCCTCATGAATGATTGCATTATGGCGTTGCTTGGCTAAAGATGACCGGGCGTAACCCTGGCTGTGCAACGATGTACCCTGTCAGTCAGGATTGGCTAAGGCGGGACAAGCCTGACGCGTCAGCGCATGGCTGACCGGGCTGCTGGCAGCAACTGTCATGCTCGCCATCCCGGCTGACTCTAAAGGCTATTTTGAGGGCTTGTGCAAATCATGCTGCGACTGCTGATTCAAAACCATGCGCTGGTTAACCTGACCTTCCTGCTGGTCGTGATCGGCGGGAGTATCGCCTATCTTGGCTTGCCCCGGGCCCAGGACCCGACTGTCGAGCTGGGCTGGGCAGTGGTTTATACCACCCTGCCAGGGGCCACCCCGGCGGAAGTCGAGGAAAAAGTCACCGCCCCCCTAGAGGACGGGGTCGAAAAGGTCAAGGATATCAAGTTTTACTATAGCAGCAGTCGCCAAGACAGCTCACTCATTACCATCCGGTTCGAGGATGTCGGCGCCGATAAGCACAATCGCCGGGTCGCCGATTTGCGCCGCGAGATTCAGAATCAGCTCGGCGAACTCCCCGAAGCCGCCAGCCAGCCGGAGATTCGCGAGTATACCAGCGCCAATTTTCTGCCCGCCGCGGTCGTGCTGGTGACGGGGATTGCCGATGACGAGAACTTGCGCCAACAAGCGCAAATTGCCAAGCAATCGCTCGAACGCCTGCCCCGGGTCGAGCGTGTCGACAGCGAAGGCGGTCGCGATCCCGAATTGCAGGTGCGTTTCGATGCGCATCGCCTGGTGGGTTTGGGGGCCACCCCGACCACGTTGGCGGATACGGTCACGGCCTATTTTCGCGATCTCTCGGCAGGCAGCCTGAGCCTGGACCACAACGGTTGGCTGGTGCGGGTGACCGGGACCAACAGCGATCCTGAATACTTAAGTGAGCTACCCATTTTAACCGCGGTCGGCGAGATCCCGCTGGAATCCGTGGCCGATGTCAGACGCGGGCGTGAACCAGCCGACCGGCTGGTGCGTTACCAAGGGCAGCCGGCGGTTATGTTGTCGGTGTACAAGGATGCCGATGCCAATATTCTCGAGCTGCTTCAGGAAGTCAAAACCTATATCGCGGAGCGTAACGCCCTGGGCGACCGTACCGGGGTCGAGCTCGTCCTGCTGCATGACAAAACCCAAACGATCCGCCAGGCCTTGTCGGTCATGGAAAACAATGCCCTGATCGGCTTGCTGCTGGTGCTGACGGTCACGGGCGTGATGCTCGGTTTGCGAACGGCGGTGTTCACCTCGATTGGTATGATCTTCGTGCTGGCCGGAACCTTTTGGATCCTGTCCCTGATCGGCGAGACGCTGAATGTCATCGTCTTGCTCGGGGTCGTGATCACCCTCGGCATGCTAGTCGATGATGCCGTGGTGGTCGTCGAAGCGATTCATTATCATCGCCAGCGTCTGGTTGACCGGTTAGAAGCAGCGATGGCGGCTTTACGGGAAGTAGCTGCGCCGGTGACCACCGCCGTGCTGACCACTATTGCCGCCTTTCTGCCGCTGATGCTGGTCCCCGGCGTGGTCGGCAAGTACATGCAAGTCGCACCGTTTGTGCTGGCCACGGCGCTGTTGCTTAGTCTGATCGAAGCCTTCTGGATTCTGCCGAGCCATTTAGTCGGCGCCGGGGGCCGCAGCGTAGCGGCGACTCGGGTGCAGCGGGCGCGACTCGCCTTCATGCGCTGGCTCCGGCGTCGCTATATGAAGAACCTGATTCCCGTGGTACGCCGCCCGCTGCTCGCCTTGGTCGTGGCCGTGACGCTGGTTGCCGGTTCGGTGTGGAGTGTCGCGGCTGGCTGGATCAAGTCCGATTTCTTTGCCGCCGATCCGTTTCGGTTTGTGTATATCAACCTGAAAACCCCGCCCGGCACCCCCCTGGAGCAAACCCTGGCGGCGGCACAGCGGGTCGATCGGATTGTCCGCGAGCAGCTGGGGCCGGCTGAACTGCGCGAGTCGGGGGCTTACGCCGGGATTAAATTCACCGACCGCAACACCCAGTATGGTGATCAGCACGGCCAGGTATTCGTGAGCTTACATCCGGAAGGGCAGGGGAGCCGCAGCGTGGCTGACATCGTCGCCAGTCTGCGTCCGGCTGTCGAGCAGGTCCCCGGCCTGACGGAAGTCGCGTTTTTGCAAATGCAGACTGGGCCGCCGACGACCAAGCCGATCAGCATTAAGGTGCGCGGGGACGATTACCGCGAAATCCGCGCGGCAGCAGACGAAATCAAAGGGCGGCTCGCCGCTATTGCCGGGGTGTCGGATATCACCGACAACGACGCCCCGGGGCGGCTGGAACTCGCGGTGCGCCTCAATCCCGATGCGGTGCGCCGGGCCGGCCTCGAGCCGCTGACGGTCATCCGCAGCGTGCGGCTGTTGGTGGACGGTCAGATTGTGGCGAGCATGCGCCATCGAGGCGAGGAACTCGATGTCAGGGTGCAAGCCAAATTGGCGCGCGAGGACATCGACGGACTGCTCGGCCGTGCCATCAGCCTGCCCAATGGCGGCGCGATCGCGTTAGAACAGTTGTTGTATACCGATTTGCAACCAAGCCGCGCCAATATGCGCCATTACGACGGCCGCCGTGCGATTACCGTGGAGGCGGAGCTGGACCAGACGCAGACCGATACGGTGCAGGCCAATCAAGCCATCCAGCGGGCTTGGCAAGACCTGGCACCGCAGTATCCGAATATCGACCTCGACTTCACCGGCGCCTATGACGATATTCAGGAAAGCGTGAACGCCCTGGGGCTATTGTTCCTGGCGGGCCTGGGGCTGATCTACCTGATTCTGAGCACGCAATTCCGCAGCTATGTGCAGCCCCTGATTTTGCTCGCGACGGTGCCGCTGGCCTTCGTCGGCGTGGTCATCGGCCTGCTGGTGTCGGGTAACCCCTTAAGCGTGTATACCATGTACGGCATGGTGGCCCTGGCCGGCATCAGTATCAATGATGCCATCGTGCTGTTAACGGCGGCCAATCAGCGCGTGGTGCGGGGCATGTCGGTGCCCAAAGCCACCGTCTACGCCGCCCGGCGGCGGGTAGTGCCGATCCTGATCACCTCCATTACCACCATTGCCGGGCTGTCCTCCCTGGCCGTGGGCCTGGCCGGGCATTCCCTGATGTGGGGGCCGCTGGCCACGGCCATCGTATGGGGATTGTTATTCGCGACCCTGCTGAGCTTGTTCATTATCCCGGTGCTCAACAGTCTGGTGGCGCGGCAAGCCCCGGTGGCCGAGGATATGCTGCCGGACATCAGCGATCGCCGCCGCGGTCCCGGCCGGGGCTGGCAGCATTTGTTCAAGCGGCTCGGGCTCGGCGCGCTGGTGAGCAAGCCGCGCATCCCCAAAGGCATGGCCGACGATCCCCAGCTCGTGGCGCGGTTCAACGAGGGCGTGAAAGCCATGGTGGCCCGGGATCTCGAGCAGGCTGTATTGATTTTCGACGAATTATCCCAAACCCGACCCGACGAGCCCGACGCGCATATTTATGCGGCCAACGCGACGATCATGTGGTTGCTGAAAAACGGCCTGGATGGCGGTTATCTGCGCCGGGCCCGGCGGCATCTGCGCAATGCACGCCGGCTCGCGCCCAACGATCCCCGCGTGGCTGAGCTGGAAAATGTCTGCGATGGGCTGGAGGAAAAGGCACAGGGATAAGGGCTCAGCCGCTTCAGTCGGGGTACGCTGCGCTAACCTGACCTACGAGCTGCCGTTGTGGCCGCGGTTAAGGCTGCCGAACGGGAGCTATCCCGTTTGCACATGCAGGACTTGGAGGGAATGTCGAAAAATCTGACACAGGTGTTTGCCTGGGAACAGGGGGGATGGCGGTCTGGGCGCCGTGGTTTGTCGGGAAATTTAACACTTCATCCCGATGCGTCAGGGGTCGTTCGAGCGTTTGGGTTGATGGCTAAATAAAATCAAATAGTTATCCTATTTTTTTGGGGTTGGCATGAGGACTGCATTAAGAGCATTACGAGGTCGGACAGGGGTGTCTGATACTGAACTGAACTTTTCACTAAGCGGTTATCAAGGGGTTTTGACTATGAACAAGCTAAAACTGATTTCAACGGCGGTTTTGGGTGGTGTGGTGCTCGCTGGCGCGGGGAACGCTTCTGCGGCAGCACTTGCTTCCGCGCACATTGGTTATACCAACTTTCGCTTTATCGATGCGCAGGAGTGGCAAGATAATGGAACGATTGTCGATTTGGAGTTAGATACTGATATCATCGTCGATGAAACGTCTTTTGTGGAAAAGGTAACCAATAGCGTTGATTTTAGCAGCGACAATGACAGCTCGGTCTCGCAAATAACCAGCCTTACTGGAGCAACAGGATTAGAGACTCTCGGCTTAGATGGCTCCTTTGCCTGTGCGGGACCGGATTGCAGTTTGCAATCTGAAAATAACTTTACGGGACTCGATGGTAGCGATTTTTCGCCCGACGCTCTAAATTACTCCTATGCCGATGGTCGTGTAACCCCCGGAACCGGCTTCGATGGCAACGCGACACAAGTTGATCAGATTGCCAAGGCATCGACGAGTGGCCCCATTGTTGCTAATGGAATTTCTGAATTAACGAATACTTCCC
>CAYFSA010000184.1:0-5393 GCA_964345605.1 uncultured Ectothiorhodospiraceae bacterium
AACTTAGAGCGTTGCGCCGGCGGCGTCAAGATCCGCCGAGAATGGGAATGGTACGACGTAGGGCGGGTTTTAACCCGCCCCGCCGAGCCTCCAGGCAAGCGCCGCGGTCGGTTGAAACCGACCCTACGGGTTGACGTAGGGCGGGTTTTAACCCGCCTCGCCGAGCCTCCACGCAGGCGCCGTGGTCGGTTGAAACCGACCCTACGGGTTGACGTAGGGCGGGTTTTAACCCGCCTCGCCGAGCCTCCACGCAGGCGCCGTGGTCGGTTGAAACCGACCCTACCTATTGCCAGGCCGGGTTAGCGCAACGCACCCCGAGCTCCAGCTAAATTAAACACGGTTATCTATAAAGATCATTGACGTACCATTTTTAATATTACGGCGTACTATAGAAAAATAGAAATTGGAGGTCAGGTCTTGCAATCAAGTACCCGTAGGGTCCGCTGTACGCACGCACCGACTCCAGAGGCTGAGGTGACGGTAGGCACCCCCAACCTATCGATGGCCGGAAATGATCACTTAGTTGCGATTGTCAAGCGATGGCAATGTTGCTGAACTCGTTTTCTATCAACCCGTTCCCTTATTGATTACCCGCTTTTACACAGGTGTCGCCATGCGCATTACGATCACAACCGAAGATGAGACATTCGGCAAGGAAGTCGCTGCCTGCTTGGACCAGGCCGGCTTCGATACCGAGTTACAAACAGACGCGATGCTGACCACTTACGCGCTGGTCCATGGCGAGGCGGTCGCCGCTGAGGTGCTGACCGCTGTCAGCCAGGCCCTGGTGCCCCTGGCGCCACCATTGATCCATGATCGTGAGCTCGCGCCGGCGGCTATCTGGTTGCAGCTGGGGGATGCCTACCCGCTGTCGCAGTGGAATCTGGATCTTTATGCCGAGACGCCGGGGTTACCGCAAAGGCTGGCGCAGGCCCTGGCAGCGCAGGGGTTCAGCATTGACCAGACCAAGACGCAAGCCGTGCCCTTCACCGCTATGGGCTATGGGGCCGCCACGCCCTATGCCCGGCAGCGCCTGCTCTGGGCTCTGGCGCAACAGGGCTACACGCTGGCGATTGCGGCGCAGGAATTTGACAGCGACGACAACGATATTCATGTGGCGGTCGAGGACCCGGCACAGGCGGCCAAGCCGGTGACAGAACGCTATGAGATCCGCCTGCATGTCGATGATTTTGTCCTGGGCCAGGCCCTGGCCGAGCAACTGCAGGCCATTGGGTTTACCCATATCAATTTAGCCGATTACGATGCCGAGCTGGCGCACGAGGCAGGGCAATTCGAGATTGATATCGGGCCGTTGCGCCATCCCCAATGGATGGCGACGAAAAACCAACTGCTGGCGACCCTGGGTGAATTTTTTGCGGCGCAGGGCATCGATCCGGTGGGTTATCCGCTGCAGATCGAGCAGAAAGCCGATCTGAGCGAGGCGGTTGATCCCTTTATCACCCTGCATCTGCCGCTCGGGGCCCAGCAGCAGGGGGTGTTGCTCCCCTATGCCGGGCCGTATCCGCAGCGTTTTACCCTGACCCTGGCCACCGATGCGGGTAGTCAGGCCGAGCCCTTGCTCGAACAATTGCGCCAGCTGGGGTTTCACTGTGCGCTGCAATCGCTACCAGACCCCTGTCAGGGCTTTAGGATCCAATGGGATGACGCCAATACCTATAAGACTCTGACCTGGCAACTGCGTGCTGTCTGTCAGCAGGCCCTGGAGGCCGGCGGTGTCGATACAATGCATTTTCCGCTACACACGGACAGCCAGGCGCCCGACGGGAGCGATATTGTCATTTGCTGGCCCATCGCAAGCGCCCTGGACGGGCGCCTGGCGGCCTGTCGGGCAACGGGCAAAGGCTATGATCTGCGGCTGTATTCGGTAGGTTTGGCCAACTGGCAGGAGCTGGTCGAGGCCTTTAAGGGCTGGTCGTTCGACGAGGTCAAAACGGACCCCGATAAGGACAAACCGGACTGGGAAATCCATTACGGTGGGGCGCCGCTGGAGCTGATCGATGCCGTGATGGCAACGCTGCGCGAGCGCTATGACGTCGAGCCCCAACCGGTCAAAAAATGGGGCGAGCATGACTCCGATATCTGGGTATACCTGCCCAGACAGCCCCCGAATCAAACCGCCGTGCAGGTGCCCGCGCGCGCCGTGGACACCCCAGACGCCCCTTTCGACGCAGCGGCCTGGCTGGGGCTCGCCACGCCACCCGAGACGGCTGCGGCGCAGCCCCTCTGGGCCGAGGACGGAGCGTTGCTGCGCATCGGCCCGGTGTACCTACCCCGCAGCCAGGCGCGCGGCGGCTGGGTGCCGGCGTGGTCGGATTTCGCCCATTATTGCCTGGACGCCCTGACGGCCACCACCTTGCTGCATAATGCCAACAGCGTGGCCCTGGCCGAACCCTGCCTGCTCGAAGGCGAGACCAGCACCTCCAAGACCAGCAGCATTCTGTTCCTGGCCTCGCTGCTCGGCCAACCGGTGGCGCGGCTGAACCTCAACGGCCAAACCGATGCCGCGGAATTGATCGGCCGCTATGTCCCCGACGAAACCGGGGGCGATCTGACCACCCTGGGCGAGGCCCTGGTCACGGATGCCGACACCCTGGTGGCGCGCTCTCGGCAGCTCATCGAGCGCGCCCAGCACGCAGGTCGCCCCTTAACCGAATGGGAAATCCGCCGCATCGCCGCCGCCGAGGGCGTGCCGCCACATGCCTGGCGCTGGCAGGACGGCCTGATCCCGACCGCCATGCAACAGGGCTGGTGGGTGATTCTCGATGAGGTCAACCTGGCCGAGCCACAGGTGCTCGAGCGCCTGAACTCGGTGCTCGAACCCGTGCCGACCCTGGTCATGAGCGAGCATGACAACCGCGTGATCGGCAGTACCGAGCATCCCTGCCATCCCGATTTTCGCTTGTTCGCTACCATGAACCCGGCCGAATACAGCGGCCGGGTGCGGCTGAGCCCGGCCTACCGGGACCGCTGGCGCGGCTATCGCTATGTGCCGGCGCCGGGCGAGCTGGAATACGGGCAGATGCTGCGGTTTCTGGTGTATGGTGAGCAGCCGCCGGTGACCCTGGCAGGGGCGCGCTATCAGGCCCCGCAGACAGCGGCGCCGTATGGCCGGCTGGCGACGTGCCCGGCAATCGAGGCCTTTCTCGCCGCCCTGGCGCGGTTCCATGCCAGCGTCGAGAGCGCCGTGGGACAGGGCAGTAACGGCCAGGCTCAGCTCGGCGGGCGGCGCAAGGAACGCTATGTGTTCACCCGCCGGGCCCTGCTCAGCGTCCTACAGTATGCCGATAGCCCCCTGCCGGTCGGCAGCGCTGACCCGTTGGCGCCGCTGAAGGCCGGCATCGAGCGCTATTACCTGGCGCGCATGGTCAGCGCGGGGGACCGGGCGTCATTGATTCAATTGCTCACCGCCGCCGGCCTCGATCGCTTCATGGCCGCAGCCGCAGGAGATCCGGAATGACGGCCCTGACCGCGACGCCCAGCCTGACCGATCTGGCCGTCTTGACAACCGGTCTGGCCCAGGATGCCGGCCTCCGCCTCACCCTGGGCGATCACTGGTGTTTCAATGCGAGCACTCGGACCCTGGAAGTGGACGCCGCCGATTTGCAGACCCAGGGGGTCACTTACTGCGCCGGCCTGATCGCCCATGAAGTCGGGCATTACTTCATCAGCCGCTATAACCGCTTCCGACCCTGGCCGGCGGTCGAGGCCGGCCTGCAGCAGTCCCTGCTCAATGCCCTGGAAGACCCGCGGGTCGAGGCCTGGATGGCGGCGCGTTATCCCGGCGCCGGGCGCTGGCTGGCACAGGTGCAAAGCCATGAATACCATCAGGGTTTTGCCTCCCGGCTGGGCGATGTACCGGCATTCCTGGCCTTTGCCTGGGGCTGTGCCTACGAGCCCACCCATGACTGGCAACCACCGGCGGCGCTCAAGCCCAACGTCCGGCAGGCCCTGGACGAGACACGGGTGGCCCGGCGCGGCTACCATGCCTGTCAGCCGCCGACCCTGGCCGACCCCTCGCCCCTCAGTACTGCCGAGCAGGCCCGTTATCGCCAGGAAGTCTGGCCCAACTTGCGGGATAAAACCCCAACGCTCGGCGATGCCTGGAGTCAGCGGGTACTGTTGTCCGCCTGGCAGGCCTATGCCCTGGCCCAGGCTGAGATCCTGCCGGTCGCTCAGTCGCTGTGGACGGCCGATTGTCAACGCCTGGGTACGAGCTTGCAGCAGGATAGCGAGCTAGCCCACCGCGTCCGCCAGGCCTTAACGGAATTGGCCGGGTCGATCGAGCAGCTGGCCCGCCTGGTGGTGCAGGTGCAGCAAGCGGCGAAGGACGGCCGGGCCGGTACGGCAAGCGCGCAGCGGCTTGCCACTGAGCTGCTGCAAACCCTGCTGGCTGACCTGGCGCCGCAGCCGATACGCCGCCAGGGCGTCGCGGGCCAGCCGGCCGACACCCTTTCCGCAGCGCCGCTTACGCCGCCCTCGTCGCAGCCCGCTACGCCGGCCTCGACCCCGCCGGCATTACCGGAAGCGCAAGGCTATGCCGGGATATGTCAGGGCCAGCAGTTGGCGATCGATACCCTTTGTGACCATATCGAGGCGGCGGTGCAGCCCCGGCGGCGCTTGCAGGAACACAGCGGCTACCCCAGCGGTGGCCGGGTCGAGCCCCAGCGGGTGATGGCCTATCTCGCCGACCCGCGCCGCTATGACCAGTTGTGGGTCCGCAAAACTCTACCCGAACGCCGCGACCTGGCGGTATCCCTGCTGGTGGATCTGTCCGGCTCCATGCGCGGTGGTAAGATCGAAGCAGCCCTGGACGGCGTGGTCCTGCTGGCCGAATCCCTGCAGCGCCTGCAGATCGACTTCGCCATTAACGGTTTTCAGGATATCCTGATCCCGCTGTGTGATTTTGGCGAGACGTTAACCCCCACCGTGCAGGAACGGCTCATGACCATACCCCTGGAAGTCGACGGGGAATGCCCGGGGGGCAATAACGAATACGGCTTCAACGACGACGGTCCCTGCCTGCGGGAGGCCGCCGAGGCTCTGGTGGCCTACCCGAGCCATGAACGGGTCTTGATCGCCATCAGCGACGGCCTGCCGGAAGGCAAATATTCCACCCGGGCTGATTTGTGCGCAGCCATCGCGGCCATCGAAGCGGACCTGCGCATCCGCCTGATCGGCGTGGGCATCGGCCCCCGGACCGAACATGTCAATGACTATTATCCGCAAGCACTCGCGAACGTCCCGGTCGAGGACTTCGCCGACACGCTCGGGCGGTTGCTGCAGCGGCTGCTGGGGGTCAATGGCAATGGCTTGGCGATGACGGTGCGGGGGTGAGGAGGCTATCGCAACAGTTTTAACCCGCCTCGCCGAGC
>CAYFSA010000185.1:0-5351 GCA_964345605.1 uncultured Ectothiorhodospiraceae bacterium
CCCGGGGCCGGTTAAAACCGGCCCTACCTGACCCTGAGCCAGTTGAAACCGGCCCTACCTGACCCGGGGTCGGTTGAAGCCGGCCCTACAATCTTTTTCCTGTGCTCAAAAGCAGTGCCTTAAAGCGGGTTGCTGATTTATGGTCAGGCCGTCACTCTATGGCTTACAAATGATGATTGACGGCTTCCAAAAACCGCCAAGTCAGCAACAATTGCGAAAAACGCGTGGCCGAACTCAGCTCGAATTCTTCCCGAGGAATCGCCTCTCCAGCGGGAATACCCGTATAGTCCATAATCTGCTGTTCCAAGCTAGCCACGGTTTGCGATGCCATCACACCATCCAAATGGATCGTGATGGCTTGACGCCCCCAGTAATACGAAGGCACTGCAGATAACAGAAAAGGGGCTTGATCGGCCGATGACATCGCGGCCAGATCAAAAGGCAACGGCATGAAGGGCAGCGGGATCACCGCCGGTTCAGTGACTAGCTCGAGCCGGTAGCAGTTTTCCGGCAGCGAACCACGGAAGCGATGGCGTGCGCTTGCTTGGATCTGGCTGGCATAGATCTTGATAATGAGGTTGGCGTTGATTTTCTGGAAATCGATCCAGCGCTTGTAAGCCGCCATCCGCTGTACCATTTCCTCTTCCAGCACTTCCGCCTTATGGCCACGCCGTTTGACATCCCGTTCCCATTTCCAAGCCCATTTAACATCATGGTCGGGATCGACAAAGATGCGAAAATCCAACAGCGACGAGACTTCGGGATAAAGGACATGCAGCCCCTCGACGATGACAATGGGCGTTGGCGAAAATTCGATAGGTGTCGCAAATGATCCACTACCATGGTCATAAATGGGCAGATCGATGGCTTGCCCGGCTTTGAGCATTTGTAAATGCATCGCCAATTGATCTAAATGATTGGCCTGGGGATCGAGCGGCAAGCGCCCACTCAACTGGCGTTGGGCTCGATCCTCCTTGTGATAGCCATCAGTGCATAGGGTTTCAACAAGGTCACTGCCGAGAAGCTGACGGATTCCATTACTGAAAGTGGTCTTACCACTACCGCTGTCACCCGCCACGCCGATCAAAATGGGCGGCGCTTGTCCGCTTTTTAGCTGTTCACGCAGGGGCTTGTTGGAAAGATTTGGCATAGCGTTCATATCCTTAAGTTTTATCGAAATGGACTGGTAACCCGCCAACACGGATTTACCAGAACGGCACAATGTCCACTGGGTAACTGTTTGGTTGTGGAGCGCAAGAAGCAACCGAACGGGGCAGATAGCCTTGTCTTTACAATGGTATGCTGACAATCGCTCAAACCCTCGTCAATCCAACCGCATTGAGGTTCATTATGCTAATTAGGCTTATGTCGGTCATCGCTTTGCTGACTGGCTGTTCGGGCGTCAACAGTGACACCCTGGAAACCGCTTGGAACAAGATCGAAAACGGCGCGGTGGTCATTGATGTCCGTACTCCGCAAGAGTATCAACGCGGACATCTTCGCGATGCCGAACTGATTCCCTATACCCGTATCGGCGAGCGGATCGACACCCTGGTAGATGACAAAGACCGTGCCATCGTATTGTATTGCCACAGTGGCCGCCGCTCCGGAATCGCGGCCCGCGAGCTGGAACGCCTCGGCTATACCAATGTACTCAACGCCGGTGGCTTGCGCCAGCTTAAGGCTTATCGCCAACAGCAAGCAGCCCGCTAAACCCACCCACTGCATTCAGAAAATCCCTACTTTACTATGCTGCGTTTTCAGCACCTGAGTTTGCGGCGCGGTGAACGCTTGTTGTTCGCCGACGCCGACTTCATTATTCATGCCGGCGACCGCGTCGGTGTCACGGGCGGCAACGGCACCGGCAAATCCAGCCTGTTTGCCTTGATCCGCGGGGAATTACATCCGGATCAGGGCGAACTCGACCTGCCTACCCAACTGACCGTTGCGCATGTCGCCCAGGAGACCCCGGCAGTCGACAAGCCCGCCGTCGAATACGTCATGGACGGTGACCAGGAGTTACGGGATATCGAACAAGCTTTGGCTGATGCCGAAGCCCGGGGCGAGGGAACCCGCCAGGCCGAGCTGCATGCCCGGTTAGAGACGATCGGCGGTTATGCAGCAAAGGCCAGAGCGGCCAAGCTGCTGCAAGGCTTAGGGTTTTCAACCGCCGCGCAACACCAACCGGTGGCGCATTTCTCCGGGGGCTGGCGGATGCGCCTGAACCTGGCCCAGGCGCTCATGTGTCGCTCGGACCTGCTGCTCCTAGACGAACCCACCAATCACCTGGATTTGGATGCCGTACTGTGGCTGGAAGAATGGCTCACCAGCTATACCGGCACTTTGTTATTGATCTCGCATGACCGCGACTTTCTGGATGCCGTGGTCACCCACATCGCGCATTTGGAGAACACTCAATTGACCCTGGAGCGCGGTGACTACACCACCTGTGAACGCCGCCGCGCGGAACGGCTGGCCCTGCAGCAAGCTGCTTATGCCAAACAGCAGCGGGAAATCGCCCACATGCAGGCCTTTATCGACCGCTTCCGGGCCAAAGCCACCAAAGCACGCCAAGCGCAGAGTCGCCTCAAGGCGTTGGAACGCATGCAGACCATCGCGCCAGTTTATGCCAGCTCCAGCTTCCACTTCAGCTTTCCGGCACCGGCCAAAATACCCAATCCGCTGCTACGGCTGGATGAAGTGGCGCTCGGCTATGAACGGCCCATTCTCGCAGGCGTACGCTTCGGCCTCGACCCCGGCGACCGCATCGGTTTGCTCGGCCCCAACGGCGCGGGCAAATCAACCCTGATCAAACTCCTGGCGGCCCAGCTCGATCCCTTGGCGGGCGAGCAATTTCGCGACCCCAATCTACGGGTAGGCTATTTTGCCCAGCATCAGCTTGAACAACTCGACCTGCAAGCCAGCCCCCTGCTGCATTTGCAGCGCCTCGATCCGAAAGCAACCGAACAGAGTCTGCGCGATTTCCTAGGCGGCTTCGGCTTCCCGGGCGATTTCGCGACCGGCCAAGTTGCCCCGTTTTCAGGCGGTGAAAAGGCCCGGCTAGTGCTGGCCTTGCTGGTCTATCAACGACCCAATTTGCTGTTACTCGACGAGCCGACCAACCATCTCGACATGGCCATGCGTCATGCCCTCAGTGTCGCTTTACAGGACTTCAACGGGGCCCTGGTCGTGGTAGCCCACGACCGCGCCTTGCTCCGCGCGGTTGCAGATCACTTCGTACTGGTTGCAGATGGCCAAGTCAATCCGTTCGAGGGGGATCTGGACGATTATCGCCAGTGGCTGAAAAACCGGCGTGACAGTGGGGCGCCGCCACTGGACAGCGCGACCGACCGAGCGGCTAATGACAATCGCAAGGCCAAACGTCGTACTGACGCGGCCCGGCGGGAGCGTGTCAAACCTTTGCGCCAGCAGATGCAACGCTGGGAACGCGAAATCGATCGTTTGCAAACCGCACTGCAGGAAATCGAAACCGCATTGGCCGATCCAAGCCTATACACCGAGTCGGCCAAAGCGGCATTGACCGAACAACTGCAGCGGCAAGGTCAGCTCAGTCATGAATTGGCCGCCGCTGAACAAGCCTGGCTAGAAGCCGGGGAAGCCCTGGAAGCCGCCGAGGCTGATGCTTGACCCGCGTAGCAAAACATCTAAACCCCGAGTGACCAGACTTACGGCCTTTATTACATGGCAACACAAGATCGGGTTAGAGTAGGGTTAGATTCAGCTAGAATTATTAGATAACTGGATAGAGGAAAAAACGGCATGCGATTACTCCTGTTGGGATGGCTGCTGGCCTGGCTACCACTTGCTATGGCCGTACCACTGACGGGCACGGGTTATGGCAAGACGCAGGCGGAAGCCCGTAAGGCGGCCCTTGCTAGTCTGGCGGAAGCCGTGCAGGTCGAAGTCATCAGTGAATTTCAAATGCACACCGACACCGAATCCGGCCGCCAGGCCAAGCAGGTCATCGAGACACGCGCCGAGCTGCCCATTCTTGGCGCCGAAATCCGGCCCCAACGCGAATTCACCGGGTTCGAGGCCACCGCCGTCCTGGAACCGGCCAAGGCTTGCCCACGCTATCGCCAGCGACTGAGCCAATTGGCCGAGGCGATCGGCCAGGGTTTAAACCGCGCCCGCCAGGCGGCCAAGGCCCGGGATGATCAGGCCGAATACGCCGCCCTCAGCCGGCTGCTAGCCAAATTCGAAGAGTACGTACGCCATCGCAGCGTAGCCCAGGCATTGGCGGAATGCGGCGAGCTCGAGGCGCCCCAAGTCTCCCAACACGAGATCGAGGCCCGCATGCACAAGCTCGGCCAACGTGCCATGTCGCTTGCGCAAGCAGCCGAGCGCCTGACTCGGGGCATCAGCGAACGAGCGATCTATGTGTATCCGGCCGTGCCGCTCGGCGGCCAGGAGGTCACCCCGTTTGCGCGGGCATTGCGCGATCATCTCCATAGCGAGCTGGCCACCGTGAGCCAGGCGTCACAAGCCAAGTACCTGATGCGCGGCGAATATGAACGCCTCGACGACGGCGTTCATGTCAGTTATCGCTTGATCGATCACAAGGGCAATGTCCGCCACGCTACGGTCACTCGCATCGCCGCCCCTGCCTACGCTGATTATCGGGCCGAACCACAGGGCTTGAATCTCGATCGCTTGTTGCGTGAAGGCGTGGTACTCAGTGACGAGCTCCGCGTCAATGTGACCACCAACCGCGGGGCCAAGGACCTGCTTTTCGAGGCCGGCGAGGAAATCAAGCTGCTGGTCAAACTCAACCGGCCCGGCTGGTTTTATATGCTCGGGCATGCCGGCCAGGCCTATACCTATCTGCTCGAATTGCAGGACGCTCAAGGGCCACGCCGGTTCCTTCGCTATGTCAGCCCCGAACAAGCCAATCACTGGCTCGATTTGGGGCGATTCCGGGTAACCCCGCCTTTCGGTACCGAACGCGTGGAAGTGATTGCCAGCGATGCAGATTTAGCCGATACGCTGCCGCAGCGCACTCAAGACAAGCACACCGGGCTGTATAAGGTAGCCGATAAGCCGACCCGCGCCGTGCGCCAAACCCGGGCCCTGATCAATGCCAAGCTCAATCCGCCG
Source organism: uncultured Ectothiorhodospiraceae bacterium (assembly GCA_964345605.1). Taxonomy (GTDB): domain Bacteria; phylum Pseudomonadota; class Gammaproteobacteria; order CAYFSA01; family CAYFSA01; genus CAYFSA01. The sequence continues at coordinate 5,119 of CAYFSA010000185.1, forward strand.
CCAGCGGCGGCCAAGACTCAAGCACCGCCGGCTGTGGCCGAAGCGGTATTAACATTTACCACCGCGCCGGCCGAGCCCGATTAACCGCCGTGGAGCTGCAATAGTATGAGGTTCTACGAGCCAACAATCGATCGCGATAATTGGCAGCAACAAGTCTGGCAGAACCGCCTCCATTCCCTGTTGCTGCTGGCCGTAATGGGCGGCTTTCTCGCATTGCTCGGCAACATTCTATG
>CAYFSA010000186.1:0-5328 GCA_964345605.1 uncultured Ectothiorhodospiraceae bacterium
AAGGCGCGGGTCAGCATGGAATTCGGGAAGGGCATGAATACGGCGCTGATCGCCAGGGAAATACCTGCGATGAAAATACCGATGAGCGCATACAGCAGCGGCTCAAGGCCAGTGCCGGCCATTACAATAGCGACCAAGCCGGACGCTATGCCCAGGAAAAAACCGATGATGCCGATGCGCAGCGCTGCGGAGAAGGCTGCCATGGCGCCGCCCGCCAAGCCCGCTGCCGGTAGAATAGCCAGCCAGGGGGCGATTTCCCAGGCTTGCACCACTGCGTACAGGCCGCCGAGCAAGGCGCCGAACAGGCCGCCCATGTAGGCCCAGATGACTATTCCGCTGATTTTCTCGGTCACGATATGCACACTCGGCCAATGGGTTCATTCAAAGAATGGGTTCATTCAATGGTAATTTTAAGATTAACCTTGAATTGTAGCAGACTCCAACGAGTTTGACATTTATCTGGAACACGAAGAGGGCGTTTGGCGACAAACCGTTTTCCTTAATTATACGGGTATCCGCCAGGGGTTTTGAACAGTGTGCCGCAGCCTTTCATGTTAGTCTGGCAGCGGTCATGAATCATCCGAGGCCTCGGCGCTGGAGCGGCCGGGAACACGATCACAACACGGGTTATAGGGGTGGATTTATGCAAGGCGATAGTCAGGTTGTCGAGCATTTGAATCGGGTGCTGCGCAACCGCTTGACCGCCAGTCATCAATATCTCCTGCATGCCAAGATGTTCGCAGCCTGGGGGCTGGACTCCATGCATGTCAGCGAATATCAGGCTTGCAGCGAGCAGCGCCGGTTTGCCGAGGAGCTGATCGCCCGCATCCTGTTTCTGGACGGCCAGCCGAATGTGCAGGATCTCGGCAAGCTGCTGATCGGCGACAATGCCCAGGAAATGCTGGATTTTGATCTTAAGCTTGAAACCATGGGCAACGTTGATCTCAAGGCGGCGATTCGGCAGAGCGAGGCCGCCGATGACTATGTCACGCGGGAGCTGCTGCTCAATCAGTTGATTGCCCAGGAGCAGCGTATCGACTGGCTACAAACCCAGTTAGCGCGCCTTGAGGGGCGGGCACCGCAGGCCGGGTGAGCGGGTATGCAGGCTTACCAGCAGCGGTTTCTGCAGCTTGCCGTCGAGCGCCAGGCGTTGCGCTTTGGCGAGTTTACCCTGAAATCCGGCCGTGTCAGTCCGTATTTTTTCAATCTGGGGCTGCTGCACCATGGTGCGGAGCTGCAAGTGCTCGGAGACTGTTACGCCGAGGCCATGCTGGCGGCGGGGTGGCAGCCGGATATGCTTTTTGGCCCGGCGTACAAAGGTATTCCCCTCGCGGTTGCGCTGGCGCTCGCACTGGCGGCCCGGCACGGGATTGATTTACCGTATGCGTTCGATCGCAAGGAGGTCAAAACCCATGGGGATGGCGGGCAGATGATCGGGGCGCCCTTGCAGGGACGGGTATTGATCGTCGACGATGTGCTGACCGCCGGGACAGCGGTGCGCGAGGCGATCGCCCGAGTCCGGGCACATGGGGCCGAACCCGCGGGGCTGCTGGTGGCGCTGGATCGGCAGGAGCGGGGCGAGCAGGCCGCCTCGGCCGCTGCCAGTCTGGCAGCGGATTACGGGATAGAGGTGACGGCCATTTTGCGCCTCGATGAGCTGGTGGCTTACCTGGAACGGACTGCAACAGACTGGCTCAGCACCGAGCAGCTGGCGGCAATGCGGGCCTACCGGGTGCGTTACGCGGCCTCGGGATAGCCCTGTTCAGACAAGCCTTGGAGAGAGGGCGATATGTACTTGCGGTGCGTCGGTGTTCTGCTGCTCGTGATGTTGCTGGCGGCTAGCGCGAGCGGTAACAGCGGGCGCAAATTCTATCGCTGGACCGATTCGCAGGGGAAAACGCATTTCAGCGATCAATTGCCGCTCGAAGCGATTCGCAAGGGTCACCGGGTGGTGGATGAGCGCGGCATGACCGTGGAAGTGCGCGAGCCGCCCAAAACTGCCGAGGAGCGGGCCCGCGAGAAGGCCGAAGCTGCCGCGCGCGAACGCCAGGCGCGTAAGGACCGCGAATTGCTGATGACCTACAGCAGCGAGCGGCAATTGCTCGAAGTGCGGGATAAGCGCCTGGAGTCGGCGGATTTGATTATCTCCATCAATGCCAAGCAATTAGCCGAGCTCGAAGACCAGCTCGCGGAAGTGGAACAACAAATTGCCAAGCTCAACAAGGCCGGCCGCAAGCCCTCCCAGCGCCTGCTGGAGCAGCAAGAAGCGCTGGCCGAGCGGGTCAAAAACAAGCGTGATTACCTGGAGCAGCGCCGCCGCGAGCGCCAGGAGATCGTCGAGCAGTTCAAGGCGGATCTGAAGCGCTTCCGTGAACTCCAGGGCGGCGGCTGATCAGGCGCGAATCAGGGTGCCGACGCCCTCGTCACTGAATAATTCGACCAGCACGGCGTGGGTGACGCAGCCATCGATGATATGGGCCGAACGCACGCCTGACTGCACTGCATCCAGGGCGCAGCGGACCTTGGGCAGCATCCCGCCGGCGATGATCCCCGTTTCAATCAGTTCGGCGACCCGCTCGGCGCGCAGCCCGGTCAGCAACTGGCCCTGTGAGTCCAGCACGCCGGGCGTGTTGGTCAGCAGGATCAGTTTCTCCGCGCCCAGGACGCTGGCGATCTTGCCGGCGACCAGATCGGCATTGATATTATAGGACTGGCCATCGTCGCCGACGCCGACCGGGGCGATGACCGGGATGAAGGCGCCGGTATCGAGCAGATTGACCACCCCCGGATCGATGCTTGCCACTTCGCCGACATGGCCTAAATCCACCGGCGGATCGTCGCCTGTGCTCGCTGCGTCGGCCATGCTCAAGCGCCGGGCCCGGATCAGGCCGCCGTCCTTGCCGCTCAGACCCACCGCGCGGCCGCCGGCGCGATTGATCAAACTGACAATATCCTTGTTGACCAGACCGCCTAACACCATTTCGACGACATCCATGGTTTCCCGATCGGTCACCCGGAAGCCGTCGATGAAACGGGTTTCTTTGCCGAGCTGCTCGAGCAGTTTGCCGATCTGCGGGCCGCCGCCGTGGACGACCACGGGGTCGATGCCGACTTGTTTCATCAGCACCAGATCGCGGGCGAAGCCATCCTTGAGGGTTTCGTCCACCATGGCATTGCCGCCGTATTTGATAACGACCGTCTTGCCGCTGAACCTTTGAATATAGGGCAGGGCTTCGATCAGGATGCGGGCGAATTCCGCCGGAGCTGTTTGTGGCACGGGGTAATGACTCCCTAATGGGTTTCGTTTTTGTGGGGCCGGTTGCAACCAGTTTATGGGTCGGGTCGAGTCAATTCGACCCGACACAGACTAACGGTCGGGCCGCTGACATCAGTCAGCGCACCCTAAAAGGGTAATGCAAGATCGGGTTGGATTTGCAGCATCGCCTCGCGAAACCGCGATTGAATGGTTTCCAGATGCGCCTGGGTATCGGCCTCGAAGCGGATCACCAGGCTCGGGGTGGTATTGGAGGGGCGGACCAGGCCCCAGCCCCAGGGATAATCCACCCGCAGGCCGTCAATGGTGGTCAGCTCGGCGTCGGCGAAGTCGGCCCGGGCTTTGAGCTGCTCGACAAAAGCCACATGCGCGCCCTCCTCGGCAAACTCGAGATTGAGCTCGGGGGTGTTGAGGGTATTAGGCAGGGCGGCGAATACCTCGCTCGGCGAGTTGGCCTGACGGCTGAGGATCTCGAGCAGGCGGGCGGCGGTATACAGCGCGTCGTCGAAGCCGTACCAGCGCTCCTTAAAGAAGATATGCCCGCTCATCTCGCCTGCCAGAGGCGCGCCGGTTGCCTGCATTTTGGCCTTGATCAGCGAATGGCCGGTCTGCCACATCAATGGCTCGCCGCCGTGCTCGCGGATGACATCGGCGAGCTTGCGCGAGCATTTGATATCGAAAATGATCATGGCGCCCGGCTGGCGTTCCAGCACGTCAGCGGCATAGAGCATCATCTGCCGATCGGCCCAGATGATATTGCCCTGGCCGTCGACCACCCCGAGGCGATCGCCATCGCCGTCGAAGGCCAGGCCTAGCTCCAGGGATTGCCCTGTCACGGTGGCGCTGAGTTCGGCTAAGTTGGCCGGCACGGACGGGTTGGGATGGTGGTTGGGAAACTGCCCGTCGACCTCGCAATACAGTTCGGTGACCTCGCCGCCGATGGCCCGCAGCAGGTCGGGCGCGATGGCGCCCGCGACCCCGTTGCCGCAATCGATAGCCAGCTTCATCGGCCGCGCGGGCCGAATATCCCCGGCAATCCGCTCGATATAAGCCGCATTGATGGTTTCCTGCCGCAACGCCCCGGCGCCGCTGCTGAAATCGCCGGCGACGAGGCGCCGGTATAAGTCCTGAATCGCCTCGCCGTGCAGGGTTTCGCCGCCGATCACCAGCTTCAGGCCATTGTAATCCGGCGGGTTATGACTGCCGGTGACAGCGATGCAAGTGTGGGTACCGAAATGAAAGGCACCGAAATAGACCACGGGGGTCGGGGCCAGGCCGATGTCGATGACATCCAGGCCGCCGGCGCGCAAGCCTTCGATCAGCGCCGCCAGCAGGCGCGGTCCGGACAGGCGCCCGTCACGGCCGACCACCACGGCGCTTTGCCCACGGGCCAGCGCGGCGGCGGCGAAGGCCCGGCCGATCTGGTTGACCGCGGTTTCCGTCAGGCTGGCATCGACGATGCCGCGGATATCATAGGCGCGGAAAATCGAGGGATCGGGATGCGTCACGCTGTCAATCTCCATTCGCTATTAATCGGTGCGGTAACGATTTGTATCGGAGCATGCCATAACTGTGTGGCCGAAGGTAACTGCCTCAGCACTGTTCCCACGGCAGCCCATGATAGCGCCAGCCGCCAGTGGTGCTGCGGTGGTGGTTGGCGTCGAGCTCGCCCTCAAAGCCTTCATCGATGTGATAGACGGACTTCAGTCCATCTTGAATGAGGGCCTTACCCGCGTCCAGCGAGCGTTTGCCGCTGCGGCAGATGAGGATAATGGGGGCACAGTCGGTGTCCTGCTCACAAGAGATGCCGCCTAACAGCAATTTGCGGATCTCGGTGACGAAGTGGGGATTGACGACCCAATCGGGCTCGTCTATCCAGGGGGTGTGAACGGCCCCCTTGGGGTGGCCGACAAACAGGAACTCCATCGAAGAGCGGATATCCACCAGCACTGCCTGAGGTTGGGACTGGAGTATCTGCATGGCTTCCTGGGGCGTCAGGCTCGTGGGTAAGTTGTCATTCATCGATTGACTCCGATACTATTTAGTTAACAAAA
>CAYFSA010000187.1:0-5214 GCA_964345605.1 uncultured Ectothiorhodospiraceae bacterium
TGCACGCCCAGGCGGCCAAAGACCGTCAGATCAGCGATTTGCAGGCGCGCCTGCAGCCTTATCTGCATCGTCCTGTCAAGAATTTTATGGATACCAATCTGCCGGTCGTGCAGCCGGACACGCCCTTCGCGGATGCCCTGCTGCTGTTGCGCGGCGGTATTCTGCGCTTGCCGGTGGTGGAGCAGGCATCGCGCAAGCTGGTCGGCTCGATTTCCGTGCTGTCGGTGCTCGGCGCCATCGATGCCAAGTCGATCAAGCCGTAAGCAGCACAAGCTAGCGTCTCTGTCCAGCGCCCGTGCAGCTAACGCCTGCGCGGCCGCGCTCGGGGTCCGGGTCTGACCATAGCCGGCTTCGAGGTCATCTTGTCAAGGTCCAGAGTGTTCCCTTATGGCCGTTCGCCAAGCAATCAAGGACCATTATCTCGAGCTCAAACTATTCAACGAGCGTCTGCTGCTGGCAGCATTGGGAGTCATCGCCCTGTCCCTGCTGTTGCTGGGCCGGCTCGCTTACCTGCAGCTCTATGATTACGATCATTACACGACCCTGTCGCAGAACAACCGCATCCGCCTAGTGGCCCTGCCGCCGGCCCGCGGGCGGATTTACGACCGCAACGGCACCATTTTGGCCGATAACCTGCCGAGCTATCGGCTCGAGGTCATTCCCGAGCAGGTCAAGGATCTGGATGCCACCCTGACCGAGCTTGCCGAGGTTATCGATATCTCCGAGTTGCAATTGGCGCGCTTTCACAAGGCGCGTCAGCGCCAGCCGGACTTTCAGGGCATACCGCTGCGCTTCAATCTGCAGGCCCAGGAAGTGGCCCGCTTCGCCGTCGATCAGCATCGCTTTCCCGGGGTCGAGATTCAGGCCCGCCTGCGCCGGCATTACCCGCATCAGTCCCTGGGCGTACACGCGCTCGGTTATGTCGGGCGCCTCAATGAACGCGATCTGCAACGCCTTAACGCGCGCAATTATCAAGGCACCACGCATACCGGCAAGCTCGGGGTGGAGCGCTATTACGAGTCGATTTTGCACGGCGAGGTCGGTTTCGAACGGGTCGAGGTCAATGCCGCCGGCCGGCGCGTGCGGGTGCTTGAACGGCAGCCGCCCAAGCCCGGCCAGGACATTGCCCTGACTCTAGACTTAAAATTGCAGGCGGTCGCCGAGCGGGCCCTGGCCGGTCGGCGCGGCGCCGTGGTGGCCCTGGACCCGCGCACCGGCGAGGTGCTGGTGTTGGCGAGCATGCCGGCCCATGACCCCAATACCTTCGTGCAGGGCATTTCCCATAAGGCCTATGAACAGCTCCGCGACGATCCCGCCCAGCCGCTGTTCAACCGCGCCGTGCAGGGCCGTTATCCGCCGGGCTCGACGATCAAGCCCCTGGTCGGTCTGGCCGGCCTCGAATACGGCGCGACCTGGCCGGGGCGGACAATGTATGCAGGGCCTTACTACAAGCTGCCGGAACGCAGCCGCAAGTATCGCGACTGGAAGCCCGGCGGCCACGGCCTGGTGGATCTGGATAAATCCATTGCCCAATCCTGCGACGTGTATTTTTATGATCTGGCGCATCGCCTGGGCATCGATCAGATGGCCGCCTTCCTCGAGCGCTTCGACCTCGGCCGCCCGACCGGCCTGGATGTCGTCGGCGAAGCCGCCGGCCTGTTGCCGACGCGCGCCTGGAAGCGCGGTGCCCGCGGCGAGCCTTGGTATCCCGGCGAGACCCTGATCGCCGGGATCGGCCAGGGGTACATGTTGACCACCCCGCTGCAATTGGCCAGCGTCACCGCGACCGTTGCCATGGAGGGTGAACGGTATCGCCCGCATCTGCTCCATGGCCAACGCGCCGCTGATCGGGCGGGTTTTGACGGCCCGCGGCAGACACCCCTGCAGGCCATCGAACTGCGCGAGGCCAAATTTTGGGACTTTGTCATCGAGGGCATGGCGCATGCTGTGCATGCCCCCAACGGCACCGCCTTTCAGACGGTCGGCAAACATTTGCCCTATCGCATGGCCGGCAAGACCGGTACCTCCCAAGTCTTCGGCCTCGACGAAGGCGAGGAATACAACAGCAGCGAGCTGGCCCGGCATCTGCGCGATCATGCCCTGTTCATCGGTTTCGCGCCCTTGCACGAGCCGCGCATCGCCATTGCCGTGATCGTGGAAAACGGCGGCAGCGGCGGTGCGGTGGCCGCGCCGGTCGCGCGGGAAGTCATCGACTTTTACCTGAATGGGCGGCTGAGTACTTGATCGCTTATGCCAGCGGGCCCGGCAATCGGCTGCTGCGCCGCATCGGGCGGGCCTTGCATATCGACCCCTTTTTGTTCTTCGGGGTGCTGGTGCTGGCCAGCATCGGCATCCTGATTCTCTACGGTGCCGGCGGCGAGCAGGCCAGCACCGTGATGCGGCAGTTCATCCGTCTGGCCGCGGCGGTCGTGGTCATGCTGCTGCTGGCGCAAATTCCGGCGGAGCATCTGCGCTTATGGTCGCCCTGGTTATTCGCCCTGGGGCTGATATTGCTGGCCCTGGTGCTGGTGGCCGGCGAAGAAGGGCAGGGTGCCCAGCGCTGGCTGGATCTCGGCCTGGTGCGCTTTCAGCCCTCCGAGCTGATGAAATTGGCGGTGCCGATGATGTTGGCCTGGTATTTCGCCGACCGGCGCCTGCCGCCGAGCCTGGTTGATTTGCTCATCGCGCTGAGCCTGCTGGTCCTGCCCATCCTGTTGATCGCCGCCGAGCCGGATCTCGGCACGGCGATCCTGGTGGGCGCCTCAGGGGCGCTGGTGATCTTCCTGGCCGGGATCGGCTGGCGCGTCATCGCCGGCTTTGGCCTACTCGGCCTGGGCGTGACGCCGCTGCTGTGGCTGTTCATGAAGGATTACCAGCGCCAGCGGGTACTGACCTTTCTCGATCCCGCGACGGACCCACTCGGTTCGGGTTATCATATTATCCAATCGCAAATCGCCATCGGCTCGGGCGGGCTGTACGGCAAGGGCTGGCTCGAGGGCACGCAGTCGCAACTGAATTTTCTGCCGGAGCGCGCCACGGATTTCATCTTTGCCGTGTTCGGCGAGGAATTCGGGTTTATGGGCGCGCTGGTGCTGCTGAGTTTTTATGTGCTGCTGGTCCTGCGTGGCCTGGTGATTGCCGCCAATGCCCAGGATACCTATTCGCGCTTGCTGGCCGGCAGTGTCAGCCTGACCTTCTTCGTGTATCTTTTCGTCAATACCGGCATGGTGACCGGCTTGCTGCCGGTGGTGGGAGTACCCCTGCCCCTGGTGAGTTATGGCGGCACGTCCATGGTGACCCTGATGGCGGCATTCGGTATTCTAATGTCCATTCATTCGCATCGGAGATTACTGGCAAAGTGATCGGCTCTGTAAATCGATTGGCAGTGTGCCTTGGCCTGGCCTTGTGGCTTGGCGGGGCCGGCGCGCAGGCGACCGTGATGTACACCGAGCGCCCCGAGGTGCGGCGCTTTATCGAGGACTTGGTGAGCGAGCATGGTCTGGATCGCCAGCATGTGCAAACCCTGCTGGCCACCGTGGAGCGGCAAGAGCGGGTGCTCGAGCTGATCCAGCGGCCGGCCGAGGCCAAACCCTGGCATGAATATCGGCAGATATTCCTGACCGATGCCCGGATAGCCCAGGGCGTGGCATTTTGGCGCCAGCATGCCGAGCTTTTGCAGCGGGTGGCCGACACGCATGGCGTACCGCCCCGCATCCTGGTGGCGATCGTCGGCGTGGAAACCTTCTACGGCCGGATCACCGGCGGTTTCCCGGTGCTCGATACCTTGACGACGCTGGGCTTCGATTACCCGCCGCGGGCCGGCTTCTTCCGTGCCGAGCTGCGCGAGTTCCTGCTGCTGACAGCCGAGGAGCAGCTCGATGCGCGCGAGCTGGAGGGCTCCTATGCCGGGGCCATGGGCATGAGCCAGTTTATCGCCAGCAGTTACCGCCATTATGCGGTGGACTTTGACGGCGATGGCAAGCGCGATCTGTGGACCAGCGTGGATGATGCCCTAGCCAGCATCGCCGTTTACCTGGTCCGCCATGGCTGGCAGCAAGCGTTAGGCATTGCCGCACCCGTCAGCGTTGGCGAGACCAACGTGGCGCCGCTGCTCGAGCGCGGCTTGCAGCCGTCTTTGAGCTATACCGAGCTGCAGCGCCGGGGGCTTGAGCCGCAAGCCGAGTTGGCCGCCCAGCCGTCTGTCGCGCTGATCGAACTCGAGGGGCGCGATGGGGCCGAGTATTGGCTCGGCACGGCCAATTTCTACGCCATCACGCGCTACAATCACAGCGCTTTGTATGCCATGGCGGTGTACCAGCTGGCCGAGGCGATCCGCGCCCGCCGCCAGGCCAAGACGGCCGCGGCGAGGTAAGGTGAGGTGAGGCCGGTCCTGATGCGCATCGGCTGGCGCAGTCTCGCCCTGCTTATGGGCTTGCTCAGTGCCTGCGCCAGCGACGAGCCGGCGCGCAATACCGATCCGCGCCGCCAGGACTACGTGGTCCAGGGCCAGCGCTATGAGGTCCTGGCCACAGCCGCGGGGTATCAGGCGCGCGGCGTCGCCTCCTGGTATGGGCAGCCCTTCCACGGCCGTCCCACCAGCAGCGGCGAAGTTTATGACATGCATCGCCTGACCGCCGCCCATCGGACCTTGCCCATTCCGACCTATGCGAAGGTTACCAACCTCGCCAACGACCGCTCGGTGGTGGTGCGGGTCAACGATCGCGGCCCGTTTCACGACGACCGCCTGATCGATCTGTCCTATGCGGCCGCCGCGCAATTGGGAATCTTGATGGCCGGCACCGGCCGCGTCGAGGTGCGCGCCCTGCCGCGGGCGCAATGGCCCGAGCCGACTGCCGAGCAGACCAGCCAACGGCTGTTCCTGCAGCTCGGTGCCTTTGCCCAGGCGGCGAATGCCGATCGGCTGCGGGACGCCATCGCGGCCTACCAGCTCGGCCCGGTCTCCATCGAACCGCGCGAGGCTGAGCAAGGCACGGTCTACCGGGTCCGCCTAGGTCCCCTGCAATCCTGGCGCCTGGCCGAACAAACGGCCGACAAACTGCGGGCCCATGGCCTTGACGCACCACACATCGTAGTCGATTAAAGTAGGGCGGGCTTCAGCCCGCCCAACAGCGGCTAACCGAAACCCCGGCAGGTCGGTTAAACCGCCCAGGCATTTTGTCTTTCGTTATATTAACCGAACCGGAAAACCAACCA
>CAYFSA010000188.1:0-5201 GCA_964345605.1 uncultured Ectothiorhodospiraceae bacterium
GCTTCCTCAACAATCATATTCACTGTCACGCAACAAGCCGTCATAACTCATGGATAAAACCTACGATCCGCACGCCATCGAACAACGCTGGTATCAGCGCTGGGAACAGGACGGGCACTTCGCCCCGCCGGGCACAGGCCAGCCGTATTGCATTATGATCCCGCCGCCGAATGTCACCGGCACCCTGCATATGGGCCATGCCTTTCAGGACACCCTGATGGATGCCCTGATTCGCTATCACCGCATGCGCGGGGCCAATACCCTGTGGCAGGTCGGCACCGATCATGCCGGCATCGCGACCCAGATGGTGGTGGAGCGACAGCTGAAAGCCGCCGGCCAGTCTCGGCATGAGCTAGGCCGCGAGGCCTTTATCGAGCGGGTCTGGGACTGGAAGCACGAATCCGGCGGCACCATCACCGAGCAATTACGCCGCATGGGTGCGGCCCTGGATTGGAGCCGGGAACGCTTCACCATGGACGAAGGTCTGTCGGCGGCGGTGCATGAGGTGTTCGTGCAATTATACGACGAGGGTTTGATCTATCGCGGTCAAAAGCTCGTCAACTGGGATCCGGTCCTGCTGACGGCCATCTCCGATCTAGAAGTCGAGAACAACGAGGAACAGGGACATCTATGGCATTTGCGCTATCCGCGCACGGACGGCAAGGGCTACGTCATCGTCGCCACCACCCGCCCGGAAACCATGCTCGGCGACAGTGCGGTGGCCGTGCATCCCGATGACGAACGCTATCAGGATCTGCTCGGCCTGACCGTAGTGCTGCCCCTGACCGGGCGGGAAATCCCGGTGATCGCCGATGATTATGTCGATCCCGCCTTTGGCTCGGGCTGCGTCAAGATCACGCCGGCGCATGATTTCAACGACTATGCGGTCGGCCAGCGCCATGATCTGCCGCTGATCAATGTGCTGACCCGCGACGCCTGCATCAACGCCAACGGCCCGGCCGCCTATCAGGGCCTCGATCGCTACGCCGCCCGCAGGCAGATCGTCGCGGATTTGCAGGCCCAAGACCTACTCGAACGCATTGATGACCACAAGCTCATGGTTCCGCGCGGAGACCGCAGCGGCGCTGTGGTCGAGCCCTATCTGACCGACCAGTGGTTCGTCGACCTCACCCGCGAGCAGCAGGTCAACGGCCAGCCCGGCGGCTACCAGGCGATCACCCAGCCGGCCATTGACGCCGTGGCCGACGGTCGTATCCGCTTTATCCCCGACAATTGGGACAAAACCTATTTCAATTGGCTCAACGAGATTCAGGACTGGTGCATCTCCCGGCAAATCTGGTGGGGCCATCGTATTCCCGCCTGGTACGACGCCGCCGGCAACTGCTATGTCGCCCGCACAGAAGCCGAAGCCCGGGCCAAGTACGGCCTGGCGGATACAGTGGCCCTGACGCAGGACCCGGATGTCCTGGATACCTGGTTCTCCTCGGCCCTGTGGCCCTTTTCCACCCTCGGCTGGCCGGAACCGACCCCGGCACTCAAGACCTTCTATCCCACCAGCGTATTGGTCACCGGCTTCGACATTATCTTCTTCTGGGTCGCCCGGATGATCATGATGGGCCTGAAATTCATGGGCGATGTGCCATTTCATGAGGTCTATATCCACGGCCTGGTGCGCGATGCCGAAGGCCAGAAGATGAGTAAGACCAAGGGCAATGTCCTCGATCCCATCGACCTGATCGACGGCATCGACCGGGACAGCCTGGTGGAAAAGCGCACCCAGAGTCTGATGCAGCCGCAGATGGCCGAGAAAATCGCCCAGCATACCCGCCAGCACTTCCCCGACGGTATCCCGGCCTATGGCTGCGATGCCCTGCGCTTCACCTTTGCCGTGCAGGCGACAACAGGCCGGGACATCCGCTTCGATATGAACCGGGTCGAGGGCTATCGCAATTTTTGCAACAAGCTCTGGAATGCGGCCCGCTATGTCCTGATGAACACCGCGAAACACGACACCGGTCTGAGCGGCGGCGAATTGCAGCCGAGCCTGCCGGACCGCTGGATACAGTCGCATCTGCAGCGGGTCGCCGCGGACGTGAACGGCCATTGCCAGCATTATCGCTTCGACCTGGCGGCCCAGGGGCTTTACGAGCTGGTCTGGCATGAATACTGCGACTGGTATCTGGAGCTGTCCAAGCCGGTGCTTACCGCTAAAAACGCCCCGGCCGCCGCGCAGCGTGCTACTCGCCAGACCCTGGTGCAGGTCCTGGAAGCCATTTTGCGGCTGCTACATCCCTTCATGCCATTCATCACCGAGGAAATCTGGCAGCAGCTCGCCCCCCTGGCCGGCAAAACCGGCGCCACTATTCTGCAGCAGCCCTACCCTGCCGCCGCTGACGAGCTTCTCGATGCCGCAGCCGAAAGCGAGCTGGAGTGGCTCAAGCAGTTCATCATGGGCGTGCGCCGGATTCGGGCGGAAATGGACATTGCCCCGAGCAAGGCCCTGCCCGTATTGGTGCAAGGCTGGACTGACACCGAGCGGGCCCGCTTCGACGCCAATCGCGGGTTTATCGACAGTCTGGCGAAAATTGAGCGCATCGACTGGCTCACCGCTGATGCCAAGCCCCCGGAGTCGGCAACCGCCCTGGTCGGCGAGATGAAACTCCTGATCCCGCTGGCAGGCCTGATTGATAAGGAAGCCGAGCTGGCCCGGCTGGCGAAGGAGATCGGCAAACTACAGACCAACCTCGAGCGCGGCGAAGCCAAGCTGGCGAATTCCAATTTTGTCGACAAGGCCCCGGCGGAAGTGGTCGACAAGGAACGTCAGCGGGTCACGGACATGCGCCGGGCGCTGGCGGAGCTGCAGGCTCAGCAGCAGCGTATCGGGGCATTGTGAAGCAACTGAGATCATGGCATTGATGCCGGAGCGTACCGGAGGCCGTGCCATAGCTATTGTCCTCCGCGTTCCGGGTCGTACACCCTCCATGCGAACTTATCGCCGTAAATGATTTTAGAGCGCCTGATTATGCCAACTGCCAATAACGAATCTGCCCAGACAATCTCGGCCTCCCCGGTTATGCCGCGGCCGCTGGCCCTGCCGCTGCGATTGCTGCCGACTCCCGCGCACAGCAAGGTTTTGGCCTTGGCGCTAAACCGTCTGTTCGCCCCGGAGCTGGCCGATGGCGAACTGGATTTCCTGGAAGCACGCAGCATGCTCATCGATGTTCAGGATGCCAATCTGCAGTTTCGCCTCACGCTCAACGACGGTCGCCTGCAACCGGCAGCCACCAAGCAAGCCGAAGATTTGAGCATTGCCGGCACGGTTTACGACTTTTTGGTACTGGCCACCCGTCGCGAAGACCCGGATACGCTGTTTTTCAACCGGCGCTTGCGCCTGGGCGGCGATACCGAGCTGGGCTTGTATGCCAAGAATTTCCTCGATGCCATGGAAATCGAGGCGCGAATCGGCCCCTTGCTGCAGGTCTTACAAGGCACCACATCATTGATCGACCAGGTCGAGCGCCTACGGGGCCGACCCATACCCTAATCGAGACCCACCATGCGGGCGTCAGTCCTTGTCCTGCTCTTATTCATGGCCGCCGTTGCGAGCGCCGCGGCGGCCGAACGCCTAGCCCTGGTCATCGGCAATGCCAGCTACGCTGGCGCCATGGCATTGCGCAATCCGGCCAATGATGCCGCGGATATAGGTACTGCCCTGACGGAACTGGGCTTTCATGTCAGCGAGCTGGTCGACGCTCGGCTCGAGCCGATGAACCAAGCCCATGACGCCTTTCTCGATCGCATCGAATGGCATCACAGCCAAGGCCGTAAGGTCGAGTTGGCGCTGTTTTTCTATGCGGGGCATGCCGTCCAGTATCGCGGTACGAATTACCTGATCCCCCTGCAAGCCGGCATCGAGCGACCGAGTGACCTGCCCTATGGCGCGCTCGACGTACAACAGCTCCTGGACGCCATGCAAACCACCGCCAGCCAGGTGAATCTGGTTATTCTGGACGCTTGCCGCAACAACCCGTTCACAGACAAACGCGCCTTCCGGCAGCGCTTGCGAACCATGGACGATTCATCTTGGAACGGCTTGGCACAAATGCCCATGCAGCGGGGCGCGCTGATCGCTTTTGCGACCGCGCCCGGCGAAGTGGCCGAGGACGGTGACGGCCGCAACGGCACTTACACCCATCATTTGCTGCAGCAATTAACCGAGCCTGGGCTAACCCTATTCGAGGCCTTCAACAAGACCGGCCGTGCCGTCGTCCATGCCACCGACTCGCGGCAAATCCCTTGGATCAACGCCTCGCCCCTGCCCGATATCTGCCTGGCGGGCTGCGGCAGCGACACCGAGGCCCGTCAGCGCCTGTTCATGGGCGAGACCCGACGCCATCGGCTGCGTCCAGGCGAAACAGCTCGGTGGGTCTTTGACGGCCGTCCTGGCGAAACCATCACGCTTACCCAGCACAGTCAATTCGCTGCCAGCCTGAAAGTCCTCGATCCGTCCGGAGAGCGCTTGCCCACCCGCCTGCTCGGCCGCAGCAATGACCGCTACACCAAGCTCGGCCTGACCTTGGCGAGCGGTGGTCCCCACACCATCGTGGTGGCCGGGCAGAAGGCATCCAGTGATGGCGCCTATCGCCTGACGCTGGCAGCGGATGCAACGCCGCAACCAATGCCACCTGTGACCACCAACAGGCCTTCCTTAAAACCGACCGATCTGCCGGCGCGCTACACCGAACCCACAACCCGCCTGGAATTCGTCTTGATTCAAGGCGATACCTTCCAGATGGGCAGCCCCCCCGGTGAACTCGCGCGTGACAGCGATGAATCGATGCACCACGTCGAGGTGGAAGATTTTTATATCAGCACCACGGAAGTGACCTTCAGTGCCTATGATCGCTTTGCCAACGCCACCGGCCGGCACCTGCCGAATGATGAAGGCTGGGGCCGTGGCCGTCGTCCGGTGATTAATGTCTCCTGGCAAGATGCCCGCGCTTTTGCGGCCTGGCTGAGTCGCCAAACCGGCGCAGCATATCGCTTACCCACTGAGGCCGAATGGGAATATGCCGCCCGCGCAGGCACCCGGTCACCGTATTGGTGGGGCCGGGACAGCGGCCATGACCGCGCCAATTGCAGCCGTTGCGGCAGCCGCTGGGACGGCCAGCAAACCGCTCCCGTAGCCTCTTTCCCGGCCAATGCTTGGGGACTTTTCGATACGGCTGGCAATGTCTGGG
>CAYFSA010000189.1:0-5165 GCA_964345605.1 uncultured Ectothiorhodospiraceae bacterium
ATGAGCACCCGCTGCGGCGGTGCGTTTTGGCGGGCGAAGATCTCCACCATGCGGTTGACCAGCCGCGGCACATCCAACGGCTTGATGAAATAGGCGGCCGCGCCCATACGGGCCGCACGCAGCCGGGAGTGAAAATCATCGCGGGCCGAAAAAAATAAGTACGGACAGTCTAACTGCTGCAAAGCGGGCCGTGCCAGCAGCGCCTCGGTTGCATTCTCGTCCTGTTCCGGAAACAGCACGTCAGTGATCAGCATATCCGGCCGCTGCTGCTCGGCCAGCGCCTCGACCTCGCTAAGCTGGGAAAACAGGCTCACCTGATAGCCGAACGACTCGAGCTGGCGCTGCAATTCCCGGCCCAGGGCGATATCGTCCTCGACCAGCCAGACCCACACCGAGGTCGCAGTATACTTGTCCTTATCATTGTCGGTGGTCTGGGGCCAATTCATGCCTGTCGCCGGCTCGCTGGCACTCAGGCTCGCCTGCAGGTCGGCTATATCAACAGCCAATTGCTGCCGACTCGACTGATCCAGCTCGATGCTAGCCTGTTTGAGCCAGGCACTCACGCGCTGCTCCAGGGTCCGCGCCTGCTGGGAGAGCTGCATCAAACCGAAGGTACCACCCGAACCCGCCAGCTTGTGCAAGCGGTGGCGCAACTCCTCCAGCTCGTGACGATCGGCCTCGCTGCCCACCAAACGCGCCGCCCCCGCCTGCAGCGCGGCCAGCTCGGCCGGCATGCGGGCCAGAAAACCGGCCCGTAAGGCGGCTAGCTTGCCAGCCAGGGATTCGTTATCGGTCGGCTCAGACGCCACTTAAGCCTCCCAGACCGTGCGCACCTGCTCGGCGAGGGTCATCGGATCGAAGGGCTTGGCAATGACATCACGGGCTCCCAGAAAACGGTAATGCTCAACCTCGCTGGGTTGCACCTTGGCGGTCATGAAGGCCACGGGTACCGCGGCCAGGGCCGGCTGCTCCCGCAGCGCCGCGAGCGTACTCGGGCCGTCCATGCCGGGCATCATGACATCCAGTAAAATCATATCAGGGGCAAATGCGGCCGCCTCGTTGATGGCCTCCTCACCCGAGGCGCAGAGCTTGACCGTAAAGCCGCCGACGGCCTCCAGGGCCAATTGCGCGACCTGGCGGATATCGGCTTCGTCCTCGACGTATAAAATGCGTTGTAGTCCACTCATGAGCTGACTGTTCCTCCAGTGGCGGGGGCAGGGTGATGGAGCCGCCGGTCCAGGGCATCGAGCAGCTGGCGCGGAGAAATCTGGGATTTCAGCAGTACCGCCTCGACCTGGCGCCTATCGGCGGCACTCATAGCCTGCCCGGAAAGGATGACCACCCGCGCCTGCGGCTGTTGCTGGCGGATTTCCGGCAATAATTCCCAGCCCGAGCCGTCGGGCAGGCTCAGATCCAGGATGACCACGTCGAATTCGGCCGCCATCACCCTGGTGCGCGCCTGTGCCAGGGTGCTCGCCTGCTCGATGTCGAAATGGGCCGCGCTCATGGCGTTGACCACCTGGTGCAAGTCGGCATCATCTTCGACATGCAGAACGCGCGGGCGCTGCACCCCGGTCGTTTCCAGACACGCCTGCACGGTGCCCAGCAGCCGCTGCTCGTCGATGGGTTTGGCCAGCCAGTCGATATTGCAAAAATCGCCATTGATAGCCAGCCGGCCTTCCTCGACTTTCGCCGACACCACCACAATCGGCAGGTCGGTGTTCGCCGGGCCCTGCCGTACCTGACGGATCACCTCCAGGCCGCTGGTTTCCGGCAGCATGAGATCCAAGGTCATCAGATCGTAAGGCGCGCTCTGCAGGGCCGTTAAGGCAGCGCTGGCCGTGCCGGCGATGTCCACGGCATAACCGGCCCGGGACAGCATGAGGGCGAGCAGATTGGCGATCTCCGGCTCGTCCTCGACCACCAGTACCCGGGGGGCATCCGCCGGCAGGGCAGGCTGATCGGCCGCCGGGGTTGCCCCTGCCTGGGCCTGCCACAAGGGCAGCTCGATATAAAACGTCGTGCCCTCACCCTCGACCGACTCGAAGTCGATGCGCCCCCCCATGCGCTCAATCAGCTCCTTGGTGATCGCCAGCCCCAGGCCGGTGCCGCCTTTTTGCCGGGTATCGGAGGCATCGGCCTGGGCAAAACGCTGAAAAATGCGCCCGCGGAATTCAGCCGGGATACCCGGACCGTGATCGGTCACCCGCACCCACACACTGGGCCCGCGCTGCTCGGCGGCAACTTCCACCGTGCCGCCCTCCGGCGAAAACTTGACCGCATTGGACAACAGATTGGTCAGCACCTGCATAAAACGCTGGCTATCCACCTTGATCTCGGCACCCGGCACGCTGTGGGTCAATTGCAGCGTAACCTGGTGCTCGCTGCCATAGGCCCGGTTGGCCTCCAGGGTCTGCTCCAGCAACGGCATCAGGGCCTGTTGCTGCATATCGAAATGCAGGCGGCCGGCGGCCAGTTTTTCGATGTCCAGCAAATCATTGATCAAATGCGCCAGCCGCTGGCTGTTATTATGGGCGATGGTCAGCATCTGCTTGGCCTGGGCCGGCAGCTCGCCGATCGCGCCCCCGGTGACCAACCCCAGGGCACCGCTGATCGCGGTCAGCGGGGTGCGCAGCTCATGACTGACGGTTGAGACGAACTCGCTCTGGATACGCTCGACCTGCTTGCGCTCGGTAATGTCCCGGATCATGCCAACATACATGGGCTGGCCCTGGCGGGTTATCTCGAAAATACTGAGTTCGATAGGAAAGAGACTACCATCTTTACGCCGGCCCTCCAACTCGCGGCCGATGCCGATAATCCGCGCCACGCCGGTAGCCCGATAATCCTGCATATAGCGATCATGGGCTTGCTGGTGTGATGCCGGCATGAGGATACTGACATTCTGCCCACGCAGCTCGGCGGCGTCGGTATAACCGAAGATACGCAGCGTGGCGGGGTTGACCGCATCGATGGTGCCGTTCTCATCACTGGTAATGATGGCATCGAGCATATTGTCTAGGATCGCCTGGGTGTGCTCGGCCTGGTCCCGCAGCGCGGTTTCGGCCCGTTTGCGGGCGGTAATATCGACGCCGAAGCCGATGATCTGGGTTACCTCACCGGCGGCATTGCGCAGCGGGCCGAACATCGCGTCAATATCGATCAGATGATCGTCTTTGACCCGCAAGCGCGTGTCATAGCGAATGGTCTGCCCAACCGCGGCGGTGGCCATGGCCTGGCGCAATTCCGCCTGGGCTGTGCTGGCATACGACCACCAATAGGTGTCGGCGAAATGGCGGCCGATCACGTCGGCGCGCGTTAGGCCGGCAGCGCGCAGCGGCGCGTCATTGGCCTCGACCAAGATACCGTCAACCGAGACGATGCCGATAAAGCCGAACAAGGCATCGATGATTTCCTGCTGCCGCCGGGTTTTCTCCTTGATTTCGTACTCGGCGGCCTTACGGGCGGTCATATCCTCGATAATCGACCAGATCATGCGCTGGCCGCTGGGATCCTGCACCAGCATGCCGTTGAGCTGGACCGGATAGCGGCCGCCGTCCTTGCGAATGTATTCCTTCTCGAAGGGCCCGTAGCGCCCGGTCGCTTCCAGGGCCCGCAATTGCTCGATTTCCTGCGGCTCGTACTCGCGCGGGGTGACGTCCCAATAGCTCAAGGCCAGGAATTCGTCATGGCTATAGCCGGTCGGCGCCAGCAGGGCAGCATTGACCTCGACGAAATCGCCGGTGGCGAAATCGTTCAGGGCAATGCCCACCGGCGAGAGCTCGAACAGCCCCCGCAGCAGGGTTTCGTTGCGCTGCAGGGCCAGCTCGGCCTGTTTTTGCTCGGTGATGTCGGCATGAGTGCCGTACATCCAGCGCGGCGCGCCGCTAGCGGTCCAGCTGATCACCCGCCCGCGATCATGGACCCAGACCCAATGTCCCTGCTTGTGCTGCATGCGGCATTGGATATCGTAGTAATCGGTCTCACCGGCGAAGTGGCGCTGCAAGGCTGCATTGGAACGCTCCAGATCGTCTGGATGCGCCAGACCCAGCCAGGTTTGGATCGTGGTCGGCTCAAGCTCCGCCAGGGTGTAGCCGACGATCTGCGCCCAGCGTTCGTTGAACACCGTCTCCCCGGTCTGGACATGCCACTCCCAGGTACCGATATGCGTGCCCTCGATCACGGCCGCCAGGCGCCGCTCGCTGTCGCGGATGCTGTCGGCATCGGCCCGCTGACGGGCCTGGTCAGCCTGCCGGGTCTGCAGCTCAGCCCGCAGGCCGCGGGTGACACCGCGCTGGCGCCACAGCAGCAGACTGAGCAGCCCCAGCACCGCTAGCAACAACCCTATCAACCCTGCCTGGGGACTTGTCAGACTGCCTTGTCCTAACGCTTCAAGCATACAGCCGCCCAGGCATCACGCGTGTCACATCACCGGCTTGCAATCGACAATACACGACTTCCCTCTTGGGCGGAGCCTATCGCTGGGATCATGAAAAGGGCTCCAAGTTATCATAAAATGACGGGGTCAAGTGAAACCGTCGCGTCGTTATCCCAAGTTTGCAACCGGAGCTTGCCGCATGCCCACCGCCGCCAACGACCTCTACCAACGCCATTGGCTTAGCGTGGCTGACTACGAGCGCATGGCTGCGGCCGGTATTCTTAGCGAGGATGTACGGGTCGAGTTAATCGAGGGAGAAATCATCGACATGCCACCCATTGGCAGTCCGCATGGCGGCGCGGTTAAACGAATTGCGAACCGGTTTATGGCCGTTATCGGCCAGGCCGCTATCATTGCGGTGCAAGACCCCATCCGCTTGAGCGATTTCTCCGAGCCCCAGCCCGATATTGCCCTGCTCGAGCCGCGGGAGGATTTCTATGCCAGCAGTCATCCGCGGGCCGGCGATGTGCTGCTGGTCATCGAAGTCGCCGAAAGTTCATTGCGATATGACCGGGATATCAAACTGCCTCTTTATGCACGTGCCGGTATTCCCGAATGCTGGCTGGTCGACCTCGCCGGTAGCGTCTTGTCGCTCTACCGGCAACCGGCTGGCGATGGCTACAGCAGCGTGGAACAGGCCGGTGATCTCACCCAGTTACGCCCCTTATACCTGCCTGAGCGATCAGTCGATCTGACCGGACTGTTCTAGCGCTCTAGCCAGGTAGCC
>CAYFSA010000190.1:0-5143 GCA_964345605.1 uncultured Ectothiorhodospiraceae bacterium
CCCGGCCAGCTTCCCGCCAGCAAGCTGCTGGCCGCGGTCCATCTCAAACAAGGCGAGCCGGAGCGGGCGGTCGAGCTGCTTGAGTCGCATGCTGAGACCGTCCGGGATGACGCCCAGTTGGCGGCCTTGCTGGGTTCGGCCTACCTGCGCACCGGTGAGTACAGTCAGGCGAATACCTACCTGAATCAGGCGGCCGAATTGGCGCCGGAGGCGGCTGGCCTGCGCACTCAGCTGGCCCTTGGCGAGCTCGCATCGGGCAATACCGAGGCGGCCATCGGCCAGCTCGAAGATGCCATTCAGTTAGATGACGCGCTGCTGCAGGCCGATCTGATGCTCATCATGGTGCATTTGCGCGAGCAGCAGTTCAGCAAAGCACTGGCAGCAGTGGATGCTTTCGCTGCCAAGCACCCCGATAACCCTTTGGCAGATAACCTGCGCGGCATCGCCCAGCTGGGCCAAGGCAAGACGGACCAGGCCCGGACGGCATTCGAGCAAGCCCTGGCCAAGGCGCCGGACTATGTCCCGGCCCATCTGAATCTGGCCCGCTTGGCGGCCCAGGCCGGCCAGCGCGATAAGGCTGAGGAGCAGCTGGAGGCGGCGCTGCAAGCCGAGCCGGATCAGCCGCGCGCCCTCGGCGCGCTGGCCGAGCTTGCCGCCCAGCGGGGGAATTTGCAGCAAGCGATCGATTATCTGCAACAGGCGCATCGCAATAATTCCGAGCATATCGAGGCCGGTTTGCGCCTGGTCCAGGTCCATCTGCGCCAGGACAAGCCACTGCAGGCCGTCAGTGTGGCGCGGGAGCTGACGGGGCGACGGGCCGCTGCCCCGCAAACCTGGCAGGCCCTGGGGCAAGCCCAGCTTGCGGCAGGCCAGCCGGCCAACGCCGTGCGCAGCTTCCAAGCGCTGGTGGAGCGGGCGCCGGCATCGGCGCAGGCTCAGCACTTGCTGGCCCGGGCGCATTGGGCGGCGGACCATACCGGCGATGCCGAAGCCGCCCTGCGCCGCGCCCTCGAGCTGGATCCCGAGCGCTATGCAGCGCTGTATGATCTGGGTCGCCTGCAAATCCATCAGGAGCAATACCGGCTTGCCTTGGCGACCGCTGATAAGCTGCAGGAGGCGCTGCCCAAGCAGGCGGTCGGCCATGCCCTGGAAGGTCGCGTGCGGCAGGCATTGGCTCAGCCCGAACGCGCGGTGACAGCCTATAGCCGGGCCATGGAGCGCCAGCCAACGCCCGCCGTGGCTTTGGCGCTCGCCGAAATCCAACAGCAATTGGATCAGGTGCAGGCCGCTGTGGCAACGCTGCAACAAGGCATCGAGGCTGCGCCGGGGCATGTCGGCCTGAATTTGGCGCTGGGCGGCTTGTTAATCGAGCGAGCGGATTATCAGGGCGCCGCGAGTGCGTACGAGGTCGTGCGCGAGCAGCAGCCGGAGAATCATGTGGCCTTGAATAACTTGGCTTGGTGCTATCTGCAATTGGCTGACGCGCGCGCCCTGGAAACCGCGCGACGAGCCCATGAGCTGGCCCCCGAGGAGCCGCGCATTGCCGACACGCTGGGGTATATCTATCTGCAAACTGGCCAGCCCCGGCAAGCTACTGAGCTGTTGCGCCAGGCGGTCAGTCGTGCCCCACATATCGCGGAAATTCGTTACCACCTGGCTGAGGCCCTGGCCGCGGCCGGCCAGCGGCGCAAAGCGGAACGCGAGTACCGCACCCTCATCAATGATCATGCCGATAGCCGTTTTGCCGAGCTGGCTCGGCAAGCATTGGAAGGCTCTTGAGTGGCAAATTGACGCATTGTTGGCTGCCGGCTTATGTTGCGGCATCGCCAACAGTCTTGTGAGGATTTTGATGGACGATTCCCGATATCGGAGTGAGCACGACAGCATGGGGACGCTGCAAGTCCCCGCCGACGCCCTGTGGGGCGCGCAAACACAACGTGCGCTCGAGAACTTTCCGATCAGCGGCACGCCGCTGCCGGCGCGGTTTATCCAGGCGCTCGGACTGATCAAGGCTTGCTGCGCCGAGGTGAACGGCGACTTGGGCTTGCTGGATGCCGAGCGGTCTCGCGCCATCCAGGCGGCGGCCGAAGCGGTGGCGCATGGTGAGTATACTGCGCATTTCCCCGTGGATGTCTTCCAAACGGGCTCGGGCACGAGCAGTAACATGAACGCCAATGAGGTGATTGCCAACCTGGCGAGCCAACAGCTCGGTCAACCGGTGCATGCCAATGATCATGTCAATCTCGGCCAGAGCTCCAACGATGTGATTCCCACCAGCATTCACGTCAGTGCCTGCCTGCAGCTTTACGAAGAACTGCTGCCGGCCCTCGATCACTTGGCCACTACCATCGAAGCGCGGGCCGACGAGCTCGATCAGGTCGTCACCAGCGGCCGGACTCATTTGATGGATGCCATGCCGGTGCGCATGAGCCAGGTGCTCGGCGCCTGGGCCGAGCAGGTACGCCAGGGCCAGCAGCGTTTGAGTATGGCCGCCGAGCGGCTGCGGGCCCTGAGTATCGGCGGTACCGCGGTTGGTACCGGCATCAACGCCCATCCTGAGTTCGGCTGCCGGGTTGCCGCGACCCTGAGCCAACGAACCGGCATCGCCTTCAGCCAAAAGGCCAATCTATTCGAGGGGCTGAGTGCCCAGGACACGGCCGTGGAGATGAGCGGGCAGGTGAAAACAGTCGCGGTGGCTTTGATGAAGATCGCCAATGACCTGCGCTGGATGGGCTCCGGACCGCTGGCGGGGTTGGGTGAGATTACCCTGCCCGCCGTGCAGCCCGGCTCGAGCATCATGCCGGGCAAGGTCAACCCGGTCATCCCCGAGTCAGTGGCCATGGTGGCGGCGCAAGTCATCGGTAACGACAGTACGATCACCGTAGCCGGCCAGGCCGGGAATTTTCAGCTCAATGTCATGCTGCCTTTAATCGCCGACAATCTATTGCGCAGCATGACCTTGCTCGGCAATGCGGCACGGCTGCTGGCGGATAAGGCCATTGCCGGGTTCACCGTGAACGAAGCTAACTTGCAGCGTATCCTGGCGCGCAATCCCATCCTGGTGACCGCCTTGAACCCGGTGATCGGCTACGAGCGGGGGGCGGCGATTGCCAAGCGTGCCTATGCCGAAGGCCGGTCGATTATCGATGTGGCTCGCGAGGAAACCGACCTCAGCCTGAGCGAGCTGCAGCGCCTGCTCGATCCGGTGGCCTTGACCCACGGCGGCCTGCCGGGGGGCGAGTCGTCTTAGTCTCGCGCTTGGCTCATTTACCAAGATTGCGCAGTTCGCGCTGGCGGTCGTTGAGGTATAAAAATAAATGCTGCTGCGTTGCATAGAGGATGGCTGACACGGCGCAGCCATAACGAAACAACCGCGGCTTAACCGCTGGTGTGCGATCTTTGGCCTTGGCCGGTTGCGTCGGCTTGCCCATACGGCCCCTTTGCGGGGATTGATAGACGGTCACATTGCGGATCTCCAGATCGAACTGACACTCGCCATAATCGGGCAGGTTGAGGCGGCACTTGGGCAGTCGGGTGCCGACTTCGGCCAACGGCTGTTGGCCCTGATGGGCAAACGCCAGCCCTTGCGGGCCCAGATCGATGATGGGCAGCCGCTGCAATGGAGCGTTGCTGGTGGGCGGCAGGGTCAGCAGCAGCGGGGGTTGTTGAGGCGCTGAGACGCGAAAATGCTCGCGGCGGTCGCGCCAATACAGCCATTCCGGCAAGCTTGCCGCAAACACCGGCAGCTCGCCTAGCTCGCCGCGGCTCATGCGGCCAAGGGCAAAGCGAAACAAAATGCCCTGGTGATTGCCGTCACAGGCGATGCGCTCGGCGCCGGCAAGTTGTTGGTTAACTTGCTCGGTTTGACTGGGATCGAGGATCAGCAAACCGCGCTGCTTATAGACTTCGAGCACAGTGGTCAAAAATTGCTGAGCCTCGCCCCAGCGCATGCGGATCAGGGTGCGGGCACCCTGCAGCTGCAGCAAAAGCTGGGCGATTTTGTCAGGCCGAGCGATGACGAAGCGCTCTTCCGTGGCGGCGGAGTGCGGGGACGTGGCCGATGCTGTGGCAGGCTTGGAGGCGTTGGCTGACATGAGCGATTCGAGGGCTGCGCGATAAAGGTTTGCCAAGCGTGTATGCTGATCTTCACCATAGCATAAGCCGATGCCGTTTGAGGCATTGGCTGAGCTTACCTACAGCGCACGGCTAATTTGTTCTCACGGGGTGCCTCCTGGCTTCCAGTCATAGTCCCGTAGAGTGTGCGACGGTCTGTCTGGCATCGAACGCTAATCCAGATGTTCCCCAGCCAGCTCGAGCACCGTCGAGATGAGCGCATCGGAGAGATACAGATCGGACGCTGAGAGGCGCTGCACATAGGGCTTGACGGCCTTGATGAGCCCGGTTTGTTTGGCGTTCAGCAATACACCCAGCGATCCGATGACCTCGATGTTGTTGATGCGCGCCATGCGTCGTCCGCGTCGGTCGTCGATCAACAGATAGCTGGCCTGCAACTGGCGATACAACAGCATCGCCTCGGTTTCGCCAGGGTCCGAGAAGCCATCGAGCAGAACAGGGTGCTCCGGATCGAGCGCCCGCACACGCCCCTGCAGATAGACCCGCAACTGCTCGGCTTCGGGCTTGTTGCCGACCACCGCCTCGCGATAGACCGCTGCTGGCACGACCACCGTGCCGAACAGCTGATCAAGGAGCGACAGGGCATCGCAGGTTGCCAATGCCACCAACGCCGAGCAGTCAGCGACCAGAATCATGCACTGGGCTTGGAGGTCAACTGCATCTCGTGTAGGAGCTCATCCCGGGAGGTGTCGATGACCTCGATCCGCTCGTCCTTGCACAGGCTCATGAAACCATAGATATCCAGGCCCGCCAATTCCGCTGCCTTGGCCAGGGAGACGCGCCCCGCTTTGAAGAGCGCTAGGGCGTAGGCGGAGCGCATCTCTTTGGCAATGGTTTGTTCGGTCTGCATCCCGACGAAATCGTTGGGAAGCTCGATGGCGATTTGCATTGTTTTCCTCCAGTCAAGTTGGCTAGCATCGCTGAATGCGGCACGGCCTTTTGCCCATGGTCCCCGCTAAAGCTCGTAGTCGATCAACAGCGCCTCGCGTCGCAGCGCCTCGTCGTCGCA
>CAYFSA010000191.1:0-5129 GCA_964345605.1 uncultured Ectothiorhodospiraceae bacterium
TAGTGCAACGTAACCCGACTATGCGGCAACGGACGTGCGTGGTTGTTGGGGTATGACAGTGGGTATGAGCTGCCTTATTCAGGATAATAATCTGGATTCAAAATGTTATGCGGGGTGTAGGGGCATTCAGCTGGAAAAACGGCTTCATCCAAACCGGTCTCCCTCGCTGCCAGCAAGAGGGCATCGCCATAGGCATCGCCGAGAAAGTCCGATAATCTTGCATGCAAGCTGGGATTGTCCCTGAGCAACCGTTGTAACCGCCGGCGCTGTTCTTTCAATGTCAGCTGCCAGCTGCGACCACGATAAGACGGCTGGTGCTGCCATTTCAGCAAATGGGCTAATAACACAGCTAGCCGGTTGACTAATGCTCGTCGCTCGCTTGCGCCCATACTTTCGATTTCGTCAATCAAGCTCTCGACATCGACCTCGGACCACTGCCCCGCTTTGAGCAAATCCAACTGCTGTTGCGTCCAGGCATAGAAATCCAGATCATGAAGGTTTGAGGTCATAGTCCTCTTCCTTCCCCTAACGCGTCAGGCTAGCAAACAAGGTCGGTAGCTTTTCCGGCAAGCGCTGGACATGTTCGACCACCGTAAAGCCATTGACCCCGAAGATACGGCTGACGTATTCATCGGCGTAAGGATCGAGCGTCAGGCAATAGCTCAGCACGCCGTTGCGGGCGAGTTCTTCGACCGCCTTTTTGGTGTCATGGCGCAGATATTGGGGGTCGCGCACATCGATATCCGCCGGCTCGCCATCGGAAACCAGTAACAGGAGTTTTTTCTGCTGCGGCTGTTTCTGCAGAAAGCTGCCGGCATGGCGCATGGCCGCGCCCATACGGGTCGACAGGCTCCCCTGCATACCGGCCAGGCGCGCTTTGGCATTATCATCGAAGGGCTGATCGAAATCCTTGAAGCGATAATACTGGACATCATGGCGGGTATCCGAGGCAAAGCCATGGATGGCGAACGGATCGCCGATCTGGTCCATGGCCCAGGCGAGCAGAGTACAGGCCTCGCGGGTCAGCTGCAGGACCGGGCGGTCGCTGTCGCCGAGGGTTTCGTTGGTCGACTCCGACAGGTCCAGCAGCACTAGCACGGCTAGATCGCGCGTCTGGCGGCGGATACGGATATTGATCCGCTGATCGGGTGTCTCGCCCATACGCAGATCGATCATGGCCCGAATGGCGGCGTCCAGGTCGATCTCGTCGCCGTTTTCCTGGCGCCGCTGGCGCACCACCCCCTGCGGGATCAGGGAGTCGATGATATAGCGAATCCGCGAGGCGACCGGCTTGTATTCCTCCAGCACTTGGCCGAGGATGTCGGCATCGCCCTTACTCTGGCGCCGCTCCAGGACGGTTACCCAATCCGGCCGATAGAGCTGCACGCCATAATCCCATTCGGCGTAATGATAGGGCTGGCTTACTGGTTCCTTGCCCTCGAGCTGATTCATGGACAAGCCTTCGGGATCGCCGTCGCGGAAAAATTCGCTCTCCAGTGTCCAGACCTCCTGGGCATCGTCGCCCGCGTTCTCGACATCCAGCTCGTTGACCATTTCCATGATATTGACCTTACGCCGCACCTGATGCTCGAGTGGGGGTACCCGATCGGCCGCGGTCCAAGTGTTCTCGGTAAATTCCCAGACATAGCGATTGTCATCGCGATAGGCGATATGCATGCTTTGCAGCACCCGCAAGCTTGGCAGACTGCCTTCCTGACGCAGCCGATGGTGCAAATCCACACCCAAGTCCCAAGCCAGCTTACCCCGGTCTTTTTCCTGCGGATAGCGCGTGAAAAATGACTCGACCAGCTCTTTGACCAGCGGCTCATCAGCACCGGTCATGATATCGGGATCGAGCAGGGCGTGAGCGAGCCGCTCCAGCCGTCGAATAACGGCATACGAGGCGGCGCGTTCGGCCTCCTCCAGCTCGGGCTCATGGAGCTTGCCCCACTGCTGCCGCAGGCCCGGAAACAGCTCGATGGCCTGGCATTCCACCCGGGCATCCTCGAACAGGCCGATCAGGAACATCTGGGCGGCATTCAGCGCCTCGGCCGAAATCGGCTCCCAGGTGTACTGGATATGGGCAGCGGCATGCGCGCAGGCGGCCCGATAAATATCGATGCCGCTAACCCCGGCAAAGTCATCGTAGGCATCCGGCAGATGAATAAAACCGCCTTTAATATAAGGCCGTGAGCCTTCGCGGGATTCGTAGTCGCCCGAGGTGGGCCGCATAAAGAAATCCCGTCCCCACAATGCCCGCAGATAGAAATTCAATTTGCGCTGACTGTCGATAAACAGCGTACCGCGCCGCTCGTTCTGCAAGACCTTACGGCTGTCGGCCGATTCGAGAGCGAAGTACGCCGTCAGCGTCTTGAAATCACGGCCATGGGCCTGGGCGCCCCACATAGCCCAGCGCCGCAGGCCACCCAGCGTCAATTTGGATAGCAGCTCGTCGAGATGCGCCAACATAGGCCGCAAACCGCGCGGCACCTTAGCCGAAAGCTGGTGGATTAAAGACAGGTATTGGCGCAGCAAATCCGGATCGCCCAGGCGCCGCGCCGCAGTAGGCAGGCTGGCGAACAGCAAACCGATTACCTCGCCGCTGACCATGGACGCCAGCTTCATCGCCGCGGTGACGATATCGGGAATGACTTCGTCACCGACCTCCCTGGCAACCCCTGGCATTTCATCCAGATAAGTCACGACAAGCTCGCTACCTCGGCCGAGATCCTTCAAGGCCCGCGCGCCTTCGAGATAATTGTGCAGACCCCGCGGGCTCATGACCCGGCTGGCCTCATAAAAATTTGCGTCAAAGGTGTCCCGGATGACGGGCTCAGTTGTAGCGAGGAAGTCTTGATATTCCGAGAGATCGATACTCATTATGTCATGCCTGAGATCGTGCCGGCGTGGCGTTGGAAGGAAACCCTTGGAACTAACTAGGATTTGGTGCTCACCTCGGCAACCGGCGAGCGTTTTGCTGCCTGCTCGACAGCAGCCTTGACGATTTGGCTATTATTGCTTTTCGGCCAGGGCCACCGTGTAATCCTTACCCTGTTTGACCTTGGTGTAATTGCCGAAGACCTCGTTGAAATTCCGTTCAATAAAGCGCCGCAAGCCGGTGATGGTCACCACGTACAAACGGCCGCCCGGGTTGAGCATATAATGCGCATCGGCGAGAAAGAGATACAACAGCTCCTTACCGACCTTGGCGGGCAGGTTCGCCGCCACCAGGTCGGCCGGCTTGTCCCGAACCGCCACCAAGCCGTTACTCAACGTCGCCGAGACATTGGTTAGGCCGTTCAATTCGGCATTGCGCTCAGCGTAATCAACAGCGACAAAATCCTTGTCCAGCATCCACGTCTGACCCTCAACCGCATTGCGGGCCATGACCAGACCGATGGGACCGTAGCCGCAGCCTAAATCGATGCAGTCGTCCTCCGCGTCGATTGTCATGTGCTCGACAAGCAGTCGCGTGCCGGCATCGATTTCACGCGGTGAAAACAAGCCCCAAGTCGAGCGAAAACGGTAGGACTGGTCACGCAATGTCGTAGTGAATTCGATATCACGTCGCAGGGAGACAATATAATCGTCAGTAATCATACTTGACGTGAGATTAACTTAAAGCCCATCTAGGCAGCGCACCTATTTAAGTAGCCAAGTTTCAGTGGCCAAGTTCAGCGCTGCCAATGCCTCCGCATGCAGCCTCACAGAGAACCGTCATAGGCAATCTGGGTATGTTTGGTTGCAAACATCTTGTACCCCCTGTCGTGATGCTCAATGACCGAGGCGACCTAAAAGCCGCCCGGTATACAAACTGATACGGCACGACAGCTTAGAAATACGTGTTAACAGCCGCATCCAGCGTCTCACGCATATCCGGATCATCCGTGATAGGCCGCACCAGCGTCATGGCACAGGCCGATTGGGGATCGATGCCCTTGGCAATCAATTGACCCGCGTAGACCAACAGCCGGGTCGAAATCCCTTCATCCAGGCCATGCCCCTTGAGATTACGGGCGCGATGGGCAACCTGCACCAATTTGTTCGCAATGCTCGGATCGATCTCCGCCTCGTGAGCAACGATATCGGTTTCGACCTCGGTGTCTGGGTAGCTGAAATCTAACGCACCGAAACGCTGCTTGGTGGATTGTTTCAAGTCTTTCAGCAGGCTCTGATAGCCCGGGTTATAGGAAATCACCAACTGAAAATCGGGATGCGCCAGCACCAGCTCCCCTTTTTTCTCCAGTGGCAGGGTCCGTCGATGGTCGGTCAGGGGATGAATCACAATCGTGGTATCCTGGCGCGCTTCGACGACCTCGTCCAGATAGCAGATCGCACCGATCCGGGCCGCCGTAGTCAAGGGGCCATCCTGCCAGCGCGTACCCTGCGCATCCAGCAGGTAACGACCGACCAGATCCGAGGCCGTCATATCCTCGTTGCAAGCGACGGTAATCAATGGCCGATCCAGCTTCCAGGCCAAATATTCAACGAAGCGCGTTTTGCCGACCCCCGTCGGTCCCTTCAGGATCACTGGCATACGCGCGGCATAAGCAGCCTCGAATAGCTCTACCTCGTTCCCTGTGGGACGATAAAAAGGCTCGTCAGCAATCCGATATTGTTCGGTCATGTCGGTCATGGATCTTCTCCGGCGGCCCGCTATACCAATGAAGAAAAACGTCTCGACGCCGGCCACGTAACCGTTGCCTGGTTGCGGGCCAGCATGCACTACCTAACCAAAGCGATCGGCTTAAGCAGCGGCCGATCGTTTTGAAAGAATAAGCATACTGATTGTGTACACTTAGTTGCAAGTGGCTAGACTCAATTCCTGCCTACTCCACTCGGTTGAACATCAAGGCGAATTGGACCGGCACCGTGCGCGTAATACTCGGCAATCCAGCCAGCTCCCGCAATTTTTCCACACCTTTGACCAGGTTGAAATCGTCCGCTTGAACCAGCACTGGAAGCCGGCTGGTCACAAAAATTTGCTCTTTGCTCAGGCGAGCAACATCGACCCGCAGCGTCAAGGGCACCTGCTCACCATGCAGCGCCAGCTCTGCCTCGACCGCCATGGCCACCAGCGGCTGCTCTTCAAGCATGTCGAACACGGCCGAATCCACCTGACCGGTCAG
>CAYFSA010000192.1:0-4931 GCA_964345605.1 uncultured Ectothiorhodospiraceae bacterium
GTTAGCTTGAACGTTACATCTCGGACCGAGATATTGTGGACGGGAGCACCGAACGACTTGCCGAGGACTTCACCCGCCAGGACCTGGCAAGCGGCGACAGCACCGAACGGGCGGCCTTTAGCAGCAAGTTCTTTTATAAAATCCGCGAGCGCTTCGCCCTGCTCAACCCTGACGCGCCTGCGCATTCCGCCAAGTCCGTTTTCACCCCGGACGAAATGCAGGCTTTGCTGGCGGCGGATTATCTGGCCTCCGGCGTCAATGCGAAGCGCGCCAAAGCCAACAAACTCACGCAGACGCAGGCCGAACAGCTCATCGCGCCATTACTCGACCAGTGCCGGCCGGTGACCCGAGGTCTGGACAAGGCGCAGATCGCGTATTTCCAAAGCGATCATTTAGAGGCGGACGGCGCCCTGCTCGTGCGCTTTTTGGCCCAGAAAGGAGCGGACACATGACCGACACGAGTGAACGCTGGACCGAATGGCGCTTCGCGCCGCTGGACACCTGGTTCTTCCGCGAGGCCCGCGGCTTCGATACCAGCGGCAGCAACGAGCTGAGCAGCCTGTTCCCACCGCCCGCGCGAACCGTGGCCGGCGCCATCCGCACCCGCATCGGCGAAGCGCAGGGCGTCGACTGGGCAGGCTTCCCGGATGCGGCCGACTGTACCGCCCTGCGCGCCGTCATCGGCGTCGGCGACGACCTTGGTCAACTGCGCCTGCAAGGGCCCTATCCCCGGCTCGCCGGAGAACGCCTCTACCCCGTCCCGCGGCACCTGCTGAGCGTACCTGACACAGACGCTCCCTACCGCTTTCTGCGCCCCGGCGACCCGGTCGACTGCGACCTGGGGCGGGTCCGATTGCCCAAGCTTGACCCCGCCAAGCCCGGCGCCAAACCACTGGACAACGCTTGGCTGACGGCGGGGGACTTGCAGCGCGTTTTGCAGGGCGAGCACCCGCAGCGCGTGATCGAGGCCAGCACGCTGTACACCGTCGAACCCCGGCTCGGGATTGGCCGCCATAACCGCCGGCGCACCGGCATCGACGGCTTGCTCTACCAGACCCGCCACCTGCGGCTGCATGCCGAGGTAACCATCGGCGCCGCGACCGGCGGGATCCCACAGGCTTGGCAGCCGGCAACGGGCACGCTGCGGTTCGGCGGCGAAGGCCGGGCTGCCGCGTTCGAGGTGAGCGAGGCCGCGGCCCCGTTAGCCACCCCCGCCTCCGGCACCTCCCACTTGCTGTTGGTGCTGCTGACCCCGGCCGACTTCGGCGCCGACCACTGGCTGCTGCCCGGCTTCACGGCTGCCCGGCAGGACGGCATCGATGTCTGGCAGGGGGAACTCAACGGCATCCCGCTGACCCTGCACAGCGCCGTGATCGGCAAACCGACCCGCGAAGGCGGCTGGGATCTGGCCAAGCAAGCCCCGCGGCCCGTCGAGAGCCTGGTGCCGGCTGGCAGCGTGTATTTCTGCACGGCGCCAAGCGATCCCGCACAAGCCGTCACCGCCCTGCACGGCCACTGCATCGGCAGCGCCACCGCCCTCGGCCGCGGCGAGTTGGCCGTCGGCGTTTGGCAAACCCCATAAGCCACCAAGGATCACCGCATGAATCACACTGCAATGCTCGGCTTGTTAGCCGAAACCTCCCTGCATGCCGGCGCGGGGCAAATGGCCGGCGTCGTCGACCTGCCCATTCAGCGCGAAGCGCATACCGGCTGGCCAGTGGTGTACGGCTCGGCGGTCAAAGGCGCCCTGCGCGCCCGGGCCGAGGATATAGCACTACCCGCGCCCGAGCGCACACTCATCTTCGGCCCCGAAACCACCAACGCCCATGAGCACGCCGGGGCGCTTTTAGTTAGCGACGCCCGGTTACTGCTGCTGCCGGTGCGTTCGCTGACCAGCCATTTCAAATGGGTCACTTGCCCGGCCCTGCTCAAACGTTTCCTGGCCGACGCCAACCGCCTCGGTGCCCCCGCCTTTGCGGCCGAGGCCATCCCCACCCTGGCTGAGGCGGGCGTGGACACCGCCTGGCTGCCGACCAGCATGCGGCAAGCGGCCTTGTACCTAGAAGAATTCCGCTTCGAGCCGAGCACCAGCGATCTCGACGCGATCATCACCGCCCTTGCCGAACTCATGGGCCGTCCTGATGCCGCCGAAGCCCTGCGCCAACAATTGGTCATCGTCCATGACGACCGCTTCAGGCACCTGGCCGAATTCGCCATCCCGGTCAATGCCCATGTCTGCATCGACAACGCCAGCAAGACCGTCAACCCCGGGGCACTTTGGTATGAGGAAAGCCTGCCACCCGATACCTTGCTGTACTGC
Organism: uncultured Ectothiorhodospiraceae bacterium; assembly: GCA_964345605.1. Taxonomy (GTDB): domain Bacteria; phylum Pseudomonadota; class Gammaproteobacteria; order CAYFSA01; family CAYFSA01; genus CAYFSA01. Next base: position 2,321 of record CAYFSA010000192.1, read on the forward strand.
GGCCTGCATGCCCAAAACGCGCGGGCCGAAAACAGCGAGATGAGCGCGGCCCAGGTGCTCGAACAAACAACGCGCAAACTCTTCGAGCAACCCTACCTGCAGCTCGGCGGCAACGAAACCGTCGGCATGGGCTGGTGCAAAGTCACGATCCACCGCAGTGAGGCACAGCATGATGAGTAAGACAAGCAAAAAGAAAGGCTCGCCCTACAAGAAACAATCGAAGCAGCCGGCGGCGAACGGAAATACCGCGAAACCACAATCGGTACCGGCCGAGCCCGCAGCCGCCCGGCCAAACAACGATCACCCAGCGCCAAGCGCACAACCCAGCGAGTCGACCGGCTTGACCGAAGGCACCCTCCAGCAACAGCGCGCCCGCTTCGCCTTGCAGCGGATTCGCGAGTTGCAGCGCCAATGGCAGAACGACCTCGACAGCCAAAAAGAATTCAACAGCCACGCCAGCGCCATGCCGTTCATGATCCGCGCCAACGGTCTGGGCCAGGCCGCGGCCTTTTACCGGCGCAAAGGCCCCGAACATGTCTACTATCGGCATTATCGCCTGCTCGGCGACTGGCTGGCCCAACCGGGCCGCCCCTTTGCCGGCACGACCGACCTGCTCGAGGCCATCACTGGCACCGATTTAGAAACCTACCTGGCGGCGCAGGTCGAGGCGCTGCAGTTTTTGGATTGGGTGAAAAAACTTTCCAGTGCGTTCCTCGCCCGTCAAGACGACGACGCCGGCGCAACTGCGGAGGCCAAGTCATGACCCTGCCGCTGTATCAGCGTCCCGAAAATCCCCGTGATTGCTTTCAAAACGGCCATCGCGGCCTGTGGTTCGAGCGGTTTTTCGATCATTTCGATGCCGCCAACGAATGGCAAATCTGCAAGTCCGGCAAAAGCCGGTGGGTCGAGGAAAACGCCCAAAAAACCGGCGACCCGCAAGCCTTGGAAACCGCTGTGCTGCGCCATCTGAGTCTGATTACCGAATGCGGCGGCCGGGGCGCGGTTTTCCAGTGCGATTGGCATTTCGCCACCGGCCTGGGGCTGCCGCATCCGGTGGAAAACGGCCTGGCCTGGCACCCCACGCTCGGCGTGCCCTATCTCGCCGGCAGCGGGGTCAAAGGACTCGTGAAAGCCTGGGTCGAAATCTGGGATGAACACTTGTGCGACGCCGCCCAACGCCAAGCCCGCCTGGATACCTGGTTCGGCAACCAGGAGCGGGCCGGCCAATTCATCTTCTTCGATGCCCTGCCGGTCGAACCGGTCTACTTGCGGGCTGACGTGATGACCCCGCATCAGGGCGATTGGTACGCCCAAGGTGGCAAGCCCCTAAACGGGCATCCCCCACCGGCCAACATCCCTGCCGACTGGCACGAGCCGGTCCCGATACCGTTTCTGGTCGCCCGCCGGCCAAAGCTACTGTTCGGCATCGCCCCGCGGCTGCGCCAAGACACAGCCGCCGCCAACGAGTTGGCGGCCGTCATGGCCGCCCTGAAGCAAGCCCTGGCATGGCTGGGCGCCGGCGCGAAAACGGCGGTGGGATATGGGCAGATGCACCCGGATACGGCGGCGGATCAGCACCTGCAACAGGCCGCTGCCCGCCGGCAGGCGCAAGAACGCGAACGCGAAGCCACGCGGCAGCGGGAAGCCGAGCGTCAGCGAGCACTGGCGCAAATGGACCCCTTCGAACGGCATCTTCAGGAACTGATCGACACCCGCCCCGACCCCAAACAAAATCCGATCAACTATATCCTCAAGCAGGCCAAAGAGGGACGCTGGCAAGGGGAGGAAAAACAGCAGGTCGCTGCCTGGCTGCAGCGCCACATGCAAGCCGAAAAGGGTCTATGGCGGGAAAAATCCGACAAGAAAAAACCCGAAAAAGATCAGCCGTACCAAAACACGCTGCTGGTGATGAAATGGCTGGGAGAAAGGGGCTAATAACCCTTGTACATGCCCAGGCACATCATTACTATGGGTTTGAAGACAGCAACAGACGTGATGGCCGACCAATAACCACATGGATAACTCAACTACTGTTCGGGAAAAATTATTGGCCGGGCCGGGGCCGCGCTCTTTAAGAGATTGATTTAGCTAATAAAATCAACCGATTTTCGATGCAAAGCCGCCCTGAAAACGCCCGTTCAGAAGGGCATGGGGGCACTCGAACCGATCCAAAAGCGATCGAGTAAAATTGCATAACTTTCTGATTTTTATATTAAAAGCTTCATAATGCGTTGCAACGCGATATCCACTACAACAAGGATTGAAACCTGAAATCGTTTCCAGGCGTTTTGCATCAGTCGTGCCTGTTGCAACGCGATATCCACTACAACAAGGATTGAAACGCGTGCTGGATCGCTAGCTCGTCACGCATGCTGCTGTGTTGCAACGCGATATCCACTACAACAAGGATTGAAACCCAAAGCAATCGGCGAGAGCCGGCAGACAGTCGAGTTGCAACGCGATATCCACTACAACAAGGATTGAAACTCCCAGACCTTCGCGACACTGCTTTCTCGATCTGCAAGTTGCAACGCGATATCCACTACAACAAGGATTGAAACGCGTGCTGCCGATCTCGGCGGGTTGCCGGGCTTTCTGGTTGCAACGCGAT
>CAYFSA010000193.1:0-4929 GCA_964345605.1 uncultured Ectothiorhodospiraceae bacterium
GGTTGCGCAACCAACGGGCTACCTCGGTCACTTGGTCAAGCTTCAGGGATAAACCAGTTCGGTTATTTTAAGCTCATTAGCGAGCCCGGTGACAAATCTGCCCCCGTTCACGCCGGCTGGACTATGCTTGAGTTATCATTTAAGCATCATTTGCTCACATGGCCAGCAGAGCTGGAAACGACTTTTTCACCCTGATCGGTTTGCCCTTGCCACTCGTCGCGGAGGCCACATGAATTTCAGCATGATTCCCGAGTATCTTGCCAGAGTTGGGCTCATTTGCCTGTTACTGGCCGGCTGTATACCCATCAGCGCCACTCCAAGGCCAGCCGGCCTGCCTGCAGACACCAACCCAGGCAGTCTGCGTGTCCTCGAACTCGGCGGCGAACAACCCGAGGAATCATTGGAACTGCCCCTAGCGCATACCGATGTCAGTATCGAAGTCTCCGGTTTCGTCGCCCGCACCGAAGTCACCCAACGCTATACCAATCCTTACGACGCCCCCATCGAAGCGGTGTACACCTTTCCCCTACCCCATGAAGCGGCCGTGGACGCCATGCAAATGCGCATCGGTGAGCGCACCATCAAAGGGATCATCAAGCGCCGCGAAAAGGCGCGTGAAATGTATGAGCAGGCCAAGCAAAAGGGCCAACATGCCTCGCTGCTCGAGCAGGAACGGCCCAATATCTTCACCCAATCGGTGGCCAACATCATGCCGGGTGACGAAATCGAAGTCGTGATCCGCTATGTGGATATGCTCAATTATGCCGACGGTGCCTACGAATTGGTATTCCCGATGGTGGTCGGTCCCCGCTATATTCCAGGCAGCCCCAAGGACACGTCGCAAGGCAGCGGCACGGCCCCGGATACCGACGCGGTCCCGGATGCCTCGCGCATCACCCCGCCGGTGCTCAAGCCCGGCCAGCGCAGTGGCCATGATATCGCACTCAGCGTAGCGCTGGATGCCGGTGTGCCGATTCAGGGTCTGCATTCGGTCTCGCATGCCATCGATGTCGAACAACGCAGTCCCAGCCGGCGGCAAATCAGCCTGCACCCGTCCGATACCCTGCCCAACAAGGATTTCATCCTGCGCTACGAAGTCGCCGGCAAAGCCCCGGCCTTTGCCGTTATACCGCATCACGACGCGCGCGGCGGCTTCTTTACGCTGATCGCACAGCCGCCGCGTCAAGTAACGGCGAATGAAATCGTCCCGCGCGAGCTCATCTTCATTCTGGATACGTCCGGCTCGATGCGCGGTGCCCCGTTAGCCCGTTCCAAACACGCCATGCAGCGGCTGATCGGCGGCATGCGCAACACTGACGTCTTCAACGTCGTGCGCTTTGCCGGCGACACCGGTACCTTATGGCCCGCGCCGCGGCCGCTCACTGCGGCCAACCGGCAGGCCGCCCTCGACTATGTCGAAGCCTTGCGCGGCAGTGGCGGCACGGAAATGCGCACGGGCATCCTCGAAGCCCTTTCCCAGCCAGCCGCCGAAGGCCGGCTGCGCATCGCCTTCCTGCTCACCGATGGCTACGTCGGCGACGAAGCCCGCATCCTCAAGGCCATCGCTGAATCCCGCCGGGGTGCTCGGGTCTTCAGCTTAGGCGTAGGCTCATCGGTCAATCGCTATCTGTTGACGCGGGCCGCCGAAGCCGGCCGCGGCGAGGCTTTCTTTGTGCGCCAGGACGAACAGGCCGATGAAGTCATCGACGCCTTCTTTAAGCGCGTCGATCGACCTACCCTGGCCCACATCCACATCGACTGGGGCAAACTCGATGTGAGCGAGCAATACCCCGAACACATCCCCGACCTATGGGCCGGCCAACCGCTTCGCTTACACGCCCGTTATCAACAGGGCGGCCGGGAAACCATCAAAATCACCGGCCAGCTCGGCCAGCAGCGATACGAACACAATTTGCCGGTGCATCTGCCCCGCGATCACGCCGCCAACGCCGCCATCGCTAGTGTCTGGGCCCGCCATCAAATCCGTGAGCTCATGGACCGCATGGTCCGCGAGGGGCGTACCGAGACGCTTATCGAACAAGTGACCGAAGTGGGATTGCAATTCAATCTCATGACCCGCTGGACCAGCTTTGTCGCGGTCGAAGAACGAGTGGTCAATCAAGATGGCGAGTCAACCACGGTGGTACAGCCGGTCGAGCTGCCCGAAGGGGTGGATTACGACGGGGTATTTGGCGAGCGCAGCGCAGCACCGGCCGGCATGCGTTCAGCCGCCACGGCGCCCCTAAGGCAGAAGATACAGCCCAGACAGACCATGAGCGCACCGCCTCAAGGACAAGCCCTGGCCGGGACATTCGAAGACACAAGCAAAACGGCACCGCCACCGCAAACGCCGGCAACCGAGGCCCAAGCCGTCCAGGCGAACAATTGTCGGATTGAAGCCCTGGCAGTCAGCGGGGCGCTGCGTTACTTGGCGGTCAAGGAAGTGCTGGATCAGGCGCTCTCCGAGCTCTGCCGACCTTACCTCAAGATGCGCCAGGACCAGCCAGAGCTTACAGGGGCTTATCACATCAAGCTCTGGACCAATGACGAGGGCGAAGTCCGTAAGCTGCGGCTGAAAGGACGTGATATCCGCCAGCGCGAGCTCCAACAGGCCTTGCGCGCACAGCTTGAGTCATTGCGCTTTGCCGCCGCAGGCCGCATCGAATTCACGCTGGTGCTTGCCACGCCCTGACGGCCCTGGCAGGATGCCGTTCGCATTGGTTGAAGAGTGTGCCCATGAGCAACGTCTTAGCATTTGATATCGAAACGGTCCCGGATGTCGCTTCCGGCCGGCGCATCTATGAATTGGGCGAGGCGCTGCCGGATGCTGAAGTGGCCAAGGCGATGGCCCATCTGCGTCGGCAAAAAACCGGCAGCGAATTCCTGCCCCTGCATCTGCACCGGATCGTGGTGATCTCGGTGGTCTTGCAGACACCGGATCGGCTCAAGGTCTGGTCGCTGGGCAGCGACGATTCGACTGAGGAAGCTGACTTGGTGCGCCGGTTTTTCCACGGCGTGAAGCAATATAAACCGGTGCTGGTGTCCTGGAACGGCACCGGTTTCGATCTACCGGTATTGCATTATCGGGCCTTGCTGCACGGTGTCGAAGCCCCGCAATACTGGGAGATCGGCGACATGGAACAGAATTTCCGCTACAACAATTACCTCAACCGGTTCCACTGGCGCCATCTGGATCTCATGGACGTCCTGTCGGGCTATCAGGCCCGCGGCAGCGCCCCCTTGGATGAAATTGCCACCATGCTGGGTTTGCCCGGCAAGATGGGTATGCACGGCAGCAAGGTCTGGGAGCAATTTCTCGCCGGTGAACTGAAAGCGATCCGGGATTATTGCGAAACTGACGCTTTGAACACCTATCTCGTCTATCTGCGTTTTGAAGCCATGCGCGGCAAGCTGCCGGAACAGGAATATGCCCAGCGTTGCCAGCAGCTTGAGCAGTTGTTGACCGGCCAACAGCAGGCTCACTTTGACCAATTCCTGGCAGCCTGGCAGAACCGGCCCGACAGCGAATCGACGGCGTGAGTCGGGCGCGTCGTAAATCCCTGCCTACCGAGCCCCAGACCGCCAGTATCGAGTCCTTAAGCCATGATGGCCGGGGCGTGGCGCGTCTGGGCGGCAAGACCACTTTCATCGACGGCGCGCTGGTTGGCGAGCAGGTCCAGTTCGTCTACACCCGGCAGCGCCGCGATTATGACGAAGGTCGCGTAGTCGCCGTGGTAACGGCCAGCGCGGCCCGGATTACGCCGTTCTGTCCGAGTTTTGGTGTCTGCGGCGGTTGCAGTTTGCAACATCTGGCGGCCGACGCTCAGCTCGACCACAAACAACAGATTCTGCTAGACGCATTGCAGCGCATCGGCCGGATCGCGCCAGACGAGATTGCCACGCCTTTGCGCGGACCGACGCAGGGCTATCGACGCAAGGCGCGACTCGGGGTCAAATACGTGCAGAAAAAAGGGCGTGTATTGGTCGGTTTTCGCGAACGCCAAGGACGATATCTGGCCGATATGCAAACCTGCCCGGTACTCGCTGAACCCGTCGGCCGTTTGCTGCCCGCACTGGCTGAGCGCCTCGGCCTGCTGGCGGCCCGCGAGCGCATCCCGCAAATCGAGGTTGCGTGCGGCGATAACGCGACCACCCTCGCCTTGCGCCATTTAGACCCCTTGAGCGAGGCGGATCGCAACCAATTGATCAAACTCGCTCAGGACTGCGCGCTACAAGTGGCATTACAGCCGGCAGGGCCCGACAGCCTGCAGCCGCTGTGGCCAGAAAACCAAGCATTGTGGCTGGCGCATCCCGATTTCGACATCCGCCTTCATTTTTTCCCCACCGATTTCGTGCAGGTCAACGCCACCATTAACCGGAACATGGTGGCCCAGGCCATTGCCTGGCTCGATCCCCAGCCCACCGACCGGGTGCTTGATCTGTTCTGCGGTTTAGGAAATTTTACGTTACCCCTAGCCCGCCGCGCAGGCGAGGTTATCGGCGTCGAAGGCGATGCCGCCATGGTCGAGCGGGCGCGCGCCAACGCTGCGCTCAATGGGCTGGAGCAGGTGCGTTTTTATACTGCCGATTTGACGGCTGAAGCGCTCAATGAGCCCTGGGCCCGCGAACCGATCGACCTTGCCCTGCTCGACCCGCCGCGCGCCGGCGCCGGCGCGGTGCTACCGGCCCTCAACCAGCTGACCCCCAAACTGATCCTGTATGTTTCCTGTCATCCGGGAACCCTGGCGCGCGACGCTTACCACCTCGTCCATGAAATGGGTTATACGTTAGCTCGTGTCGGCGTATTGGACATGTTTCCCCACACCAGCCATGTCGAAACCATGGCGCTGTTTCGACACAGCTAAACAATGAGTCCCAATCATGGCTTGGTATATAGGCGCCGTGGTCGGTTAAAACCGACCCTACCCC
>CAYFSA010000194.1:0-4753 GCA_964345605.1 uncultured Ectothiorhodospiraceae bacterium
AATATAAAGAGAACCTCTAAGGCAGATTGGGGGTTGTCATGGTATTATCTCTGTAACCTGACCTGGTACCACAATGCTAATGCAGCCAGGCCCTCCCAGCGCGCATGCCAGCACGGAGGTGTTGTTCAGCGCGGGTATATTAGCTAACAGCACAGTTGGGGAGCCGGTCGTCCAGGGCGCGGGTGTGGCAGGCGTGCAAGGCACCGGAGTGGGGGTGCCCATCGCGGCGGCGGTTGCCGAAACAAAAGCTGGATTAGTGGGTGACATACACATCCCGAACGGCATGATGTTGACCATCGGCATGTGGTCCATGATATTGGCTGCGGGCTGGTTGCTGGTCAACGTCCTATTCTTTGGGGGAACGACCAGGGAACTAACTCCGGGGGGTACGGCGAATATGCACTTCAGTGTGGCACCGTTACAAACATGCATGGCCATAGAAACACCTCACGGTAACATCTGCTGATGATAATAGACCAAATGGCAACCCGTGGATGTCCTACGAAACACTTCCTACGAAACACTTCAAAACGGCCGTTCGCGCTCTTCTAGCTCGACCTCTAGGTGCTCGACACGATCGATTTCGTTGCCGAGCATGTAGCTCTCCCGTTTTGCCTTAGCTTTGCTGTTACGTGGAACGATCAATATATAAGAGGTTTGCAGCAATAACTCGCCTTGTGCATCCAGCAGATGCACTTCGAGGTCCGCATCAAATGAACGGTTACACTGATTGTTTATCTGCACCCACCAGGTTATGGCCGAGGTGACCTCCTTTGACTGTTTTTCGTATCCCTTATTGGTTATTTCCAGGCACGGCTGGGCGCCGCCGAACTCAGCGACACACAGCAGCAGTAAGAGGTACAAGGACGGTCGATTCATAATGCTTTTGCTCCGGAACGTAGCTTGCCTGTCGGGGGCGGTATGATGTTGTCGAATGCCCACTAAGCAATAAACAAACCATGTCTGTCGCCGCCGATCTCGCTTGGGGGATGGTTGACGGGCAACCTTGTTCCGTAGCAAATTCGATACATGCGTCATTTTAATACACTTTATTCCTGGTTGCGTTCGCTGCCGGCCCTATCGCTGCGGACTGCCCTGCTAACCGCGGTACTCGTGCCTTTTTTGGGAATCACCCTGCTGACGGGCTGGTACAGCTCGGCCCAGCTCGAGAAACATGCCGTCAAGCGTATGCAGGAAGATATCGAACTAGTCGCCCGCGCGATCCGGCTGCCCCTCAGCCATGCGTTGGAACGGGGCTACGAGCGTACCGTGCAGCGGGCCTTGGATTCGGCTTTCAGCATCGATCGTGTCTACGGTGCCTATGTTTATGGCAAAGCGGGTGAGTTGGTTGCAGAGAGTGGCGAACTGCGGGCGCCGGTCAAAAGTAAACGGGCGGCTCGACTCGCCGACCAGGGTCAACGCTCGGGCAATTTTGAACAGGCCGAAGGTGAGCGGGTCTTTTCTTACTTCGTTCCCCTTACCGATAGCGGCGGTCGCATCATCGGCTTGCTGCAGGTGACGCGCAAGGGTAGCGATTTCGATCGCTATCTCGGTAAGGTGCGCTTCCATACCCTAGCGGTTGTGGCGATCGCGGGCCTCACACTCGCGCTAATCGTGGTGCTCGGCCATCGCTGGATCGTGGGCCGCTACTTGACCGCCGTGCAGGCCGGCCTAAGCCGCATCCGCGAAGGCGATTTCAGTCATCGTCTGGCATTACGCGGACCCAAGGAGCTGCGCCTGCTTGCCACTGCCGTCAACCGTATGGCCGAAGCGATCCAGCGCTCACATGCCGCTCTGGCTCAACAGCGCGAGCGCGAAGCAGCTTTGCGGGAGCGGCTGCATCAATCCGAAAAAATGGCGGCCCTCGGGCAGCTGGCTGCAGGTGTGGCCCATGAGCTGGGCAGTCCTTTAAGCACGGTTGATGGTAAGGCGCAGCGTCTGCTGCGCCGTACCGATCTTCCCGAACCGGCGATTGCCGGACTGGGTGTCATTCGGCGCGAGAGCGAGCGCATGACCCGTCTGATACGCCAGCTGCTGGATTTTGGCCGCGCCAATCCCTTGCAGCGCTATACCACACCGGCCGATCACCCCTTACGCAGTGCCGTCGCTAATCTCGAAAACCCAGCCCGGGGCGTCAGCGTGCATTTGCAGGCACCGTCTCAGCTCGGCGACATCTGCATCGATATCCTGCGCTTGGAGCAAGCGCTGCGCAACTTGATCGAAAATGCCTGTCAGGCGGCTGCCAGTGAGGTGATATGCCGCGTTATGATGACGCCCGGCGAGGTGCGTTACGAAGTGATAGACGATGGCCCCGGCATCGCTGCCGAGGATTACCCCCGCCTGTTTGAGCCGTTTTTCACCACCAAGCCGGTAGGCCAAGGCACCGGTCTCGGCTTGGCAATCGCTCATGCCGCAGCCCGTGACCACGGCGGCTGGCTTGAGGTTACGACCGCGGCGGGTGGCGGTGCCTGCTTCACTCTCGGCTTACCGCAATCTGCGGAGATTATGCCATGACTGCTCCGACGCTGTACGGCTCGATCCTGGTGGTTGAAGATGACAGCGGCCTGTGCGAGCTGATCCGTGAAGAACTCGAGGATGCCGGCCATACCGTGAGCACGGCAGCCGACGGCCACAGCGGTGCCCGCCTGCTGGGCGAGCCTTATGACTTGGTGATCAGCGATCTACGCTTGCCTGGCGAGGATGGCCTTGCATTGCTCGAGCGCAGCCGTGCGCAACCCGTTCCGCCAGGCTTTATCGTCATTACCGCGTTTGGCACGATCGCCCAGGCGGTGGAGGCCCTCAAACGTGGTGCGGACGATTTTCTCACCAAACCCTTGCAGCTCGATCACTTGCAGCTGTGCGTCCAGCGCGCCCTGGAGCTGCGTACGCTGCAGCGCGAAGTCGCCCGTTACCGCAGCTTACATGCTGCCGAGGAAGACGGTCTGCACGGCATGATCGGGCGCAGCCCTGCCATGCGCCGCCTCTTTGACCAGATCGGCCGAATCGCGGCCGCTGAAGGAGCGGTGCTGGTACTGGGTGAAAGCGGGGTTGGCAAGGAATTGGTAGCCCGCGCTCTGCATGCTGAGAGCGCACGCGCCAATGGGCCGTTTGTGGCCCTGAACTGTGCGGGAATTCCCGCCGAATTACTCGAAAGCGAACTCTTCGGCCATGCTGCCGGCGCCTTCACCGGCGCCCGGCACGCCCGCAAGGGTCTCTTTGCCGAAGCCGAGGGTGGCAGCATCTTGCTCGACGAGATAGGTGAGATGCCCGTGACGATGCAATCGAAACTGCTGCGCATACTGGAAAACGGCTGCGTTCGGCCAGTGGGCGAAAACCGTGAGCGTTATCTCGACGTGCGAGTCATCGCTGCCACTAATCGCGATCTGGAGGAAGCGGTTGCTGCCGGGGATTTCCGCGCTGATCTTTTCTATCGCCTGGACACCTTCGCGCTGCAGGTGCCGCCGCTGCGCGACCGCGGCGAAGATCTCGATTTACTCACGGCGCGCTTTATTTCTCGTTTCGGCGCGAGCGCACGACCGCCGGTCGAGGGCATTACTGCCGAGGCACTGGCGAACCTGCGCCGCTATCCTTTTCCCGGGAATGTCCGCGAGCTTTCCAATGCCTTGGAACGTGCCGTTGCCTTTTGCCGCCATGGTGAGATCGGCCTCGACGATTTGCCCAATCGCATCCGCGCCGCCGGCACTGACTCGAGTCCCGACGGCGCCCCAGGGTCGCTAACCTCGCCAAGCGGTACGGCGCTGTTGCCTTTGCGCGAGATGGAGCGGCGCTATGTGCGCGAAGTGCTCGATCAATGCCACGGCAACAAGCGCCAGGCCGCTCGCCTGCTCGGCATCGGCCGGCGCACGCTCTACCGCTATTTAGACGACGACGAACCGACGTCTTGACAGCAGGCTTTAGCGGCTCTCGACTTTAGTTACTACTATTGAGTACCCGATTACGCAATTCAGGGTTGCGCTGTATGGCCTGAGCGATGCGGTTATAATCCTGAACAGACAGGCCGGTTTCCTTAACGGCCGCCATCATTTCGGATTGCGCCTGCTGTTGCAGCTCGCGGGCCTTGCTTTGATCCTCGGCATTGCGCATGCGGTCGGTGTAGTCCTGACGAATGGTGCTGATTTTGGCGTAAGCGTCGCTGAACTTAGAAATCTTTTTCTCGCTCAGCTCGACTTGCGGGGCGGCGGGCCTCTGTCCCTGTGGTTGCGGCGGCTGTCCCTGTTGCTGCTGTTGTTGCTGTTGGCCCTGCTGATAATCGCCTGCTTGCCCCTGACTGTAATCTTGGGCATATCCGCTCACAGCTGCGCCCAGACCGGCAAGGATGACGACCCCTTGGGTAAACAAAGCTCTCATATTGGTTGCTCCTGTGGTTTGCTAAGTAGCAATCGCCATATAGCACAAACCGCGCCAGACTTGAGTTAAGCTGTTGATCGTTCGCCATAGCCGGCCTAATACGCTGACCTGGCGCAAACTAAAGCGCTAACCCACCCTTGCAGTAGAGCTCAGCATAGCCCCTGCAAGCCGTTCCGGCCTCGGGCAAAGCTGTAATAAAATGGCACATGTGCTGATATGAGTCGCCCGGATATCAATCATCTCAAAAGTTAGCAAATAAAAACAGAATAATCGATTTGACAATTATAATTGAGACGGCCGACCCAGGCTTGTGAAATATATGGCTAGCAGTTTCCACTATTAACAAGCGCAAGGCGACCGTCCGTGCCAATGGCGCCCAAGACTT
>CAYFSA010000195.1:0-3249 GCA_964345605.1 uncultured Ectothiorhodospiraceae bacterium
CATGGATGCCAGCCTTGAGATCGCAATTGAGGTGTTTATCAGGGTTTAGCTCAAGCGAATAAGGTGGCAAATAAAAGATCTCAAGACTGAGAGGGTGCTAGCCAACGCTCAATCACCTCACGCAGGGTCTGGGGCTCGATAGGTTTAGGAACATAGCCGTCCATACCCGCTGCCAGGCATTTTTCTCGATCGCCGGCCATGGCGTGGGCGGTTAGTGCGATAACCGGGATACGCGGATTGAGCACTTGCGAGGCCGGGTCACGAATTTGGCGGGTAGCGCTCAGGCCATCCATGTCCGGCATTTCGACATCCATCAGAACCATGTCAAAGGACTGTGACCGCAGGGCTTGCAGGGCCGCGTGACCGCTCTCGACTGCCTCGGCTTTTACCCCCAGTTTTTTGAGAACTCCCGTGGCAACCTTGAGATTGATGGCATTGTCATCCACGACCAGGACGCTGGCATGGTCGATCACGGCCGCGGCCGGCGCGGCCTTGGCGGGGGGGTCGGTGGATGCTGCCGGCGAAACCGCTTGACGAGCTTGCTGAAAATAGGCCGTAAACCAAAAATCCGCGCCCTTCCCAGCCTCGCTATTGACGCCGATCTCGCCGCCCATGGCATCAGTTAATTGCTTGGCAATGGCCAGACCCAACCCGGTACCACCGAAATTACGGGTCATAGAGGTATCGATTTGACTGAAATTCTTGAATAGCTTGTCCTGCTTGGCGCGGGGAATTCCAATGCCAGTATCGCGCACGATAAATCGCAGCCTGGCCCCTTCTGCGGTGGCCTCGAGCAATTCGACCCGCACGGTAACCTGGCCGGCAGCAGTGAATTTCACGGCATTGCTTGCCAGATTAATCAGGATTTGGCGCAGCCGGCCGGGATCACCCTGCAATTGCGGCGGCACTTCGGGCTCGGTTTCGCAATGAAAATGCAGGCCTTTATCGTGCGCCATAGCGCCGATAATCTGACTTAATTCGTCGAGTAGCTTGGGCAAATCGAAAATAACATCGTCCAACTCGAGCTTGCCGGCTTCAATTTTGGAAAGATCGAGAATATCGTTGATCAGGGCCAGCAAAGCCTGGCTACTGCTGCGCACGGTATCAGCATATTGATGCTGTTCGGGCGAAAGTGGTGTGTCTAGCAGCAATCCGGTCATGCCGATGATGGCATTGATCGGGGTACGGATCTCGTGGCTCATGCTGGCGAGGAACCCGCTTTTGGCTTGATTGGCGCTCTCAGCCTGCTGGGCAAGCTGATTGGCACGGGCGATTTGCTGCTGTAAATGCTGGTTGATCAGCTTGAGCTGCTGCTCTGCCTGTTTGCGCTCGCGGATATCGACGGCGGAAGCGGCGATGTATTGGGGCTGATTGTGCTGGTCTCGGATGAGGATGCCGCTTATCAGCATGGGAAATTCGGTACCGTCTCTATGAACATGACCGATTTCTGCCGGACCGAAGCGGCCTTCGTGAAATAGCTTTTTGTTAATGCGGTGTGCAACGGATAATTGCTGGTCGGAGTGAAAGATTGACAGGTTTCGGCCGATCAATTCGTCCGGGCTATAACCGTGGATACGGGCAAAGGACTCGTTTACATACAATATTGTCCCGTCGAGGTCGGCGATGACGGTACCATGCACGGCAAAATCGGTGATGGTTTTGAATTGCCGATATTGGGCTTCGGCGCGCTGACGCTCGATAGCCTGGCCGAGGCTGGTAGCAATGCTTTCGATGAGCTGGCGTTCTTCATAGAGGAACGGCCCTTCGTCCAATTCGGGCTGTTCCCGTAAATAATAGACCTCGACTGTGCCCTCGGACTGGCCGGATACCACTATCTCGCTGCTTAGTTTCCAAGGCGTCTCGTCGAAGGGCTCGGTGACATAGACCTGATCCGCCAGGGTGATTTTGCCCCGGGTAATGTCCGGATAATGCCAGCCGGGGGGGATCAGGGCGACGATGTCTTGGCAAATGGCGTCGATGTCGGTGCGGGTGCGGATCGATTCGGCGATCCCGTGCAGGCATTTCAGTTCCTTGATGCGTTCTTCCAGATCGTGCAGGAGCTGGCGGCGCTCGGTGATGTCGCGCGATATGGTGAGCGCAAGCCGCTGTTCACCGGTATCGAACAGGCGCGTATGATTTTCCACCGGAATGCGCCGGCCGTCTTTGGCGATATGCACGGTTTCAAACAGCGCATAACCCTGCTGGTGCAGCTCGCGCATTACCTCGGCAATGTGCTGCTCAAACCGTGGGGGTTCGTCGACATCCCTGGGCGTGAGCTGCCGCATTTCCTCGGGCGTGTAGCCCAGGCGCTGACAGGCGGCAGGATTGACGTCGAGAAATCGTCCTGCTACCTGATCCTCGCTCACTTCGTGCAGAAACACCGCATCCTGCAAATTATCAAAAATCCCCCGAAACTTGGCCTCACTGGCCTGCAAAGCGCTTTCGCTGTGGCGGCGCCGGGTGATGTCACTGATAGTAACCCGACTGACGGGCGTGAAATCCTCCTCCTGAGCCAGACTGGTATCGAAACGGGCCCAGAATGTCTCGCCATTGGGCTTGACCAGCTTGATCTCATAAGTCTGCGGGTCACCACTGGTAAACAAGGCGCGCCGATGCATGAAATCGGTCACTTTGTCCTGGGCACGGATAAAGCGGCTCAGCGGCTGGCCGACCAGCTCGTAGCGCGACAAGCCCAGCAATGTGGTTGCGGTGCGATTGGCTTCCTGGATAATGCCCTTGTCGGTGACCGTGCAATACCCCACAGGCGCCTGCTCATACAGGTCGTAATAGCGGGTGCGCAGACGCTCGAGTTCCGTCTGGGTTTGCTGCAAGGCTTCGTTCTGTTGCGTGAGTTCGACCTGGTGAATTTGCAGCTCCTCGACCAGGGTCTTGATCTGAGTCGGGGAGAGCTCGGCAATCGCTGCCTCGGAGAGTGACTGGTCGGTCGCCACATGCGCCTCGGCCTGCTTACGTAGTTGAGCCAGGCTCTGCTCGGAATTGGCCGCAGCCACAAGATGCTCAGTCGGGTCTTTGGGGTTCATGAAGTTGATGCGTGATAGGTGTATGGTCTACAGTCATTCACAATCTGACTGTACGCAGTTACCGCAATACTGCGTGCTTCGGGGTTGCACTGCAATATCCGGCCACCGCCTAGTCTATCAAGTTTTAGGCCCAGCGACTCCTTACAACCACTTCAGCAAGTAATACAGATACTGTCCCTCGGATGACTTGGACGGCCCCACGACCTGC
>CAYFSA010000195.1:3349-4724 GCA_964345605.1 uncultured Ectothiorhodospiraceae bacterium
GGGGTTTGAGCAGGGCCATGCTTTTGGATACTTATTCTTCCTGCGCAAGTCTTGCCAGGATATATTCAACCGCGGCGCGGACTTCAGCATCAGTTGCGGTCATGGCGCCGCCTTTGGCCGGCATGGCGCCTTTGCCGTTTAGCACACTTTGGTAGAGTGTTTGCCGACCTTTTTCCAGGCGTTGCTGCCAAGCCTCCTGGTCACCAATTTTCGGCGCACCTGCAGCGCCAATGCGATGACAAGCATGACACACCTGATTGTAGAGGGCTTCGCCAGCTTGCAGAGAAGCGCGTTCAGCACCACCGGATGGTGTGGCGTTGGTCGTATCCGATTGTTGGCTGGTCGCTAGGGCTTGTGCGGGTTCCGCCGCGCCGGAGGTGCTTTTTTGCTCGAGCGCATCAAAAGATGTGCGAGCCTCAGGCTCGGTGGCAGCTACCGTTGCCGTTTGTGATTCGCTCGAATCGCCCGCTTCAGCATGGGTGGTTGCCTGGGCGGCCCCATTGACTTGTGTATTGGCAGCAGTCTGTGTTTGGCTGGGCTTTACCCCAACTTCTTCAAGCATATACTCAACAGCGGCGCGGACTTCGCTGTCACTGAGGCTCGTGTCGCCGCCTCGGGCCGGCATCTGTTTGTAGCCGTTGATGGCATGGGCGACCAGCGTATTCATGCCCTGCGCCACTCGTGGCCGCCATGCGTCGGGCTGGTCCAGGCGCGGAGCGCCCAGCACCCCGCTGGTATGGCAGCTATTGCAGACGCTGGCGACGATCTCGGCGCTACTGCGAGCCCCCTGCGTCTGCTGAGACGCTGAAGCAACCGGCGTTTCGGTCACCACGCGGCCGACTTTGGCAATCCGGGCTTCGATAGAGGCTTGCTGGCGCTCATAAGTCGCCGCATTGTGTTCATCGTTGTGGAACTTATTGAGCAGCTGTGTGATAAAAAAAACCAAGATGGCCAGCACTGCCATTAAGCTCACGATCACAACTGCGATCGTGACGAAATCACGTTGATTGTTCACGTTCTACCTCGTTATTGCCGATTGCAAAGACGGCTTTACAATCTCTGGATTCGGTCCAAGGGCTCAATCTGGATGATTACTGTAGACAAGTTACTGAGATGGCGCTACCATATAGGCTTTAGGTGCAATCGGGCTAGCCTTCTTGTCAGTCGCCTGCGCCTTTCCATTTTGTCCGCGCCCGTAGCTCAGCTGGATAGAGCGTCGCCCTCCGGAGGCGAAGGTCAGAGGTTCGAATCCTCTCGGGCGCGCCATTTCAACACTCCCCCCTAGCCTATTTCCTGATTCTCGGTCTCCATCCTACTATGGCTAGACTATGGCAATAGCTCAATCATTGCGGCCTGAAACCGCGTTGTCGTGTTG
>CAYFSA010000196.1:0-4718 GCA_964345605.1 uncultured Ectothiorhodospiraceae bacterium
AACAAGCCGTTGTATGGCGTCAGCATGCTCAAGGACTATCCGTCGCTGGCTGAGTAGTCAAGGCCACCCTCAAATGCTGTCTCGTCTGCGTTTGCAAGCTGAATGGTTAACGCAGGCGGGCCAGCAGGCGAGTGCCTATCAAGTGTCACCATCACTCATGTCAAGCGCCAAGGGATCAACCATCCCGATGATGACCGCAAGCTGCACGAGTTCTGCCATTGAGCTTACATGCAGCTTCTCCATCAAATGGGCACGATGTACTTCGATCGTCCGTTGACTGATCTCGAGTAAGTCGGCCACCTCTTTGTTCATAAACCCTTTAACGATCAGCTGCATCACCTCCTTCTCCCGTTGGGTCAGCGATGTTATGCGCTGCTGGATCGCGTCACGTAGACGAGCCTCGCCCAAGAGATTGGCATTTATGTCAATCATTCGGTCCAATCGCTGGCGCATATTCCTGGATACCCCATTGCTTTTGGCCGGCAGGTCACGTTCGAGCGCCCGGGCCTCGTCCAATACCCGTTGAACCTCCGTCACGGTGACCTGGTTTTTCTTCTTGATGAGTTCAGTGAGACTGTTGGCGAGCTGCTCTAAACGATTGTCCAGATCTGCGTGGGCAGTAATTTCCTGACTGGTGCCGATCAGTCGATAAACCCTACCGTCCTGGTCGATTAAAGGATGCAGTTTGGTTTCCCATTGGGTCATGCGGCCCTTATAAGGCAGTGTCTCTTCATAAGTCACTTCCTGTTTGCGCCGCCGGCATTGCTGGTAGCGTGCGATCATTTCGTCGGCGAGCTCCGCCGGAAATAGCTCCTGTGGGGTTTTGCCCAGCCAAACTGACCGTAACAGGCCCCTGAGACGTTCACCATGAGCATTTACCTCGGCGAACACGAACCGATCCGGTTCGATAATATCGACGACGAACATGATCTGCGCAACCCCCGAAAAAACCGACTGCAGCAGTTTCTCATGCGTGTGAATGGCGACTTCCGCGGCTTTTATCGTGTGAATATCAATGAGGGCAATGCGGGATGCAAGCTCGCCATCGCGATCGACACAGCTGTTGCAATCCAGCCGTATCCAGGCAACTTTTCCGTCCGAGCGGCGTATTCTGAATTCACCAAATTGGTGCTCACCGGTGACAATAAGCTGCCGGCGCATATCATAATAGGCATGTTCTTGTTCTTTGCAGATAAAGCAACGCAACGGTTGATTGACCAGGGCCGGTTTGGTTGTGCCGAGCAAGGCTGCACAGGCGCGGTTGGCCTCGACAATCAGACCCTTTTCGCTAAGGATGCAGAAGCCCACCGGCGCCTGATCATAAAGATCAAGAAAATGGGTTTTTGACTGTTCGGCTTCTGCCTGGGTGCGCTGCAATTCTCCGTTCAGGGATTCCAATTCAATTTGGTAGGCCCGCAAGCCATGCAGCAATTTCAGGTCGGAGGCATCGAGTAGCTGCTGAAGATCATCCGGAACCGATGCGGTTCGCTCGAGATCAGCCAAAGCCTCGCAGCGAAGCGGCTCTTGCTCCCTCTCGATAAACTGTGAAAATACCCCGCCGTCTGCGGCAGATTCAGTATTGGTCCCATAGGTGTTCATTTGAATCCACTCTCCACACAAGTCGAAGGCCCATAACATTAGATAATGCTTATACTGATTTCGACAGCTACCTATAGCAAAACATCTATATTTAGCACACCCTTTTCAGGATATCGCTGCGCCCTAGCACTCAAACAAGCGAATACCTTTTGATTGGTATGTCATTGTGCTTGGCCTCGTATTTCTCCGTATCCAATGCTCGTAGCAATGCGAATTTCCTCTCGGATTTATCATCGATAAGATTGGGTTTCGATTGATGCCACATAGCCACTTTAAAGGTCGCCATTTTTCTGCCAGCTTAGTCGACCCGAGTTAGGCTAAGCAAGCCTCCTTCGCCCTGGGAATCTCTGCCCAGGGCTTTTCTTTGGCGTTTCACATTTACTTGCGGTAACCATTGTTCAAGCAATTTATTTAATCGCCTCAAAGCGCTGGTTTTAAGCTGAGGCTTCGCCCAGTTAGCCTCCGCCGTGATCTTAGCTGACTCTGTGAGCAGATATTCAATGACTAACCCTGCCGGCCAGACCGACCCTATCAGTCGCCAGCCACTGTTGTCCCTGTTCAAACCGCTCAGATAACGCACTGACGCGGGAGGCTCGATGCATCGAGTCCGGCTATGTATTCCTACGTATTCGATACTCGTAAGAATGCGAATTGTATTGCGCACTCATCACCATCAGGATTGCACAATCAAATAACCGTGCAGCATTTGCTGATTTGCTTGCTCCGGCAAAGCATCAAAATCACTGGGCTAGCAGACGGTGTTGCCGGGTTGGTAACGGGGAATAAGCCAACAATTACACGGCGGGTTGCAGGCGGCCGTAGCGTATGCATGCCGGCGTCAGATTTGCAAGGAAATGCGTCTCACAATATGCATCTGACAATATGGAAAGGCGATATTTGATTATTAGCGGCTTTGGTTGCCGCAAGCCCTCGGGCGTCATTTTTGACAACCGCATCTTTTTTTAAGGGCAACTACCTGGGCGAAGCGCATGCTGGCTTCGCATGTGTGGTTTGGCAACCCAGCAAGTGTCATTACGATGGGTTGCTTCAATTAATGTAAAAAAATGCCGTAAGGCTAACTGTTGAGGAGATCAAAATGGCTGATAATCAATCTTTATCCGGTTTGTCGGAAGAGGAAGCGCGTGAATTTCACAGTCTTTTTATGGGCGGTTTAACGGCTTTTTTCATCGCTGTGATCGTCGCGCATGTCCTGGTTTGGGGCTATCGTCCCTGGCTGTAACGCTATCACGAATCAATAACGAAGAGGGCTTTAATGATGTGGAAAATGTGGCTGTTGTTTGATCCGCGCAGAGTACTGACCGCTCTGTTCACCTTCCTGACCGTATTGGGTCTGTTGATTCATTTTATCGTGCTGAGCACCGAGCTGAACTGGCTGGATGACGGCATTCCGCCGATCGAAGCGTCGGAATAAGACCCGGGTCCCTTGGGAAAGTGTGCCCCGGGCTTGCCGCCCGGGGGGCGCTTATTCCTTGGTCAGTTCCCATGAGGAGATTGAACTATGCCTACCGGTGCTATAACCAGTTATTTTGATGTGGCGGCACTTACGTTCACGGCTTTTTGGCTCATTTTCGCGTTTTCGCTGTTTTATCTGCGGCGTGAGGACCGGCGCGAAGGTTACCCGCTGAAAACTGACATTGCCGAAGGCAATGTCGTCAATCCAGATGGGGGACTATTCAAATGGATTCCTGACCCGAAGGTTTTCTTGCTGCGCGACGGCCGCATTGCTACTGCACCCAACTATGAACGTGATGCGGCCGAGAGCAAAATGCCCGTGAACCTGGAGCGCGCCTCACACGGGCCGGGGATGCCCTGGCAGCCCACCGGCAATCCGCTGACCAGCGGTGCAGGTCCTGCAGCCTGGGCAATGCGTGACGACAGCACTGATAAAACCGTTAAGGGGGAAACCAAAATTGTTCCTATAAGTGCTGACAAGGACTTCGTCATCGAGCCTCAGGACGTTGATCCGCGAGGTTTGCGCGTTGTGGCCACCGACGGCCAGGCGGCCGGCGAAGTGAGCGATGTTTGGATTGACCGCTCTGAGGACATGATTCGTTATCTGGAAGTGCGTGCGGGCGGCAAAAAGGTCTTGTTACCGATCACCATGGCGCAATTCCGCAAGCACCGAAACGAGCACGAAGTCTTCGTCGATTCAGTGACGGCCGAGCAATTCCGTGCCGCCCCTTCGCCCCGTGCCGGCAGCAGTGTGACGCTGCGCGAAGAAGATCAGATCACTGCCTATTTTGGGGCGGGACATTTATACGCCAAGCCGGATCGGTTGTACTGGCTGTAAGATTAAAGGTGCGTTGATAGGGGCGCGCAGCAAGGCTTACGGAGAATGAACTGCGCCTGGCAGGGGCGCCCGGGGGGGCGCCCTGAGCTAGCATACCTGCTTTAGGTGGGGCAATCCGGTCGCTAGCCGGGGCGAAGCAGACGACGATTACATCGGGACGCGTGACCGTGTCCTCGGCAAACTCCACGTCGATCTCAAAAAGCGCTTCGCACTGGGAACAGCCGGCGACAATTGTGAACAACCGTCCGCTCAAATGCCGATGTGCCACCTGATGTGCCAGGCTCGGGGAGAGTGCCATGGCCAGCGGGATGCCGTCGATCAATTCCCAGTCGCCTGTCCAACCGAGTACGACCAACGCGAGTCCGACCAACGGGTGCCCTGGTAGCGGTCCGCCGAGGACGGCCGGACCGGCCATTGCCGCTCGCGCGAAACGCCCTCCTTTCCCTCCCTCGCCCTGCCGCAATAACCCGCTCCAACATCTCCCGACCGGCCGATTTCGGCGTCCCGATCACCCTCGGGCGGTCCGCAGGGGCTTGGTCGGGGTCCAGGGCAAGCGCACAATACATCTTGAAATAACAGCGAGTTACAGGGCATAGTGAACTACCTCCCGGCACGGGTAAAGCGCAGGGGTGGGCATTGCCTGCTTGTTCTCGGGGGGTACGAGAGTTGAGGCTCAAATAGAGGAGAAAGACGATGCCAGCCGAGTTTGCCGAGCATTTTGCCAATCTAGAAGACCCGCGTCACGACAAGAATAAGCGGCACATGCTGCCGGACATCCTGTTTCTCACTGTTGCGGCCGTGGTGAGTG
>CAYFSA010000197.1:0-4685 GCA_964345605.1 uncultured Ectothiorhodospiraceae bacterium
GGCATGCATGCCAGCACCGGGCCGTATGCCAAGGCCATTTTGGAGGATGCCCTCGGGGCGCCGCCCGGCAGCGTGATCAATGCCGAACCGCTGCCGGATTTCGGCGGCCATCATCCCGACCCCAATCTGGTCCATGCCAAGACCCTGGTCGATTATATGTGGGGGCGCGAGGCCGCCGACCTGGGCGCGGCTTCGGACGGCGACGGCGATCGCAACATGATTCTTGGCCATCGGTTCTTTGTCACTCCCAGCGACAGTTTGGCCGTACTGGCGGCGAACGCCCACCGGGTGCCCGGCTATCAGCACGGTATTCGCGGCATCGCGCGCTCCATGCCCACCAGCCAGGCCGCCGACCAGGTTGCCGAGCAACTTGGGGTCGACTGCTTCGAAACGCCCACGGGGTGGAAATTCTTCGGCAATCTGCTCGATGCCAAGCGCATCACCTTATGCGGTGAAGAAAGCTTCGGCACCGGCTCGGATCACGTCCGGGAGAAGGACGGCCTGTGGGCCGTGCTGTTCTGGCTGAATCTGCTGGCCGTGCGCCGCGAGCCGGTGGCCGAAATCCTTTACGAGCATTGGCACCAATTCGGTCGCAATTTCTATTCGCGCCACGATTATGAGCAGGTTGACGCCCAGGCCGCGACCGATCTGGTCGACCGGCTGCGCGATCAGCTCAGCAAACTACCGGGCCAGCGCTACGGCGATTATCGCATCAGGCATGCCGACGATTTTGCTTACACCGACCCGATCGACGGTAGCCGGGCCGAGCAGCAAGGCTTGCGCATTCAATTCGAGGGTGGCGGCCGACTCGTGTTCCGGCTGTCCGGGACCGGCACGCAAGGCGCCACATTGCGGCTCTATCTGGAGGACTACGAAGCCGATCCAAGCAAGCAAAAGCAAGATGCCCAAGCACGATTGCGCGGACTGATCCAGGTTGCCGACGAACTCGCCGAGATCCGCGCCCGCACCGGCCGGCAGGCTCCGGACGTAATCACCTAACACCTACTGATAAGTCTGGTGTGTCGACCTGGAGGTCGACACACCGGCCAGCGATGCCGGCCGGTAAGCAACCTCAATTGAACGATCGTAATACGCGGGTGCCCCTGACAGATTATGATTATGTCTACTTGTTATGCTTGGACACATTCCGTGTGCTGCGCGCTTGTAAATTCAAGCGCATCTGCAGACGCCGCCAGGTAGTGGCATTGACCGCATCGGCCCAGATCTGGCAGCAGCGCCGGCCCCTGCAGCCATG
The DNA here is from genome assembly GCA_964345605.1 of uncultured Ectothiorhodospiraceae bacterium. Taxonomy (GTDB): domain Bacteria; phylum Pseudomonadota; class Gammaproteobacteria; order CAYFSA01; family CAYFSA01; genus CAYFSA01. The sequence continues at coordinate 1,256 of CAYFSA010000197.1, forward strand.
CCGAGTAGGCTGAACCAGGGCATCGAGACGCCAGCATAAGATCACCAGCCAGCGACTGACATAACTGCACCTCAGCAAGTGCGCATACCCCAATGGTTCGTGCAGATCGGCCAGCCACCAGCGGCCACTCGCCAACCAGATGGCGGTCCGGACGGCACAACGCCGGCGGCGCTGACGCTCCAGGCCATAACCGAGACCGACCAGCAGCAACAGACCAAGTCGCCACAGCAGGGGCAAGCCGGCCGCGAGAATGGCGCCGGCGGCGACAAGGTAAATGCCCGCCAGCCAGGCCCGAGCCCAGCGGCTCGAGCCTGGCTGTAAGTACACGACCTGAGCGGCAGGCACCCTTGTCACCCTGAGTCACGCTCAGTGCCCTGGCTAACCAAGGCTAACCGGCCGCACCCATACCTTACGAACACATTCACTGCTTCAGGCGCTGATGCGTGTGGCATCCGCGGTGATAGGAATCTGCTTGGCAAAGCCAGTGCCGCTCGGGAAAGCCTGCGAGCTGACCCAAATCTGTGTCAATTCCGTCGATAACGCCGGCAGCGCCTGCAAGGCGGCCTGGGTGCGCTCGGGATCGAAAAAGGCAAAAGGCTCGTCCAGCATCACGAAATGACCACCGCGCAGAGTGTCTTCCACTAACTGCTGGGCCAGGGCCAGGCGCAGCGCCAGGATAATCTGGCGTTGCGTGCCGCTGGAAATCTCCTCGAGCTCCATGAAATCGCCTTTGGCGGCGGCAAAGACCTGCACGACCAACTCCTCGTCGAGCTTTAGATGCGCGTACCGATCCATGGTAAACAACGGCAGGGTCTGACTGACGCGCGTGCGGATGGCGTGATTGAAATGCTGGGATTGATAACGCGCAGCCCGCTCCAGAATACCCAAAGCGGTTTCCCGCACCCGCAAGCGATGCCTATGCTGCGCCAGCTTATCCTCAGTGGCATAGACGGCGCGGCGATAGTCATCGGCCTGCTGATGCAGGCGCCGCTCTGCGGCTATGGCCTGCTCTAACCCCGCCAAGCGCTCGGCCACGATGGCCAATTGTGCTTGGTAGGCAGCCGTACAGGTGTTCACCATACGCCGCACTTCTGGGGCTTGCAGCTGCAATTGGGCAGCCCGCAGCCGCGTCTCGCCCACGGTGCTTGGCCAGGCGGGCGGCAATAAGACATTTTCGGTCTCGCGCCGCTGCTTGCCTAATAGCTGTTCCGCCTCATGCAGCGCTTGCTGCGTGCCCGAGGGCACACTCAGTTCCGCCTCGGCTTCGACCGGCTGCAAGGCGTCCGGCAGGGCCTGGGCACGCTGTTCAGCTTCACGCGCCCGTCGCTCCGCCAGGACCAGCACGACGGCGCTGACCACCCCGCCGAACAGTGCCAAGCTCATGACGATCGGCAGCGCAATTGTCAGCCAGGCCCGGGTGTCGGCGGCCAGATAGTCGGCCAGGACGTCGAGCTCGCCGGCACCGGCCATCTGCAACAGCGCCCAGAGAACGAGCGCCGCCAAGGCAACGCCTGCCAGCGTTAGGCCGCCGAGCTTGGCGAGTATTCCCCGGCGGTTGGCTCGTTCGTAATCCTTCAAGGCATCCCGATAGATTTTGCCGCCGCGGTTAAGCTCAGCTGAACGCCGATACGCCAGGGATTCCTGACTGGCCAGCACCTGCTGGGCGGATTCGAGATGACCCAGGCGGGCTTCATCCAGGCCCAGGCCTGTCAAATCGGCCTGCGTTTGCATCAGGCGATTGTCCAGATCAGCGACCTCCTTGCGCACTGTCGCCGTCTCCCGGGTTAGCTCGGCGTGCAGCGCCTGCAGGGGGGCGACGCCGGCTATTCGCCGCACCGCCTGGCTATGCGGATGGGGCGAGGTAATCTCGCGCTGGGCCAGATAAAAAGACTCGATGAATTCCTCGAAACCGTAACCGTTCAACTGCTCCAGGGCAGCCGTCACCTGGTCGGGGCCCCGGGCCAACATCGCAGCGGTATCGTCGTGCCGTTCCAGGCGCGCGCCATGCGTGCCATCCGCCTCGATAAAACGCAGCACCCGGTAAGGCTGGCCGTCACGGGCCGTGAATTCAATGGTCACCGAACAGCGCGTCTGGCCCCAGCGGATGACATGGGTCGGCTCATACTGGCCCACTGCAAAGCCGCGCCCGTACAGACCAAAGCAAATGCCTTCACCGAGGCTGCTCTTGCCGGATTCATTATTGCCCACCAGGGCGATCAGCCCTTGAGCGGGTAAATCGGTAAGCTCGAGATGCTCGAATTTGAGCAGATTCTGGGCGTAAACGGCATTGATAATCACGACATGGCTTCCGTAGCTGCAGCGTCCAAGCGTGCTTGAATCAGCGCCGCGGCCTCATCGTACAGATTTTCGTCGAAAGCCGACTCGGCACTGCGCTGCTGCTCCTTGTCATGGCTGACAAACTCGCGAAAATCAGCGGCCGCACGTTGCTTCGGCCCGCGTGAAATCGACATCGAATGCGCTTGACTGCTCATTGGCCCACCTCAGGTTACTGGCAAGAACGCGACGCCCCGGCAGCACGTCATTGACGTTGCATTGACTAACGCGGCTTGACTGCTTGTCTTGGGCGTAGAGCCTAGCGACCCCGGCGCAGGTGCGCAACCGCCAGACGATGAATTGTCCCTGGTGCCGTCATGCCCTAAGCTAACCTTGCCGAATTGATTCGCCCATTGCGCTGCCGCACATGACCGAGCATACCCCCAGGCCTGCCCGAATGAACGCCCTGCCCTCACATGAAGCTATTGAAGTGCGCCCCTACCTGATGCGCCGGCTCAAGATGACGTTGGCACTGCTTATGACAGTCGGCGGGCTGGCCGCAGTGCTGATCACAGTAGTTGGCGAGACCCGGCTGGTCGACTGGCTAATGGGCTTGCCCGGCAGCGCCGCTTATCGCTGCCTGTGGGACACTGTTGCCGATGGCGGCTTGTATGTGTTCTACGGCGGTTTTGCCCTACTGCTGATGATGGGTCTGTGGCAACAACGCTCTGACTTCCGGCGTTGGGCCCAGGCTTACTTGCTGGCTCAGCTCATTGGCTCGATCCTGCTAGTGCGAGCCCTCAAACTAGGCTTCGGCCGGGGCCGGCCCGACAGCGTTGCCCCCGGCGAATGGACCGGCCCGACCCTGGACCCTGGCCTGCATGCCTTTCCGTCGGGCCATACCACGGATGCCTTCACCGGCGCCCTGTTCGCCGCATTATGGCTGCCGCACCCCCTGCTGCGCCTGCTGGCCTTGGCGCTGGCCGCGCTGGTCGGCTTCGCCCGGATCGCTGCCGGTGAACACTGGCCCTGGGATGTCCTCGCCGGTATGCTGCTTGGCAGCTGCACCGCCGCGATGGTGGCCTATTTTTGGCTGCTGCCGCGGCTCGGCCGCAGCTATTAAGTTCTGCCTCAGTACCGACACTGACCTGGCCCC
>CAYFSA010000198.1:0-4669 GCA_964345605.1 uncultured Ectothiorhodospiraceae bacterium
GGTTTCGGGGCGGGTTGAAACCCGCCCTACGCCAATTGGCAGGTGGGTTTCGCGCTATTGTATCTTCTCCAACGGATGCCGTTCCTCATTGGCGGGCCACATACTCGCACAGACGCTTGCCTGCTCGGCATTGGCTGTACCCGGACCGCGCAGCACCAATAAACTCCACGTGGCGGCGATAGCCCACAGCAGGATACCCAACCCCAGCGTTGCCCAACTGATCCCTGACACGCCGGCCGGGCCGCCGAACAGGCTATAGATCATGGCCACGAGAGCCGTAACATAAAAAACGCCGATTGGGGCCGCGCAGACAGCGGCGCAGCCACGGCGGCAGACGGCCAGCGGCGGCAGAAAGATGGTTTGCCATGTCGATTGCATGATTTAAGCTCGCTTTTGGTGGTAAATCATTTCATTATCATCATCGCGGCGATTTATAGCCGTGTGCGCTGATAGCTAGAATAAAAAGTGGGCCCAGCATTCAGCCGGCTCCACTTCCGATGTCTGGCCATGAGCTAAGCGGACTATATGATTGCTGCTGGTGAAATTTAGCATGTTGGGCGAGCTATTGCGAAAATCAGATAGTGGTTATCGGAATGGGGCCGATGGCTCAACCCATTGAAGCCCGGCGCTGGCTCATCAGCGGCCAGGTGCAGGGGGTAGGTTTCCGCCCTTTCGTCTATCGCCAGGCCCATGCTTTCGGGCTCAAAGGCTGGGTCCGGAATCAGGCCGGGCAGGTGGTTGTCCATGGCGAAGGCGACCCGGCCGCTTTGGACGGTTTTGCTCAAGCGCTGATAACCGCTGCCCCGCCGCTGGCAAAACCCCGCATCGAGGGGGTCGAGGCGAGCCCAGTCGCCGCTTACCATGAATTTTCGATCCTGGCGAGTGAGACCGGCGAGACGGCCCATAGCCATGTGCCGCCAGATTATTTCACCTGCGACGACTGCCTCGCCGAGCTGGGCGATCCAAAGGCCCGGCGCTATCGCTATCCGTTCATCAACTGCACCCAATGCGGCCCGCGCTATACCATCATCCGCCGGCTTCCCTATGATCGGCCCTACACCAGCCTTGCCGATTTCCCGCTCTGCCCGAGCTGCCAGGCCGAATACACCGATCCCCTGGATCGCCGCTTCCATGCCCAGCCGCTGGCATGCCCCGAGTGCGGGCCGCAGTTAACATTCATTGATGAGCACAACACCCTCAATGGCAACGAGCTCGCGCTAAGGCAAACCCTTGCCGCCCTCCGGCAAGGCAAGATATTGGCGGTCAAGGGCATCGGCGGCTATCACCTCATCTGCGATGCGCGCAACGAACTTAGCGTCGCCCGCCTGCGCGCCCGCAAACAGCGGCCCGCCAAGCCGCTGGCGGTCCTGTTTCCCTGGCAGGGGCGTGACGGGCTGGCTGCCGTGCGCGCCGAGGCGCAGCCGGATAGCGTCCAGGCCGCGGCCCTGACCGATCCCGAACGTCCAATCGTGCTGGTGCCCCTGCGTCCGGAGGCCTCGCTCGCGCCGAGTATTGCCCCCGGCCTGGCTGAAGTCGGCGCCATCCTGCCCTACAGTCCGCTGCATGAACTGCTGAGCCAGGATTTTGGCGGCCCCCTGGTCGCGACCTCGGCCAATCTCAGCGGCGAACCGGTGCTCACCCATGCCGACGATGTCGCCGCACGCCTTGCCCCTGTCACCGATGCGGCGCTGCATCACAATCGGCCCATCCTGCACCCGGCCGATGACACCGTGCGCCGGGTCATTGCTGGCCGGGCCAGGCCGATTCGGCTGGGACGAGGCAGCGCGCCGCTCGAGCTGCGCCTGCCGGGACGGCTGGCCCGGCCCCTGCTGGCCGTCGGCGGGCACATGAAGAACACCGTGGCCCTGGCCTGGGACGATCGCGCGGTGATCTCGCCGCATATCGGCGATCTCGACAGCCCGCGGTCCCTGGCCGTGTTCGACGAAGCCGTCAGCCATTTATGTGAGCTGTATCAGGTCCGGCCCGCCGGCATTGTGCACGACGCCCATCCGCAGTATGCCAGCACTCGCCGCGCCCGTATCTGGGCCGAACAATGGGGCATCGACCGGCAGGCCGTCTGGCATCATCACGCCCATGCCGCAGCCCTGGCCGGCGAGTATCCGGAACAAACCGATCCCTGGCTGGTGTTTACCTGGGATGGCACCGGTCTCGGCAGTGACGGCAGTATTTGGGGCGGCGAGACCTTGCTGGGCCGGCCGGGGCAGTGGCAGCGGGTGGCGAGCTTGCGGCCGTTTCACTTACCGGGGGGTGACAAGGCCGGGCGCGAGCCGTGGCGGGCCGCGGCCGCCTTGACCTGGGCCCTGGGCATGGATTGGCAGCCGCCGGGGATCGCCGCGGTCGAACTGGCCCGGCAAGCCTGGCAGCGCGGCTTGAACAGCCCGCAATCCAGCGCCGCCGGGCGCTTGTTCGACGCGGCAGCCGCCTTGCTGGGCCTGTGTCAGCAAGCCAGTTTCGAGGGCCAGGGGCCGATGTGGCTGGAAACGCTGGCCGGGGCTATCCAGACCGCTGGCAAATCCTTGCCGATCGATCGGCAAGGCGACTGCCTGTCCCTGGACTGGGCCCCGCTGATCGCGTTACTAACCGCTGAAACCTTGCCGGCGAGCGAGCGTGCCGCAGGCTTCCACGATTGCCTGGCAGCCTCGATGGTCGCGCTCGCTGAGGAACTTAAGGCGCAGCATGGCCCAGTAGCCGTCGGCCTGACCGGCGGTGTGTTTCAGAATCGCCGCCTTTGCGAAACCGCACGCATCCGCCTGCAGGCGGCCGGCTTTGCGGTGTATCTGCATAGCCAAGTGCCGAGCAATGATGGCGGTTTGTGTTTTGGGCAGTGTGTTGAGGGGTGGGGTAGGCAATTGTTGGCAAGGGGATAACGGCAAAGCATGATTGCACTGTTGGATCAGATGGCTGTAGGCACTTACTGAGTAGGGTCAGTTCATAGTCAAAAAAATGTCGCTATAATGCCAGTAAAGTTTGCCTAAGGCTTGCCGATCACTACAATTAAGGTGAAGAAACATGCTGCGGTGGAATGCGTGTTAATTTCCCTAAAGCGAGTGACTTAAAGTGATGTCGAAGGAGTGATTCCAAAATTCATCGACAATGAATACAGTTTGGAGGAAGTTAACTGAAGGGCGTAATGGGTCATCGCTTAGCCTGACCTGTTATTCTGCCGCAAGGTAAACGGGATTCACCATGAATACAGACATTTATATCCATCGCCATTTCGAGCAGCCGCCTGCTAGGGAAGTTCCCCCCGTTGCGCCTTCGCCTGCTGCAAGGGAGGCCGGTGCGGTCAATGATTTTGAAAGGGGACAAACCCATCAGGCCCGACAAGGACAGCAGACGCAGGACTCAACCAACCAAGCCGATGATCAACAGGCATCACAAACGCAGGCAAAGCCAGCAGAAAAGCTCCGGCAAATGGTGGACGAAGCCAATGAGCAGGCTCAGCAGGTGCGACGGAAGCTGGAATTTAGTGTGGATGATGTAACCAGTCGCGTTGTTGTGAAAGTCAAGGATTCGCAAACGAACGAAGTTATCCGGCAAATTCCGCCCGAGGAGATGATGGAAATCGCTCGTAGCCTGAGTGAAAACGACAGCAATGTGCTGTTCAATGATCAGGCTTAACAGGGGGCTGTGCTCCCGTCCCCCAGCCGCCAGTGTCAAGCCCCAATAAGCCTAAGAGCCAAAGCTCGGTTCGGTATCTTCCCACCCGTTTGTCCTGTTGTTGAACGTAGACTCAGTCCATTCCCCTATGCCGCGGCAGCGGCAAAAATTTGCCACATCAGCTTTGAAAAATGCTTATTGGTTATTAAGTTACTGAAAGTATAGATTATTTATTAATGGCCTGAATTCTGCATGGACGCAGAAAACGAGAATCCACGCATGCTGAGCATGTGGCCTCGATTTCGCCAACCGCAAGGGGAACTCAAGCAATGGCACAGGTCATCAATACCAACGTAATGTCGCTGACTGCGCAGCGTAACATGATGATATCGCAGCGAACGCAAAACGAGGCCATGGAGCGCTTGTCTTCCGGCCTGCGAATCAACTCGTCTGCCGATGATGCGGCGGGCCTGGCGATTTCCGATCGCATGACCGCCCAGATCAAAGGCCTGGATATGGCTGTCCGTAACAGCAATGACGCCATCTCCGTGGTACAGATCGCTGACGGGGCGCTGCAGGAAACCACGAACATGTTGCAGCGTATGCGCGAGCTCGCGATCCAGTCGGCCAACGGCAGCAATTCCGATTCCAACCGTATTCAGCTGCAGGATGAGGTCAATCAGCTCAAGGGCGAGATGACCCGGATCGCTCGTACGACCAACTTCAACGAGCTCAATCTGCTCGATGGCAGTTTCACCGATACGCGCTTTCATATTGGGTCAAGTGCGACGGAGGATTTGAATGTCTCGATTGAGTCGATGAAGGCTCGGGATCTCGAGCGTCATTCCCTGGTGGCCAATACAAGCGGTGGGATTGCGTTCGATTCCGGCAAATTCAATGGGGCAGGCTCGATCAAGGAAGGTATAGGCGCAACCGGCACCGGTGGCAATGCCATTGCGTCGCAAACCCTGACAATTGCCGGTTTTCGGGGGACCACGGAGATCAGCTCCGAGACGGCGGGAGGCTTAATGAAAGCCGGTAGTACCGC
>CAYFSA010000199.1:0-4568 GCA_964345605.1 uncultured Ectothiorhodospiraceae bacterium
ACATTCGGATTATTGCTCGCCAGCTTATTCATCTTGCTGGCCTGCGCCGGGAATCCGCCCCGGGAAACAGCCATCACCACGAGTACCGGCCTCGGCGAGAGCCAGGCGCCGCCAGGGTCTGCGCAAACTCAGCTCGGCGCGGTGGCCATCGGCCAAATCGCGCTGGCGCATCCTACTGCGAAGCTGGTCTATCAAGTCGACACCATTAAGGATGCCCTGGCCACCGAATTAGCAACCACCGGCGGCTATCGGGTAGTGGATTGGGACCGGCTGGATGCAGTGCTGGCACGGCGGAATCTACAATGGTCCGATGTAGCCGACGATGCCGCCCAACGTCGTGAAATCCAAGGCGTGCTGCTCAATGATTATTTCCTGGTCGGCAGCGTGAGCACATATCGGGAAGACGTGGAATTTACCAGCAGCGCGTTCAGCAAGCGCAAAACCCTCGTCGGGCGGGTCCAGCTCGACCTGTTATTGAAGGATGCCACCAGCAATGAGGTGGTTGCCTCCAGCCGCGCCAGTGCCGAAGGCCGGCGCGAGCTCAAGCAAAATCTCGGTTTTGGGGCGGCCGGCTCCAATGATGCCGCGCTTGCCCAGACTGTGCTCAATGCCGCCTTGGCCAAAAGCGTACGCGAGCTCGCTGCGCAAACCGCACAATGGCAGACCGAACGCTCCGGTTCGACAACGGCCACCGCCAATCAAACCCCGACCGAAGCGCCGGCCAATAGCTTTACAGGCAAGCGCATCCTGTTCATCGTCCACGAAGCGGATCGCATGAGCTCCGCCGCCGAGGCGGTAACCCTGCTCAGTACGGCCGAATTCGCCATGGCCAAGGTATTCCTTGAGCACGGCAGCGAAGTTCAGACGACCGACGATGTCCTTACGGAAGAAGCTTTGCAGCAGCGCGACATGCGGCACGCCCGGCAGGGGCTGGGCGCCCATGCCGCCGCGGTGGGACGGGCGGTCGGCGCCGATTATGTCGTGCTCGGGCTGGCCCGGGTCGACCAGACGAGCGTCGCCATGCCGGGAGAAAACGAAGCCCCGCGCGGCATCGTCGCGCTCACTGCCAAACTGATTGAGCCGGCCAGGGGCCGGGTGGCAGCCATGGTCGAACAGCGCCGCGGCTTCACCAGCCTGCAAAATCAATCCCGGCTGCTGGCGCGGGAAAGTGCCATGAGCGGGGTTGCCAGGCTGGCTGCGCGCGAGCTATATACCACGGCGCCCGAGCGGCTGGCCGCTAGCCAGCCGGCCCCCGCGGCGCCGGCAGCACCCGATACGAGTTCCCCGGCCAACCAGAGCCTGAGCGTGAAAATCCAGACGCTGGGCGGCCATCCGGCCACTGCCATCAAGCAGGCTCTGCAGGCCCTGGCCGGCGTCAGGCAAGTCATGCGGCTGGTTGCTTGGGACGACAGTGCGGCTACCTTCGTGATCGAGGCCGTACTGCCCGCACCCGCCGAGGCGACCGTGGCTGACCATCTGCAGACCGATTTGCGCGGGCTGGAATTACTCGAGGCCAATAACGGCGTCATTCGCATGAGCTATTAGCGTTGTGGGGGAGGCGCTATACCGGGGCAGTGGTTTGGCTGTTGCTGATGCCGGCGAACGGGGGTGCGGCGCCGCTGACCCTGGAATTCACGGATTATCTCGACCGGGCGCTGCAGCATAGTCCGGCAGCCCAGGAAATCGATGAAGACTTGGCCCTGGCCGACTGGGACAGCAAAGTGGCCCAAGCGCAATTCAAAACCCGCCTGGTGCCGCTTGCCAATGTGGGCGCCAGCCAAGGAACCGGCAGCCAGCGCCTCGGCTTGCAAGTGCGCAAACAGACCGCGCTGGGCACTGAGCTAAGCTCGGGGGTAGAGCTCAAACGCCGGACCTCCAATGACTTTGTGCTGCAAAATACCCATACGGGCCGTGTGTATGTGCAGCTTTCGCAAAGCCTGCTGCGCCGCTTCGGTAAGCGCTACAACCGCGCTGCGGTGACCGTGGCCGAATGGCGCCGGCGCCAAGCCGAGTGGCAAGCTTTAGGGCAACGTCAGACCCTACTCGCCACAGTCAGCAGCGAGTATTATCAAACCGTGCTGGCCAAGCGTCAGCAACGCCAAGCGCAGCGGGCCCTGACTGCGGCCCGCACCCACGCCGCGGCGGTCCGCAGTCGACTGGACCGGGGCCGGGCCGCACCACTGGCTGAACAGCAAGCCGAACTGGCGGTTCTGCAGGCAAGGGATACGCTCGTCAAGCGCGAGCAGACCCTGCGTCAGCAGCGTACTGAGCTGGCTGCCCGGCTCGCCCTCTCGCTGGAGCGGCAGGTCGAAGTCAGCGGTTCGCCGGGGCTGCTGACGCCGATCATTCCCGAGGATTGGGAAGATGCACTCCTGGCTTATCGTCACGATTGGCAGCAGCATCGCATTGACCGGCAAATCCAGCGGCTGCGCCTGTATCGGGCCCGCCGCAATCTGTTACCGGATATTTCGGTGAATGTACGCGTCTCCCGCGAGGGCCGGGGTGATTCCTTCGCCGCCGCCCGGCGCCTGGACGAGACGGACTGGTCGGTGCAGCTCCAGCTCGAATCCAACTTGGAACAGACCCAGGAACGTGCCAATCGGGCCCGTCAAAGCCTGGCCCAAACCCAGCTTGCGCGGGCGGGTGCCGCCTTGCGCCGGCGGATTAACCAGGAGGTCGAACAGGCCTTCGAGGCTTTGGAAACCGCTGCGCGGCGGCGGCAGATCGCGACCCTGCAATGGCAGCAGGCAAATCAGGCGCTGCAGCTGGCCCAGCAAAAATTCGAGCGGGGACTGATCGACCGACCCACCCTGCAGGCGGCTGCGGATGAAGTCTTTGCCCAGGCAACCCACGCCTTACAGGTGTTGCTGGATTACAATCGTACCGCGATTGAGCTAGGCAAGGCCTTGGGTGTGCTGGACCGGGCGTGGCTGCGGGCCGCCCTGAACGAACCCGACAAGGGTCTGACCGAGGCCGAGCGAGCCGCCCTGCCATGAAACCGCAACGGCTGCGCTGGCTGCCCGGCGGCTTACTGGGCTGGGGCTTGTTCGGGGTGGCGCTGTTGGCTGGGAGTCTTGCCCTGGGGTGGTTTCGAGCCGGGACCGACCCTGCCGAGGCTCGGCGCGAAGTCAGCAGCGCGCGGCGCAGCTTCAGTCTGACCATTGCCGAGCGTGGCGTCGTGCAGCCAGCCCGGGTGGTGCCGATCAAATCCAAGATCGCCAGCAATCGCGCCAAGATTATCTGGCTGGCCGAAGAAGGCACGCAAGTCAACAAGGGCTTGATCGTGGCCCGCTTTGATCCACAGCCCTTTATTGACAAAGTCACCCAGGCCGAGCAAGCCCTGGCCGATGCGCAAAGCCAGCTGCTCGCGGCCCGGCATGCGCGCGAGCTGCAGCAGGAGGAAGGCGCAGGCCGGATCGAAGCGGCCGAGCGCCAACTGGCGATTGCCAGAATCAAAGCCAAAGACTTACGGGAAGGCAGTGGGGCCCTTGAGGCCCTGCAGCTTGAGCATCGCCTGGCCCGCGCCGAGCGCGAATATGCCCAGGCCCAGCAAGCGCAGCAAGACCTGGCGGCGCTGGCACAGGCCGGACATGGCCAGCAGCGCGAGCGCGAAGCGGCGGCCCGGCAGGCGCAAACCGCCCGCGAAGCACGCGCTCTGGCCCGCCAAGCCCTGCAGAATTTCCGCACCTACGAGCGCCCCCGCATGGAGCGCGAAGCGACCTCACTGGTCGAGGCAGCAACCAGTCAATTACAGCGCGTCAAGCGCACGGCCGAACTGCAGCTGCAGCAGCGCCGAGCCGAGATCATCAAATACCAGCGCCGCGTGGCCCGGGCGCAGCAGGACTTGAAAAAGGCTCAGGTGGATGTCGAGCATTGCGATGTCTATGCCCCAAGCGCCGGGGTGCTGCTGTACAAGACCCTGCCCAAACAGGGCGAGCGCCGCCCAATCCAGGTTGGCGATGCCATCTGGTTCGGCCAGACCTTCCTGGAAATACCTGTCACCGATGACATGATCGTCAACATCGCTGTCCGGGAAATCGATGTCGCCAAACTCCGGACCGGCATGGCGGCGAGCATTCGCCTCGATGCCTTTCCCGAGCAGCGCTTCCCCGGCGAAATCGAGGCCATTGACTCGCTTGCCGACGTCGACGCCGAGCAGCAGGGGTTGCACCGCTTCCGCACCCGGGTCAAGCTGAAAGAGGTTTCTCCGGCGGTGTATGTCGGCATGTCGGCCACCGTAAGGATCACTTACCAGCATCTCGAAAACGTCCCGACTCTGCCCGTGCAAGCCCTGATCTATCGCGAGGGCAACGCCTTCGTCGAGCGCCGCCGCAATGGCCAAATCGAGACCGTACCGGTCGAGATCGGTGCGGTAGGCACCCAATGGGCCGAGCTCCAAGCAGGCCTGATGCCTGGTGACACGGTGTTGTTACCCACATGGTAATTGACTAACTGAGCGCAACCCCTTCGAAAACATCACCCTACTGCTGCACGACGCACCCCGCCCGCAACCCTATTTAAGCAAACCCTTGCAATGGAAAAGGGATAACTGCTAGGCTCAGTCCGGC
>CAYFSA010000200.1:0-4538 GCA_964345605.1 uncultured Ectothiorhodospiraceae bacterium
TCGTCTATACCGTCGATCATCCTTATCTGTTCGGCCTGACCGCGGCGGTGCTGGACCAGCTCGCCCTGAATGTGGTCGATGCCCGCATCATCACCTCGAAAACCGGGATGGCAGTCAACACCTTCCTGGCCCTGGAAGAAGACGGCCAAGTGATCCAAAGCCCGTTTCGCCAAGAGGAAATCATCGCCACCCTGCGCGAGCGGCTCAAGCAGCCGCATACCCCGCCGACGCCCGTGCAGCGCAACCCGCCGCGGCGGCTCCGGCATTTCCATGTCCCGACCCGGCTAAGCTTCACGCAGGATCCGGCCGCCTCGCGCACGGTGCTGGAACTGACCACCAGCGATCGGCCCGGCCTGCTGTCGCTGGTCGGCCGCGCCTTGATTGACTGTCATGTCCGTGTGGAAAATGCCAAGATTGCGACGGTCGGTGAGCAGGCCGAGGATATTCTGTTCATCACCGAACTCGATGGCCAGCCGGTAGACGCCGAGACGCGCCAGGAGGTGGTGCGGACAGCCCTCAGCCAAGCCCTTGACGCGGAAATCGCCGTCGTGGATGCCATTGAATAACCCCGCCAGCGCGGGGGCCCAGTTCAACGATAACCCTTAACGATACCGATGAATCCAGCGATCGCCCGGCTCAAGCCCTACCCCTTCAACCGCCTGAGGCATTTATTGGGCCCGTATCAGCCCGCCCCGGAGCGTTCCCTGATCGATCTGGCCGTCGGCGAACCGCAACATCCCCCGCCGCCGCTGATCGAGCAGGCGCTCAGCGACGCCTTTGACAGCCTGCACCGCTATCCGCCGACTCAAGGCAGCGAAGCCCTGCGCGCGGCGATCGCCGCTTGGCTGGTACGGCGCTTTGCCTTGCGCTCGCTCGATCCAGCCACCCAAGTGCTGCCGGTCAACGGCACGCGGGAGGCCCTGTTCGCCATTGCCCAATGCATGATCGATCCCGGCGCCGACGCCACGGTCGTGCTACCCAATCCGTTTTATCAGATTTATGCCGGGGCGGCATTATACGCCGGGGCCACGCCGGTTTACCTGGATTGCCGCGAGGGCAACGGTTTTTTACCCGAACTGGACAGCGTGCCCGCCGCGGTATGGCAGCGCTGTCAGCTTTTGTATCTGTGCAATCCCGGCAATCCCACCGGCGCAGTGATGGACGAGACCTGGCTGCAGCGCTGCATCGCGTTGGCCGACGAATATGACTTCATCATCGCCGCCGACGAATGTTATAGCGAAATCTATTTTGATGAAGTCAAGCCGCCGCCGGGTATTCTGGGCGCCGCGGCCCGGCTCGGCCGGCATGATTATCGACGCTGCCTGAGTTTCAATAGCCTGTCAAAACGCTCCAACGCCGCTGGCCTGCGCTCGGGCTTGGTTGCCGGAGATGCCGATATTCTCGCGACATTTTTGCATTACCGCACTTATCATGGCTGCGCCATGCCCCTGCATCACCAAGCCGCCAGCGCCGCCGCCTGGCAAGACGAGACCCATGTCATTGCCAACCGGACCGCCTATCGGGCTAAACGGGACGCGGTCCTGGATATTTTGGCGCCGGTCATGCCGACCCCGATGCCGAGCGCCGGTTTTTTTCTCTGGCCGCAAACCCCGGAAGACGACGAAATGTTTGCCGTCAAATTGTATCGGCAAGCCGGTATCCGCAGCTTGCCGGGCCGCTATCTTGCCGAACCCACCGCCACGGGGGACCCAGGGCGCAACCGCCTGCGTCTAGCCCTGGTTGCCCCGCTGGCAACCTGTATCGAAGCGGCCGAACGTATTCGCCAGCTTTATCAATAACCTCGAATGAACACTCAAGGACCTTATCGCCATGAGCACAATGCAAACCACGATTGAACAAGCCTTTGAACGCCGTGCGGAAATCACGCCCCGCAATGTCGAGACCCATGTGCGCGACGCCATTCTCGAGGCCATCGAGCTGCTCGACAGCGGTCAGGCCCGAGTCGCCGAGCCGGTCGGGAACGGCAACTGGCAGATCAACGAATGGCTGAAGAAGGCGGTCCTGCTGTCGTTTCGCATCGAGGATAACCGCTTCATCAAGGGCGGCTTCACCAATTATTATGACAAGGTGCCGTCCAAGTATGCCGATGCCAACAGCCGCGACCTGCGGGCCGGCGGCGCCCGGGTGGTGCCGCCGGCGACCGCGCGGCGGGGGGCATACATCGCCCCCAACGTGGTCCTGATGCCTTCCTATGTCAACATCGGTGCCTATGTCGATGCCGGCACCATGGTCGACACTTGGGCGACGGTCGGCTCCTGCGCCCAAATCGGCAAAAACGTGCATTTATCCGGCGGTGTCGGCATTGGCGGCGTGCTCGAGCCCTTGCAGGCCAAGCCCACCATTATCGAGGACAACTGCTTTATCGGCGCGCGCTCGGAAATCGTCGAAGGCGTGATCGTGGAGACCGGCGCGGTCATCTCCATGGGCGTGTTCATCGGCCAGAGCACCCGTATTTACGACCGGGAAAACGACCAGATCCTGCAGGGCCGCATCCCCGCCGGCGCCGTGGTCGTGCCCGGTAATTTGCCGGCCGCCAACGGCAAATACAGCCTGTATTGCGCCGTGATCGTCAAACACGTCGATGAACAGACCCGGCAGAAAGTGGCGATTAACGACTTGCTGCGCGATATCGATTAAGGCTCACGCATGTCGACAACCCTAACCCTTCTGCAGCAACTGGTCGCCCGGCCCTCGGTTACCCCCGACGATGCCGGCTGCCAACCCCTGATTCGCGATTATCTGGCGCCTTTCGGCTTCACCGCCGAGCCGCTGCCCTTCGGCGAGGTCGCCAACCTCTGGCTGCGCCGGGGCAACACGGCGCCGCTGCTGGTCTTCGCCGGCCATACCGACGTCGTGCCGCCTGGCCCGCGCGAGCACTGGCAGAGCGACCCCTTTACCCCGACCGTGCATGACGGCTATCTCTACGGCCGCGGCACCGCCGATATGAAAGGCGGGCTCGCAGCCATGGTCACCGCCTGTGCAGCGTTTGTGCAGGCCCATCCCGAGCATGCGGGCTCGCTCGGGTTGTTGCTGACCAGTGACGAGGAAGGACCGGCGGTGAACGGCACCCGCCGGGTAGTCGACGTCTTGCATGAGCGCAACGAGGCGATCGACTGGTGCATTATCGGCGAACCTTCGAGTCAGACACACATTGCCGATACCCTCAAGAACGGCCGCCGGGGCTCGCTGAACGGTCATTTGGTGGTGCATGGCCGGCAAGGCCATATTGCTTATCCACAATTCGCCGACAATCCTGTTCATCGCCTGGCGCCGGCGCTGGCTGAATTAGCTGCAACCCAATGGGATCAGGGCAATGCGTATTTTCCGCCCACCCAGTTCCAGGTTTCCAACATCCATGCCGGCACAGGTGCCGAAAACGTGATCCCCGGCGCAGTGAGCGTCGATTTCAATTTCCGCTTCGCCCCCTGCAGCACCGCCGAGGACCTGCAGACACGCCTGAGAACGATCCTGGACCGCCATGACTTGAATTACAGCCTTGACTTCCGGCTCTCCGGTCAACCCTTTCAAACCGAGACCGGTGCGTTCACCACAGCCATCAGCGACGCTGTCGAGACCGTTACCGGTTACCGCCCCATTTGCTCCACCGCCGGCGGCACCTCCGATGGGCGTTTCATCGCCGCTTACGGCATTCCCGTGGTCGAACTCGGCCCGGTCAATCAAAGCATTCATCAAGTCAACGAACATGTCCGCAGCGCCGATCTGGACCAGCTGCAGGCTATCTATATCGAGCTCATGCGCCGCTTACTGTTGCGCTAGGCTGCTCTGGTCCAGCGCCGGCAGACAACCAACCACCGAGGCCATTTACCCGTGTTATTGTCGCTCCCAACTTGGCTGATCCACATCCTGACCGTCAGTGAATGGTTCACCACCATGCTGTTGTTCTATCGCGACGGCCACCGAATTCAGCGACTCGAGTTAAAGCGGTTCGCCCTTTGCGTGATCCCGCATTTATTGGGCGACTTATGCATTGAGCGCCGACCACCTGAAACTCGATCGCATCAGTCTAGGCGGGAACAGGCTTGCGTAAACCGCACACACTAACAGCGCCGCTGCACGTTGGCCGCACGCTCGCTGCCTCGCCGGAGCGAGCGTGGGATTTACTGACCGACACGACCCAATGGCCGCTGTGGGGACCTTCCGTGCGCGCGGTTGACAGCCCGGAGCGCTATATTCGCCAGGGCATGCGCGGCAGCGTCACCACCGCTGTAGGTTTGCAGTTGCCATTCACTATTACTGCCTATGAAACCCTGCAGTACTGGGGCTGGCGGGTCGCTGGCATCGCAGCCACGGGCCATCGGCTGAGTGCCTTGGGCAAAGACGCTTGCTATGTTGAATTCGAGGTGCCGAACTATTGGCTGCCTTACGTCATCCCCTGCAAAATCGCCCTGCGTCGGCTCGCGAACCTTCTCGAAGGCTAACCCACCGCTTCGTTATGGCACTAAGCAACGAATCAAGGGCTGCGAATACCGGGCCGTCTTGCTGAATCCAGGTGCCAG
>CAYFSA010000201.1:0-4489 GCA_964345605.1 uncultured Ectothiorhodospiraceae bacterium
ACGCTATGCACCGCAAAAGTGCAAATTAAACCCCTATTAACCATGCTTATAGTAAGTGATTTTAACCAACTGAAACAATCAGAATAATCAGTCATTCGCCTCTGGCTATTGCTTGGCATCAATTGATGCCATACCGGTTAAAAAAACTGATACCTAGCGCGTTATACCCAATAGAACCACCTACATCGTCACCGGGAAAACGGTTCGAGGATAAAACGCAAATACTGAGTGAATAAACCGAGTGTAAGACACACACAAGCCAACAACAAGGTAGCAACCATGTCGGATTTGATTCAGCAAATCGTCAGTCCTAGCGTGCTTAATCATGCCTGGAACCATGTCCGCAAAGACCGGGCACGGTGGAATCAGGAATTGACCATGGCCGACGTCGAGCAGGATTTACCGCTGCATATTGGCAGAATTGCGGATGAATTACTCAGCGGCACTTATCGCGCGCAATCTTTGCGTTGTTTTGAAATCGCCAAAGTCAATGGCGAGGCACGGACCATTTGTGCGCCGACGGTCCGCGATAAATTTGTGCAGCGAGCGGTCTTGACGGTCCTAGAGCCGATTGCTGAAAGCTATTTTCACCCCTGTAGTTTTGGTTATCGACCTCTGTGCACGATTGACATGGCTTTGGCCAAGGTCCGCGAATGGGTGCGCCAGGGTTATACCTGGCTCGGGGATGCCGATATTTTTCAGTGTTTCGACAGCATCGCTCATACGGCCGTGCTCAAATGGGTCGATGCGCTGACCGAAGAACCCCGTATAACCGCGCTGATCGATGACTGGCTCAATGCCGTTCCGGATCAGTATCGGCCGTATGGGGCGGGCTTCAGTTTACCGCAGGGACAGGTTATATCGCCATTTTTGTGTAACCTTTATCTTCATGAAATGGATATGGACTTAGAAGAAGCCGGTATTCCGTTTGTCCGTTTTGCCGATGATTTTATTGTCTTCGGTTCCGACCAGGCAACAGCTGAACAGGCCCTGGCAACTGCCGGGGCAAGTCTGGAGCGGCTCGGTTTACGATTTAATGAAGACAAAACACATGTCATCCAATCATCTCGAAAACATCAATTTCTTGGCAAGCGCTTGCCCAATGCCAATGTCAGGTTTATTCCATGAGTCTGTTCGACCGCTTTCAGCAGGCCAAGGGCTGCGAGTTTGAGCGCGCCCCGTTTGTGTTTAGTTATGACATTTCCGGTGACCGCACGGCCCGGTCAGTACGCCGCTGCCTGCGCCGCTGGCGTCTTGACGGCCAATTGTCCGTGCATGAAGTCGTCATGACGCCTCCAGAAGCTGAAGCACTCGGAGCCGAATTGATCGAATTACTGGACCCGGAAACCGACCATCTGATTTTGCTGCGCCTGAGCCGGCGCGGCAATGGGCCTGTCATGACCTTGGCCACCATCGAGCCCGCTTTGCCTCTGGCCGTTAGGCACCAGAGTGCACTGCCGGCGATTTTGCATGATGGCAGTTACGTCGTCGCCTATGATGTCACTAACCCTAAACGCCTGCGCCGAGTGCATCGAGTCACCTCCAGAAACGGTATTTTTCTGCAGCGGTCGGTGTATTTTTTTGTGGGCCAGGGCAGTGACCTTATGCGGGTATTGCAGCAGACCAGCCAATTATTGATGCCAGAAGCCGACGACTTCCGGGTCTATGCTCTAGGCAGCACGGCTGACTTGTGGTTTCTGTGCGGCCGGGTGCCGCCGCTGAGTTTTTTATAAGGGGGATCGGTCAATGGATAAAGCAGTGTTAATTGCGGAGCAGTCGGGAGCGCGGTTGCTGCTCAAAGATAACGTGGTCTGTCTGGAACAGAGCGATGGCACGGTGCATCGCATGGGCATTAAGGCCCTGAAACAGATCATCGTGCGGGGAGATAGTTGGTTATCGAGCAAATTATTGAATACTTTGCTCGCTCAGGATATTAGTGTCATCATCTTACCCGGCCGGCGCAGTGAGCCGGCTCGGCATTTGTTCCCGCAGCCTGGCGGCGCCCTGCAGGTGCGCCTGGCGCAATACGGTGCATTTCTGGATGATGCCCGACGCCTGGCACTGGCGCAGGATTTCGTCGTCAGCAAAATCGAGGCCCAGGATGAATGCCTGCAGTATCACGGGCTCCATCTGCCATTTCAGCAATCCATCACGACCGCCCGGGAAAGCACGACGATTAATGCGCTCATGGGAGTCGAGGGGGCCTCGAGTGCGCGCTATTTCAGCGCCTGGGCCGAATTGTTCGATCCGGCGTGGGCATTTAACAAGCGTACTCGCCGGCCGCCGCGTGACCCAGTGAATGCTCTGCTGTCATTGAGCTACACCCTGGCTGCGCACACGATAGGCCGGGTTGCCGCCCAAATCGGCTTCGAGACAGCGCTGGGCTTTCTGCACAGTGCAGTTCCCGGGCGCCCGGCCCTCGCCCTGGATTTGCTCGAGGCTTTGCGTCCCTGGGTGGACGAATGGGTCCTGATGCTTTGTCACAGTGGCGATTTCACACATACCGATTTCGACGACGATCCGGATGCCGGCTGCCGCTTGAGCAAGTCCAAGGCGAGTTTGTATTTTGGCCGCTGGTACACTAACGCAGACAAATGGCTCGAGCAGCAGGCCCGCGAGATTGTGACCGCTCTGCGAACGGAGTTGGTAGGGCAGGCAGAGGTGTTTGGAGCGTTAACATCCAGAAGCGGCCAACACTGATATTGGCAAAGCGAGTGGCGGCTCGGGGCAAGGCTGGGACGCATCCTGGTTCGGGCCGCCGCGCCCCCTTGGCTAGCGGTAATTGAACGGCAAGACCGTCCAGGCGGTTGGGATTGCTTGCGGCTCGGGAGCCGCCAGGATATTTTGCAATGTAGCGATGGCCTCGCCAGCAGCCGGTAAGGAGCGCGCCGAAGCTAACAATGCTTCGGCTTCAGCTTCATAATTGGCATTGACAAAACAACAGGCCGCCACCGTGGCCCACATTGCACCGATCAATCGCACAGTAGGGCCATGCGCACCGTGCCGGGCCACCGCGATGGCCCGATCAAATTCGGTCTGCGCCATCGTCACCGTGGCCCGATTGACCTCTCCCCAGTTCCAGAGCAAAAACCCGCGATGACCATGAATCGCAGGCCAGGGATATTGGGGGTAGCCAGCCTGCCAATGCGGATAGGCCGCTAAATAGCCTTCCCGCGCTGCGGTTAAATGCTCCCAGTCACATAAGGTCCGTAGCCACAGATGGTGACGATATTGATTGTGCAGCATGTGATTCCGGGCGTATTGCTGAGCGGTCGCTGGCGTTAACGGCCCGAGGGATTCCTCCAGCGCTTCCCGGGCAACCGGCAGCGCCCCTGCCAGGGCATTGAAAGCCCGGTAGATACGAGTCTGCTCGCTCTCGTGCTGACGTTCCCGGGCCGTCAAACCGGCTTGCTCGAAGCATTCCAGCGCTGCAACGAACAACTGCTCAGCCTCCTGGTGCGCATTCAGTATCGCATAGTACTGGCCCAGGGCACTGCGCAAACGGCCCTGCTGGTGCCAGGACAGGGCCGGCAGTAAAGGATCATGCAGCCAGTCTTCGATCAGGGCCGCGGCCGTTTCAAACTCGAATCGATCCGCGTAATGAACGGCCAAATGCAAATCGGCGTAGGCACACAATTCGCGGGCATCATGCTTGAGGCTTGCCCGTTCATGGCGATAATACCCGGCGACATCTCGGCTGCGCTGCGGATCGCCATCGTGATTGGCATCCTGCAAGGCCAGCAAATACCACAGCAGGCGCATGTGGGCACTCGCCTGTTCGGGCAGGGCCGGCAGCAAGGTGCGAACCGCGGCGAAGGCCCGCCGCAGACGCTGTAAATCGGGGATTTTTTCCTGGTAACCCTGCTCTAGCTGCTGCAGCAGGGTCAATTGCAGATCCGGCCGCTGCTGCAGGCGCTGTTTGATATCCGCCATGACCAGGCGCCCAAAGGGGCTATCGGCATTTTCGCTGGCGAAATCGATAACGTCCTGTAAATTGCCGGCTGATTCCAAATGCTCAAGGCGTTCCAGACGGGGCACCAGGTCCAGAGAAAAAGGCATGTAACCGGGCAGTGACTTGAAATCGGCCCAGGCCCCCAGGGCTTGATTAAAGGGGGTGTGCTCCAGGGTGAGATAGCCGATGAGATCGGCATACGGGATATAGCCGAAATTTTTTGCCGCCCATTGCACTGTAGCGATCTCCCAGGCAATGAAACGATCGAGATCGGCAGCTAATATTCCCCGGAAAAACTCCGTGCGGTCATCGCCCTGCGGATGCTGCAGCTGCTCCATCGCCTCGAGAAACACATGCACCCGAACCCGGCTGGCCGGCCGTGGCAACAGCCAACCCAACAAAAACCGCAGGGTTTGCTTAACGAGCAAATCGTAATGGCGACTTGCCGCTTCTGTCTGGTCTCTCAAGCGCATTGCAAAAATAAACGGTATACATGAGTGACATGCCCAAAGTGCCTCCAGGGCGGCGTATACCTCT
>CAYFSA010000202.1:0-4449 GCA_964345605.1 uncultured Ectothiorhodospiraceae bacterium
CGTTATGACGCGAGGGATAACTTAAATGGCTGTCCTAAATTCGGGGTCCACTATACATCAGGGCGCTGTGTGGAACAGGGCCGCCAGATCGCGGCTGAGCAATTCCGGGTCGCCGAGATTGAGCTCGACCAGGCGCCGCAGATGCTGAATACTCTCCAAATCGAGCTCGTCGATATGCAGACCGAGCCGGTTGCCTTCGCGGCGAACTACATGGGCATTGAAGTCGATCTCGATCTCGTCACCCAAGCTCAGGTTGAGATGACAGGGGGCATTGGACGGCCAGTCCCAATGCTCACTGGGCAGGGCCACTAACGCGCCTTGCAGGGATAAGTCGATGAGTTCGACGGTTTGCTGCTGATTGCCGCAATGCAGGCTAGCGACGCCCTGGAAGGTCACGCGATGCACTTGGCGGCGGTCGGGTTGTTGCGGGCTCACGTGAATCTCTCTTTAGCAAGCGGAGGATGACGCGGCGCGTTCGGGCAGGACCGAATACGCCTACAGCATTTATCAATCATGAGTTATCAATCATTGCATAAGCTTTTGCAACGCTTCCCCCGCAGGGCCAAGCGATGCTGGACAGTTTGGCTCCGATAACTTATGCAAGTATTGATATGAACAAGTATAGCGGATTCAGGCAGCGGCTTCCCGCGGTTGCCGGACCCCGCTGGCCCACCAGATGCGACAGGCGCCTTCTTCGGAAACCATACAGGGGCCGACCGGTTGCCGAGGCGTGCAGGCCCGCCCATAGAGCTTGCAGTCATCGGGGTAGATTTTACCCAGCACCACCCGGGCGCAATCGCAGCCTGGCGGCATTTGGCCGGCCCGGCGCCGCTCGGGTTCGCTGTAATCGGGATAGCGCTGGCGGGCATCGCTGGTGGCGAGCTGGGGTTTGAGGGCATACCCGGACTGCGCGATGGTGCCGATCCCGCGCCAGTTGGCATCAGCTACATCGAAAACGGCGTCTAACCGGCTTTTGGCCGTGGCGTTGCCGGCAGCGGTAACGAGCTGAGGATAGCAGTTATCCAAGAAGGGTTGCTCGGCCCTCCATTGCCGCAGGACTGAATAGATCGCCGCGAGCAGGCTCTCTGGCGTGAATCCGGCCACGGCGCAGGGGATGTGATACTGTTCGGCGACGAAGCGCCATTCCTCGGCTCCCATCACGGTGGCGACATGGCCGGGTGCGATCAGGCAGTCAAAGCCGGGCGCAGCATCCGCCTCGAGCAGCATGGCCACCGCCGGCCAGGTACGCCGGCCCATCAGCAGCAGGGACAGGTTAGCCGGCATGCCCTGAGCCACCATGCCGGCTACCGGTGCCGTCGTGGTTTCGAAGCCGGCGGCGAAGAACACGAATTCCCGCTCGGGTTCAGCGGCGGCGAGCTGTAGGGCTTCGGTAGGGGAGGCGATAGGCCGGATAGCGGCGCCCCGCGCCTGCGCCTCCACGAGTGAGCGGGCAGCCGCTTTGGGGGCATTGATCGGCACCCGCAGCATATCACCGAAAGCGATCAGGGTTACTTCGGCTTGCAAGGCCAGCTCGATCGCCTGGTATATGTCTTCTTCCGGGCAAATACATACGGGACAGCCGGGGCCGGGTATGAGCTCGATTTGGCTCGGCAGGGCGCCCCGCAAGCCGGCCATGGTGATGGCGCGCTCGTGGCCGCCGCAGACATTCATGATGCGCACGCGCGCGGGTAAATCGAGGGCTCGGATATGCGCGAGCCATTGAGCCGCCGTCAGCGCCATGGTCTTGGCTCCTTACGTGGTTGCCGGGGCATGGGGGTGGCTAGGTGGCGTGACATGCCGATGATCGTGCGAGTGGTCATGGCCGTGGCTATGCCCATGCCCATGCCTGTGGTCATCATGCCTGTGGGCGCCGATGCCTTGCGGAGCGCGCTCGCGCAGCTCGGTCAGCGTGGTTTGCAGCCAGTCGAACCACTGTGCCAGGCCGGCACCGCTCGTTGCCGACACGGGCATGACGGGGGCGGGATTGGCGAGCTGGCATACATAGCTGGCAGCCCGTTCTGTCGTGAAATCGGGCAGATGCGGCAGTAAGTCGGTCTTGGTAATCAGTACCAGATCGGCGGCTTTGAACATCACCGGGTATTTGGCCGGTTTGTCGTCCCCTTCGGTGGTGGACAGCAGGGTAATATTGCAATGCTGACCGAGATCGAAGCTGGCCGGGCAAACCAGGTTGCCGACGTTTTCGATAAACACGATATCGATGTTGTCCAGGTTTATCCCATGCAGGGCGTTATGCACCAGATGTGCATCGAGATGGCAGGCCGTGCCGGTGTTGATCTGTACGGCTTGGGCGCCGGTTTCCCGAATGCGTTGGGCGTCATTTTCGGTTTCCAGATCGCCCTCGATGACGGCGATGCGGAAGTCGTTGCCGAGATGCGCAATGGTTTGCTCCAGCAAGCGCGTCTTGCCGGCGCCCGGCGAGGACATCAAGTTGACCGCCAGCACGCCGTGGCCATTGAAGTGGGCGCGATTGTGCTCGGCCTGATGGTCATTGGCATGCAGCAGATTTTGCAGTACCTCGACCGTTTCACTTTGGGCGTCGGCCAAGTGCTGGTTGCCGGGAGTAATATTGCAGCCACAGGTATCGCACATGATGAGTACCTCGCATCGTTTAAGGGGTTGTTAGCTCGACACTGGCGAGCAGGAGCTCGTCGCCGCTGGTGACACGCGTCTGCCAGGCGCCACAGGCCGCGCAGAGCAGGCGGTTGATGGTTGCTTCGGTCTCGGCACCGCAGCGCTGGCACTGAACTTTGATGGGCAGCGGCACAACATGCAATGTGCTGGTTGCCGCCACCGTGCCGGCACTGGCCAGAGGGAAGGCTTGCTCAAGCAAGTCGGGGACCACGCCCGATAGCGGGCCGATCTTTACGGTGATCGAGGTAACCGCAGCGGCGCTATGATCACGCGCGACCGTCTCGACTTGCTCGATCAAGGCCTGGCAAATCGACAATTCATGCACTGGCGCTGCGCTCCTGGCCGGGGCGGTTGAACAGGCGAACCCGGTTCACGTAGATCTGTCTATCAGCAACGGGCCACTATAGCACTCGCCGTGGTATAGCGGCATTTATTCAGCGTACCATGAGGCCGAATCATGTTGTTATCGTCATCAAGCTCGCACATTCGCTTTGTCACCTATTTAGGAGTACTGCTCATGTCATTAAGCCTGGCCACGCATGCCGAAACCCCGGAAGTGGGTCAGCCCGCACCGGGATTTACCCTGCCTGATCAGGAGGGGACCGTCAAAAGCCTCTCCGATTATCAAGGGCAATGGGTGGTGCTGTATTTCTATCCCAAGGATGATACCCCTGGCTGTACCACCGAAGCCTGTAATTTCCGCGATGACATCATGCAGCTCAAAGCCCTCGGGGCCCAGGTGCTCGGGGTTAGCACCGATTCCGCCAACAGTCATGCCAAATTCGCTGCCAAGTATAATTTGCCGTATCCGTTGTTGGCTGATGCAGAGGGTAAAGTCGCCGACCAATATGGCGCATACATGTCTTTGGGGCCGATCAAGTTCGCTAAGCGCCATTCCTTCATCATCGATCCGCAAGGCAAGCTCGCCAAGGTGTACCGCGACGTCAAACCCAAACGCCACAGCGATCGGATCATTGCCGATCTCAAGCAATTGCAGGCCCAGGCGTCATAAGCTAACTTGCTGTGTTGTCAATACGCGCCGGGCACAAAATTTGGCTACAAGGTTGCAACCGGCCCGGCAAATCCGCTCAAAGGCCGCTGATACACGACCCGCTGACACACGATTTTTACGATATCCAGCACCCTTTTCCCCTGGGGAGAAGGGTGCTAAAACTTATGCAACAATGCCTATCTAGCCCATGAATCCAAACAAGGCAAGCTCAGCGCGCCGCGTGCCGCGCAAATCGTCTGGCCGCCGCGCCGGCGGCTCAGCCGCGCGGTCCCCAACGCCTCAGCAATCCCCCGAACGCCTGCAAAAGCTGCTGGCCGGGATGGGTCTGGGCTCGCGCCGCCAGATCGAACAATGGATCGCCGCTGGCGATATCACGGTCAATGGCCATGTCGCCAAGCTCGGCGAGCAAGCGACGCCAGCCGATGATATTCGCTTGCGGGGACGTCGGCTCGAATTCGCCGCTAACCGCCGGCACGGTCCGCGCTTACTGATGTATCACAAACCGGTGGGCGAGGTTTGCACGCGTAACGATCCCGAGGGGCGGCGAACAATCTTTGCATCTTTACCGCGCAAAGGACGCTTGCTTTCGGTCGGGCGCCTGGATTTGAATACCTCAGGCCTGCTGCTGCTCACCGACGACGGGGAATTGGTCAATCGCCTAACGCATCCGTCACATGAGATTGCGCGAGTCTATGCAGTGCGGGTTCTGGGCGACGTTCCCCAAGCGACCCTGACCCGCCTGACGACAGGGGTTGCTCTCGAGGATGGTTCGGCGCGTTTCGATG
>CAYFSA010000203.1:0-4411 GCA_964345605.1 uncultured Ectothiorhodospiraceae bacterium
CGGTCAATGTTCAGGTTACTTTCGATAGCGAGGCCGATTTCGAATTCGACCTGGCGAATATGGAGGATGTTGCGCGGCTGACCAATGACGGCTCACAAAACCTGGCGAATACCGACAATACCGCAGAAGTACTGAGATTTCTTAATGTCGAGCGCAGTACGACCGTCGGCATCCGCGATAGTGGCGTGCCGCTGGATATCGACTACCGGAACACGGACGGCGCGGCGGATTCGGCCAACCTGGTATTCAACGGCGTCCAGTCGCAAGAACCGGGCGCGACCTCGAGCCTCGGCTCAAAGGTCACCATCGATGACGGGATCGAGCGGCTGACGATCAATGCTGAGAATAATCCCAGCCGCTTGGTGCAGCTCGAAGGGGAGGGGCTTGAGACGCTGTTTGTGACCGGAGATGCCGCCCTGACCATCGGCAATGCCCTGCCGGCGGGGATCTCGAAATTCGATGCCACGGCCATGCTCGGCCGGCTCAATATCGAATTCAGCAATGCGGATGCGGCAAATCTGGATATCACCGGCGGCCTTGGCAGCGATCGCATCGATGTGCTGGGCGGTGCTCTGGATAATGCCGATAGTATCGATGGCGGTCGCGGCAGCAATGATGTGCTCGGTATCGATACGACCCTCGATGGCGTGAGCTTCACCGGTTTCGAAGGCGTGGCCCTGCAGGGCGATGACGACATCAGCTTTGCCGCGACCAGCCTGGCCGGGGTGTCGACGCTGATCGTCGAGATGGGCGGGAGCCCCGCCGACGATGACCCCACGCAGCCGCTGGTGGAATTGACTGAGGTGGCAACCGATGCCTCCCTGATCATTGCCGATACCGCCACCGATAACCCGGGCGATGCTGTCAGCATCGACTTGACCCCTGGCGATGCCAGTGCGGCCGACGACAATCTCGCGGTGACGCTGCGCGCCAATAAGGACATCGATACCGCTTATCAGGTCGAGCAGCTGAGCCTGATGCAGGACGCCAGCGATGAGTCGATCGAGGCGCTGACCTTCAGTCTCTCGGGCAGCCGGGATGTCGAAATCCTGGATATTGAGAATGAGGATGCCGCCAGTGCGCTGACGGTCAACATTGAGGCGACCAATCCCGATGACGCCGAAGGCGATTTGACCCTCGATAATGTAACGCCGGGTCTGGCGGATGATTTTGTATTCTTGTCGGATTTCAATAATGTCGTGACGATTGATGGGTTTGAAGATGATCGGCTCGATCTGTCGGCCTTCGACACCCTGACCTCCCTGAACGATCTTGACTTTGCCGATATGAGCATGGACGACACCGCTGCAGCTGACGATTCGACGACGATCACCTCGGATGCCTTTGCGGGGAGCATTGTGCTGCTGGGTACGGACGCTACTCCTGCGGATTCGACTGCGCTTGATGCCGGTAACTTCGTGTTTGCTTAAATAGACTGGTCATAAGCGCTTGGCATTCTGGTATGTGTTTCGCTTATTCTTGCGATCATTGAGCAATGATCCGAATACGGATAAGCCTAGAGTTAACCAGTGCTATTTATTTCATTTTTAGAGGATGCAGGCAATGACTGTAAGTAATACGATCATCGATGATAATCCGGAGGTTTCGGAATCCGAATCACAGGCCAATCTGACGGATATTCAGGAGGCTACCCAGGAAAACACCACTGTTTCCAAGGATGCTCCAGCTAATATCGACGAAAGCGACAGCACCGACGCAAAAGCGGTCTATAGCGGTGATGACGAGGATTCTGTAAAAACAGGGTCGGGTAACGATACGGCCGATACCGGTGGTGGTAACGACAATGTCGACACCGGCGACGGTGATGATATCGCCAGCGTCGGAGATGGCGATGATGGCGTGAATGCTGGCGGCGGGGATGATATTGTCGTGGGCAGCTCCGGCAACGATGTCATTGATGGCGGTACCGGCGATGATGTGCTCTCGGGTGGCAGCGGTGCGGATACCTACACGTTCGGCGCGGACTCCGGGCAGGACGAGATCGTTGGCTGGGACAGTGAAGACAAGATTGCGGTCGATGGTGTGGAAGGCGTTAGCAGCTTCGATGATCTGAACATTACCCAGGATGCCGACGGCAATGCCGTCATTGATTTCGGCAACGGCAATCAGGTAACCCTCAACGGCGTTTCGCCGGACGATCTCGACGCCGACGACTTCGACTTCTCGTAGCGCACTAACCTACAGGTCTACTGGTTCCCACGCGCTGCGTGGGAACCCAGACCTGCCGCGCTGCGGCGAGTACAGGACGCGGCGCGTGGGAACGAGTAACGTGTTTAAACGAGTAACCCTGTGCCGCATGGGCAAGACCCTAATCCCTCATAATCCGGTCATACTGCGGACTCGGTTCCCCCTGCTTCCCGGCCTGCTCGCACAACGCCCGCAGCTGCGGCAAACAAACCCGCTGCAAATCATAGCGCCGACGCGCCTCGGTCCGGGCTGTCCGGCCTAATGTCTGACCCAGCTGCGGGTCATCGAGCAGCCGCAGGATCGCTGCGGCAATTGCACGAGCATCGAAAAAATCCACCAACAGCCCATTGGCTTCATGGCGAATGACTTCCTCGACCGGCGCGGTCGCCGAACCGATCACCGGCGCTGCGGCGGCCATGGCCTCCAGGATGGACCAGGACAGGACAAAGGGATAGGTCAGATAGATATGGGCGCGGGTGATCTGGAACAGCCGAACCAGCGCCGCATGATCCTGCCAGCCGATACAATGCACCTGCTCCCAGGGGACCCGCGTGCCGAGCTCCTGCCGCAAATCCCGAATATAACTGCCACTCGGGGACGGCTTGCCATAACAGGCCAGGTCGTTGCCGGCAATGACGACCTCTGCATCGGGCCGGGCGGCAAACAAAAAGGGCAGGGCGCGCAGAAAACTGTGAATCCCCCGTAAGGGCTCCAGACCGCGCACGGCGAAACTGATCACCGGGTCGTCGCGGCTTAGCTGGCGGCCATGGGGTAAGGTAAAGCGCGCAGTCGAATCCGGTGCTATAGCGTCGGTATCGATGCCGTCATGGATGATATGCAGGTGCTGTCGATAGGCGCTTGGGTAGCGCGATAACTGCCAGCGGGTCGGGCAAAAACCGATGTCGGCCAGCTCCAGGGTGAGCAGATTACTGGCGTTCTTGATTTGCCCGCGGCGACGCTCGGCCGGGGTTGCCGGATATTCCGGATCGAAATCGGCATCGCTGCCCGGGGTGTTGAAATAATACTCGAAAAAGACCAGCAGCCTCGCTGCGGGAAAGACCGTTTTGATAAACAGCGGCTCGCCCCAGCCATGATGGGCGCAAACGAGGTCCGGCATGAAGCCGCGCCGCCGCAATTCGGCTGCCGCCTCGCGCACGGCCTCGCCCCGGGTGACATGATTATCCAGATTACGCACATAATCATGTCCTTGTGTGGCGCGGGGCGGCGGGCGATAGGTGGCCAGGCGTACGCCGGGGATGGGCACTGCATCCGCATTCAGGGACGCATCCCCGAGGAACACCAGCTCATGCCGCTGTTCGGCGGCAAAGGCGCGCATCAAATGGACGTATTGGCCAGGGAATTTAGGCTGGATGAACAGAACGCGCATTGGGGCCGTTCTTATTCCTCATTTCCATGGGCCGCGTCCTGTTCTCGCCGCGCCCCGGGTAAGTATCGTTGCCACAACAGTCTACAGCACAAGTATCAGAAAAATGAGGCCCTGCAAGCCGAGCATGAGGAGAACTCCGTGCCATAATCGCCGCTGCCGCCGCAGCAGTTCGGTTTGCACCAGCTCAACCATGTCCTCGCGTGACCACTCGCGCAGGATGGCAGGGAGGCGGACCGTGCAAAAGCCCTCCAATTCGGCGACGGTCTCGCGCAATTGCCGGATCTCCTCGGTATAGCTGCGCCACTCGCTCGCGCCCGGCAAACGCTGCTCGGTGCTGGTCTGCAGGTGCTTAAGGGCCTGGTCGATATGGTCGAGCCGTTTGGCCAGCGTTGCTTCCTGCACGCGTCCTGGCTTGGAATGCGCCAGGAAGGTCTCGGTGTCCTTGAAGCGGATCGCGAGCTGTTCTGCATCCAGCGTCACGCTCGCGGGGGCCTGGAATTGAAAGCCGAAGCGCCCGCCAGGAAAACCGGCCTGCTCGAGATCGGCACGGTAGCGATCCGCCCTGATTTCCCCGAGCTTATCGCCCGCCTGGAAAATTTCCAGGGTGATCGGCGTCTCGGGAGCGGACTCAAGCATCGCCCAACCGGCGACGACGTTGGATTCAACCCGATCGATTTTGCCGCGATACGGAGCAGTTTCGGTCAATGGTTCAGATGAGGCAGCCATGCTAGTCAGTCATTGCTCCAAAGTGGTTATTACTCGTTCCCACACGCTGCGTGGGAATGCAGATAGGGCGCGCCGCGCCCCGGGTAGTAT
>CAYFSA010000204.1:0-4384 GCA_964345605.1 uncultured Ectothiorhodospiraceae bacterium
CAGGCAGCCTGATTTGGGTCGGTTAAAACCGACCCTACAGGCTGGCGTAGGGCGGGCTTTAGCCCGCCACGGCCGAGTGATATTGCAGCGCCGTGGGTCGGTTGAAACCGACCCTACAGGCTGGCGCAGGGCGGTCTTTAGCCCGCCACGTCCGAGTGACATTGCAGCGCCGTGGGTCGGTTGAAACCGACCCTACAGGGTGAATGTGATCCGCTTTATCATGATGAACCTTAAGCGAATTCCAGCGTAATCCCGGCTTTTGTCAGACGCGCCTGTTCCTGTTCCAAATCGGCGCGGGTCAGAGGCTGCGAGTCCAGCCAACCGGGTTCGAACTGCATGGCGATAGTCATGCCGTGAGTCCGCAGGTCTGCCAGGTTAATGGGCTCGTCGCTGCGGCCCCGCCGCAGCAACACAGCCAGGCGCAACAGCACCATCAGGCGTTGCAAAGGCGCCCGAATGTCCTCAGGCAAGGCCTTGAATACCTTGCGGGGAACTTTGCGCCGATGGGCGTGCACCAGGGTCGCAAGGATGCGTTGTTCCTGACGGGAAAAACCCGGTAAATCAGCATTTTTGAGGATATAGGCCCCATGTTTGTGATAATGATTATGGGCAATCGTCAGGCCCAGTTCGTGCAGGCGCGCAGCCCAGCGCAACATTTCTTCGGCATCCACACAGCAGGCCCAATCCTTGTCGACCCGTGCCAATAATTGCTGGGCGATCGCGGCCACCCGGTCGGCATGCTTGGCATCAATGGCGAATTGCCGGGACAGGCCCGCCACGGTTCGCTCGCGCACGTCTTCATGCTGAAACCGGCCCATCAGATCATAGACCACGCCTTCGCGCAGCGCGCCATCGGAGACCGTCATTTGGGTCAAGCCCAGGGCCTCGAAGGCTGCCGAGACAATTACCACCCCACCGATGAAGATCGGCTTGCGGTCCTCACTCAGGCCGGCCATATTAAGTCGATTGATGCGGCCCCGTCCCAGCATATAGTCCCGCAATTGCAGCAGGCCATCGCAGGTAATGCCGGCATGACTCCAGCCCATCTCACGCAGCACCTGCTCGACGGCCAAAAAGCTACCTGAGGAGCCGATCGCCGCATCCCAACCGATCGCCCGATAAGGCTGCTCGATCGACCGTAACTCCAGCCGCGCCGCAGTATGCGCCTGGCCCCAAGCCTGCGCAGTAATGGCGCCAGAAGCGAAATAATCACGGGTGATCGAGACGCAGCCCATATGCAGACTTTCCGTCTCCGCGGCTTCAAATCCCTGGCCGAGGATGAATTCCGTGCTGCCGCCACCGATATCGATGACCAGGCGTCGGCCGGCGTCGTCGCCCAGGGTATGCGCGACCCCGAGATAGATCAGCCGGGCCTCTTCGCGGCCGGCGATGATATCGATCGGCTGCCCTAAGGCTTGCTGGGCCTGCTGCAGAAAGGTCTCGGCATTGCGCGCTTTGCGCAGGGTGTTGGTACCGACTGCCCGCACACTGTGGGCATCCAGGGCGCGCAGCCGCTGCCCGAAGCGTTCCAGACAGGCAATGCCGCGCGCCATGGCGTCGGCATCGAGATAATGGTGGCGATCCAGGCCTTTGGCGAGGCGGACGGTTTCCTTGAGCCGGTCGAGCACCCATAGGCGGCCTTGCTGCAGCCGCACGACCAGCAGATGAAAGCTGTTGGAGCCCAAATCGACCGCTGCAACGGTCCGCGCATGTTGGGAATCTGGCATCACTGAACCTGCTTAGCGGCCTCGGCAACAGCCGTCACAAGCCTGTCAATAGGGAGAAGGCAGGACATATCGGATTAATCTTCGGCAAAACAGACTTCATAAAGCGGCCGGGGCATTCCCAGATAATCACCCTGGGCATACTGAATCCCCATTTCTCGTACGGATTGTAAGCTTGCCTCACTCGCCACGCCGGGCGCAATGGTTGGCACCTGCAAGGCTTGGGCTAACTGCTGAGCCTGGGCCAGCAGACCCGCGGCAAGGGAATTGTCAGTGGCTTGGCGAATCAAGATCTGCTCGAACATCACGCTATGCAGCCCCAGGCTGTGGAGCTGGTCGCTGCTCGCCAGGCCCCGACCGAAACGATCCACGCAGAGCAGACAGCCGACCTCCTGCAACGCACGCATCACGTTTGCCACCTTGGCTCCATCGCTCAGTAAAAGCTGCTCGGGCACGGCCACGCAGAGGTTTTGTGCAGCCAAGCCGAACTCCTGCAGGCAGTCCCGAATATAATCGACGAAGTCAGGCTCGGCCAGAGTCTGCGTGGCCACCTGGACAAAGAAGGGGGCCACTGGCAAGCGCTGCTCGGAGTCTTCCACGGCCAGAGACAAGGTTTCAATGGCCGAGCGAATAACCCAGCGATCGATATCGACCATCATCCCGCAGCGTTCTGCAGCGGCGATCAGCTCACCGGGGAGAAATACCTGCCGGCGGGCATCCTTCAAACGCAGCGATACCTGAATGCCCGCAGCTTGCAAGGGTTCCGTCAACGCCACGATGGCGCGGCCAAACAATAGCAATCGCCCTTCCGACAAGGCCGCCCGCAACGATTCCGCCCGCTGCCAATCGGCGTGCAAATGCGGCGGTAGTTCGACCCGTGTCACGCTCTGCTCAGCTTCTTGTGCAGCGGCTTCTTCTGCAGCTTCAACCTGCTCGGCAGGGGTTGCCAGGGCGGCCTGGCGACGTTGCTCGAGCGTTTGCTGAACCGCCTGCAAATCCTTAAAACGTCCGCCGCGCAGCTCGAGCAAATCACTGTACAGGATCACCGAGAAGGCTTGTTCACCACAGTCTACAGTCAGCGATTCCAGATTGCTGCACAGTTTGGTCACAATCCTTTGCGCCTTTGCCTCGTCGCGACCCTGCAGAAGCAGCGCGAAGCCCCCGGCCTCCAGGCGTGCCGCTGCGTCGGCACGCCCCAAATGGGCACGCAGCTGGTCGGCCACCCGCCGCCACAAGGCGGTCCAAGCCAGCTGCCCGCAGGCGTGCCAGGCAGTCGGTTCCGGCAATACTTCCAGCCAAGCATACCAGGCCGGGTTGAGCCCCGCTGCCGCCAGTTGGCGCTCGACCTGGGCGGTCAGCCAGGCACGGTTGCCCAAGCCGGTGAGCGGATCGAGCTGAGCCTGTTGTTCGAGCTGACGGAATTGCTCGACCCGTTCGCTGACATCACGCAGCACCACCACGGCGCCACCGGTCGTGCCATCCTCGCGGCGCATGGGATCGATGCCGTAATCCACACTGCGGGTCGCGCCCCAGCGATTGCGCAGGGTCGCGGGCTCGCGACTGCCACCCCGCAGGGCCGCCAAATCGCCACTCGCCACCCCTTCCAGCCATTGTAAGCCATCGGCATCGGCCAGCGGAAAAAACTCGGCAAACGGTGCGCCGCGCACCTGTTCCAACCCCCAGCCACTGAGCTGCTCGGCACCTGCGTTCATATGGACGATGCGGGTGGCATTGTCGGTGATCACCACGGCGTCGTTCATCGAGCGCAGGGTGCTCATCACCTGCGTCTGCTCCCGGCCGACCGGTGTTCGCGCGGTCCGGCTCTCGGTCACTTCGCGGAAGGCCAACAGCAACCCGATCACTTGGCCCTGCCGATTTCTCAGGGGCGCCAGACGATGCGCCACCATGCGCTGATCACCATGACGCGCCCGCAGCAGGAACGGGCCGTCGGCTCGCTCATCCTGCAGGGTGTTCAAGACCCGCTCCACCGGCAGGTTGACCAGTTGATTCTCATTGCCATGCACGGCCCGGTATATTTCACGCACCGAAGTCCCCTGGGCTGCCTTAGGCTGCCAGCCGCTCAGGTCAATGGCCAGGGCATTCAGGTAAGTGACCCGCCCCTGCCGATCCAGCGCCAGGATGGCCTGATCGAGCGCGTCCAGGATGGCCTCGCGCTCGGCCAGCCGCTGTTCGAGCGCTGCCATCGAAGCGTGCCAGGCCTCGATATCGATCAACGTGCCGAGCACTCGCACGGGCTGTTCATCGCTGCGGCGGATGACCTGCCCGCGGGCTTCGAACCAGCGCCCAGCTTCGGTGCCGCGCGCAATTCGGCCGCGCACTTGCAAGGGCGCATCATACTCGATATGGGCGTTAAGCGCGTCTTGGAAAGCTTGCCGATCGGCTGGCTCGAGCAATTGCAGCCAGCTCTGAAACAGGCCCGGCAGGGGTGTTTTGCCCGGTCGTTCCGCCCCCGCCCCGGACTGGTCCAGCAGTTCTTGCGCAGCACCGGCGAGAACCAAGGCATCGGTTTCGATATGCCAATCCCACAGGGCGACCCCGCTGTGCTGCAGGGCTTGCTCCAGGCGCTCGTGCCGTACCTGCTGCTCGCGCAGCCGACGTTGACTGCTTTGCACGAATTGCTCGATGGCCTTGGCCAAGGC
>CAYFSA010000205.1:0-2477 GCA_964345605.1 uncultured Ectothiorhodospiraceae bacterium
TTTGGCGGTGTTATCACGGGCAATCTTGAGACGAACATCGAAACTGCCTGCGCCGTTCTCCCAGCTGCCGATCTGGCTGGTGGTTAACGCGTGGATGCGGGGGTTAAGAGCGACAGCCGCACCTGCCGGTTCGTCAATAGCTACAACGGAGTAATCCGCCGCCGTGTCGGGAGCGAAGGCCACAGCACCTGAACCGGCAAAATGGCTATAGGCGTCGATATAGTTACGCGTTGTCTGATCTGCGGCATTTTTGGCGACAAGGTCATAGTTGAAAGACAGGGCTTCGTCGAGATAGGTGAACTCGGCCGCCGGGCAGCCCGTCTCGAAGCGATGGATCAATTCGCCGCGGGACAAGCGGAAATGATGGGGCACGAAGCGGCCGATCGCGATCCCATTGCCCGCGTCACCGGCCAGGATATCCAGGCCGCTCCCCAGATAATTTGCCGTCCTGGCCTGCAGCCGCAGATGACCGACCTCGCTGTAAGCCATTGACAGGGTCGCCCGGCCGCCGCTGAAATCCGCGCGGTCGATGCGCGCGGGTGTCAGCGTGCCGACATGACCCTGGCTGGGCGTGAAATCCGTTAGCGACAATGCCGCGATCTCGGCAAAATTGGGGGTGGCATCCCCATTGGCGCACCTGGCCTCGACTACCAGGGTGAAATCCTCGCCGGCAGCCTGCACCGACCCGCCGGCAGGGTTCGTATTCTCGAGCGGTGCCCCCTCGCTATTGCGGGCCTCGATCGCGAAATGTGCGGGTGCGGCAACAAAGCCACCGGCGGTGCTGCCTTCGAGCACCAGGCCGGCTTCCTCAGCCGAGCCCTCGTAACGGGCGAACACGTCCAGACGCCCCGCGTCGGGATAGCGCAGTTCAAAGTCAGCCGTGGCTGCGGCGTCGAAATCCAGGTCAATTGCTTCAGCGGGGGTATTCACAGGCAGCGCGTGGCCATTGATCGTTGGCACCTGAGCGCCGCTGCCGGGATCGGCATAGGTGAACCAGAACTCGATCGCCTTGGTTTGGTTGGCGAAGTCGCCGCTTTCGCCGCCGCAGCCTTCGGCCCGGATCGTGCCCGCCAGGTTCGTGCAGGCCCGGCCCGAGTCGACGTCGATCTCAAGGCCGGCATCATTGACCTGCAGGGTGCAGGGGGCATCCGGGTTCGAGCTGTTGCTGCAGCGCAGCGGTGGGGCCGCGCTCGGCGGCGGCTGCGCACTCACCCCGAGGGTGATGGCTTCAGGCTCGGTGTGCCGCAGGCGCAGGTTCAAACCGCTGCCATCCGGCGGGAATTGCAGCGTACCGGTTGCCCCGCCAACCCAGCCGGTTGGGCTGAGGTTAAGTTCTACGGGATCGGTATAGATTTGATTGCAGGCGGCATCGGCACAGGCATTGAAGTGGATCGTTTCGGCCTGGCAAATCAGCATCGCGCCATCATGGGCAAGGCGCAGATGATGCAAATCGGCATCGCAGTCCGGGCACAGCCGGCTCGTCAGATAGGTTGCCCGGATCTCGGCGGCAGTCAGGGCCTTGCCGATGACCCGTACTTCATCGAGCAGGCCCTTGAAGACCTTAAGCTGGTTGGCCCCGTAATACAGATTGCCGAGATAGAGATTGGAATTGTAGTCGGGGATGAAAGTGCTGTTCTCGCGCTCCACCTGATCGAGCGTACCGTCGACATAGACCTTCACGCGTTCGTTCTTTGGCCGCGTCCCGTCGAAGACCACCGCGATGTGACGCCATTCGTTGGGCGCGAAACTGGCATTGCTGGCAAAACGGTTATCGGTCCCGTCGATATCCACCCACAGGTTATTGCCATGACCGTTCCAAAAGAACAGGCCAAAGGCCTCCTCGGCGCTCGGGCCCTCGCGTTTGGCCATGATGCCGCGGGCGTTGGTGCCGTTGTGCTGGTGGATTTCCTCGGGGTAGATCCAGGCCATCAGGGTCAGATAGCTGGTGTCCTCGAAGGCACTCTGATCGTC
Source organism: uncultured Ectothiorhodospiraceae bacterium (assembly GCA_964345605.1). GTDB lineage: Bacteria > Pseudomonadota > Gammaproteobacteria > CAYFSA01 > CAYFSA01 > CAYFSA01. The sequence goes on from CAYFSA010000205.1 coordinate 1,972, forward strand.
GATCTCGACATACTGATCCGTACCGTTGAAATAGCCGGCGCGGCAACGCTTGCCGGGCTGTGAGGCAAGTCCATTGATGGGCGTACCGTGAAAGCCATTGCCGGAGCTGTCCGTAACCGCCCCGGAAGCTTCGCTTGCCGCGGCCGGATAACTGCAGGCATCGAAATGATATTCCGCCGCCGCGCAAGGCTGGCAGACACGCGCGCTGCCGTCCCAGTTCTGGTGGTTATTGTCCTGATCGTGGAGGGTTTTGATTTGGCCGAGATTGAGGGCCTCGGGATAGACCTTGACCTCATCGATCTGCCCCTGAAAGCGCCAGCGGGGCGTGCCTTCACTGCCGGCAGCGAGCTCGCCGCCAATACTGACCTGGCCCGGGTCCGCCGACCAGCTGCCGCTATAGGGTGAGTTGTCCTTGGCGGCCCATTGGCCATCGACCGCCAGCCAGCGCTTGCTATTATTTTTGTCTCTATTTTGATGCACGATCGCGATATGATGCCATTGCCCTT
>CAYFSA010000205.1:2577-4286 GCA_964345605.1 uncultured Ectothiorhodospiraceae bacterium
ATGTCGTTTCAACCGGCCGGTTATCGCATAAGTCCTGCCAACTGCTGCTCGCTGTCATAAAGGTCGCGATTTCCGTTTCCAGCCGCGCGAAAGCAGCGTAATAGGCCTGGGTTTGCCCGAGGGTCTGTAACGTGCTCACCTGCTGCTGGGCTGCCATTAAAGCCAGCGTTGCCGCTAGCGTGGTGACCACCGTGATCAGGAACACGCCCGTAAACAGCAAAAAGCCCTGCTGGTCGGCTCGCCTGGTAAGGTTCATGGCGTGTTGATGACCTGGGCTTGATCAAGCAGGCGCACCTGCTCGCCCGCGCGTTGCAGGGTCAGGTCCAGCGTGAGCAGGCCGCGCCGCGTGGCTGTGCCCGGCTGATAGGCAAAGGTGCAGGCCGTGATGTCTTCGAGCAGGAGGCTGTTATTGGGAGTGCTCGGCGGATTAGGTTGGGTAGCCTGCAAACCATAGCCGTAATAACGGCTGATGGTGCCTGCAATCGGATCGCAAATATAACTGACCGCCGTTGCCAATACCTGAAAACGATGCTGCGGTGAAGGGGCAGGAAAGGCGGGCCCTGTGTTTTCTCCGGAATCGAAGCTCAGCTTGCAGCCACCGTTAGTGTCCACTGCCGTGAGCGCCGCCACGGCTTGCCCCGTATAAACGGCTGCACCCGCGCCAGTGCTGTAAATCACCAGACAATCGCCCTGACCGTCCGCGCACTCGCGTGAGCCGCTGCTGCGCGGTTGCAGTGATGCGCAGGCAATATCGCCGAGTACCTCGAAGGTATCGGCCGGTAATTCGAACTCGAGCGGATCACCGCTGCCGTTTGGGGGCAGTTTGGCTCGATAGCGCCCCGCCAGGCGCATGCGCAGAAATTCCAACGCCTGGCCATCGTCACTGATGCGCACCGTATTGGGAATGGCCGCGCGGACCTCCCGTGTGATGCGATCCAGGGCATTTCCCGCGGCATCGACCAACGCGGCCCGACGACTGAGATCCTGGGCAAACAGGAACGGGCGGGCGATAAACAGGCTGGCAATGGCAAATAGTGCCCCGAGCAGCGCCAGCACCGCGATCATTTCGACCAGGGTAAAGCCCCTGGTGATGCAGGCTGGCCGGCGGCGGGGTGCCTGGGTCTCAATCATGGATATAGCCCGTGTGCGCTTCCATGATGATCTGCCGGCCATCGTGTAACGCCACGCTGAGCTGTTCATGTTGGGCGAAATCATTGACGGCTTTGGGGCAGCCGAAGCGATCGATAAGGATATGTCCGCCGGTTTGAATGTCGCCTTCGACGGCGCGGTTATCCAATGTGCCTGCGCCGGCGGGCTGAACGAGCGGCGCGCCCGAACTGCCGCAAGCACTATCGGTATCGCCCTCGTTCCAGAATTGCACCCGATAAGTATCGGCGGTGGCATCGATTTCGACCTCGAGCGGGCAGCCACTGGCAACGGCGGTTTTTTGCGCATAGCGCAAGGCTGTCAGCAGTTCCTGCTGGGTGTGATAGCCGGCATACCCCCGGACTGGCAGGCGCGGCATGGCAACGACGGCGAGCGCGGCGACGATGACCATCACCGTAACCAGTTCCACTAAGGACAAGCCAGTTTGTCTGTGCCTGGAGCCCAATAGCGGCCGCGACAATCGGGCACAAGGTTGCTGGCAGCCAGTTCGCGCTCGGTGTTTGCGCAGTGCTCCATTGGCTAAATTTCGAGGTCGCATACGC
>CAYFSA010000206.1:0-4285 GCA_964345605.1 uncultured Ectothiorhodospiraceae bacterium
CCTGCGGGTCGCCCGTTCCAGGCGCGCCACCTGCGCGTCAAACGCCGCGAAGTCGAAAGCCTGGCAGGGTATGAACGGCTCGGGGTCGGGCTGGCTGCGCTGGGTTAACCCTGGTGACCAGTGCCCCTGCGGCAGCGGCGCGCCGGTCTCCTCGCCGAAGTAATAGACCCAGGCCAGGGCCTGGCTGCCATCCGCTAGGGTCACCTGGGTTAGCCGCCGGTCATAGAAATTGCTGGTGTTGCCAAAGCCGCCGAACCCCTCGATCTGATCGGCAGCCTCGAGTGCGCCCTGGATGTCGTCGAACACCAGCCATTCCCCCCAGACCCACTGATCCGCCCTGGCCGCCGGCCGCAGACCAGGAAAGTGGCCCAAATCCAGCAGGCGGCCGGGAATGCGCCCAAAACAACGCTGCCGGATGCCGTGCTGGCTCAGGCAATGCGCCCGGGACTCCCCCTGCATTAACGTGCCATACACGAACAGCGCATTGACCGCGGGGCTAACCGTGGCTCCCGTCGCGGCCTGCTCAAATGGCTCGGGATCATGGCCGAGGGCGCGCTGGGCCTGGATCACGAGGCGGTGCTCCGCCGCCAGCGGGGGGCTATGCCGCAACACCGGTTCCGCGGGGATAAAGGTGACCGCCTGGTCCTGTCGGCCGTCGGCGGTTAATACCGTGATTTCCTGAAGGGTATGGTCCTTACTGACGGCCTCTGCACCGGCCAGGGCCTGCAGCATGGCGGTATCCCATTCCAGCAGGGCACCAGCGGTCAGTTGGCCGGGCACCCGCCGCAGGGCCAACAGGCCGCCGCGGCGGGAGGGGTTAGTGTCGCCATAGACCGGCTCGTGATCCGGACACCAGGCAGGGATCGGGTCCGGCAGGGCGGATGTGGGGCGGTTAAGGCGGCTCAACCATTGCTGCTGGGTATCCCGATGCAGCAAGGCATCGAAGGCGAAGTAATAGGGTTGGGTCATGGGCAGTGCCTCAGCGAGGTGAACAAGGTTCCCATTATGGGCAAACGCCCCCTGCCCGGCGTGACACCGGCGTGACAGTCAGGCGCCCAGGTAGCGGCGGTGAAATTGCTCGAGCTGGTGTTGCCGGATCAGTCCCCTCACCGGCAGCGCAGGCGCGAGCCGGATCTCGGGTTCGGTGGTGGCGTAGATATCGACATTGCTGCATCCCAATACGTCCACCAGGGCGAATTTGAGCCGAAGAATTTGCTGGCGCAGGTTAGCCAGGCTGTCGGCGTGGCGGTTTAGCGCCTGCCGGGCGGTGCTGCCGTTGGCCAGCAGCAGCGCGAGCAGCCCTCCCCAGCTCGGCAAGGAGAACGATGTCCTCTCGGACCCTCCCGGCGGGTCGCAATGGAGAACCGCGTCGTGCCATTCGAAGAGCCAGCAGTTAGACCCGGCCAGGGCCTCGAATTGCGCCCGGGCCAAAGGCTGCGGCATCAGCACCGGCGCCGGCTGGGGTTCACCGCCGATGAGCCGCCAGCCGTCTCCCAGTCCCAAGTCAGCGAAGGGATTGCGCAGGTCGCTGGCCAGTCCTTCCAGGGGGGCATAATCAAAGCCTCCCACATAGGCCAGCGTTTCCAACTGGTTGATCAGGTGGTTCTGCAGGGGGCCGGCCCATGCTGGCCGGTCCGAACCGGCAGCCGCACTGAGTGGGCTGGTTTGGGTGATCGCATTCACCGTTCGGGCGAAAAATTCCTGATCGGCCACCCCCAAACGCAGCCTGACCATCAGCCGGTAGAGCCTGGGCAGCGGGCCAAGCAAATCCCTGTCGCCGTGTTGCGCCTCCACCAGCAATGCTTCCACCTGCTCCAGCTCGGCAGCGGACCGGGCAGTGCGCAGCTGCAGATGAGCCAGCCGGTAGCTGGTGATTGCGGGCCAGGGCGGGGGCAGCTTTGGCTCGGCATGGGCGGCCTCATAGGCGCGCTGCAGGTGCGCCCGTGCCGACGACGCAGCGAATTGGGTCAACTTGGAATCAATGCCCTGGAACAGAGCCTGATGGACTGCCGCGATGCGTTGGTGGATGTCGGCCATCGTTTTACCTGTTGAGGCGTTTAAACCCGGGGTTTATGAGGGAGTTTGCTGGCAAATTCGCGACTTGCCAAACCGTAAATAGAAAAGGCAGAGATTGGCTAATTAGAAAACAATTTATATTGACAATGACATCTATTGATGATATTGTAAGCGGCATGACTTGGCAAGGGCAGATTGAAACCCTCACCGAGGCCGCGAATGAGCGGCTCGAGGCATTGGGTCTGACCACTGATGGGCCGCTCACGGTGCGGCTGGTGCGCGATTACGTGCGCCGGGGCATTGTGCAAAAACCCCGGCGAGTGGGTAAGACGGCCATTTACGGTGAGCGTCAGTTAAGCGAGCTGATGGCCGCGCGGGTCTTGCTGGCGGATGGCTGGCCTCTGGGCAAGATCGCGGATTATCTGCGGCGCTGCGATGACCAGGCCTTACACCGCCTGATTCCCGCGGCCCCAGCGGTGGATCCTGCCAGCAAAGCGCCAGAGGGCCAGGCGGCGCTGCAGCTGATCCACCGGTTCCAGGCCGGTGCCGGCCAGGAACCGGCGCCCGAGCCAGCGGCCCGCGCTGCATCGCCGGAGATCGCCGCCGCGGCCGCCTCGCTGACCGAGCATCGGACCGCCTTGCAGGGGGCTTTGCAGACCCTGGCGGTGCAGCCCGATGCGATCCAGGCGGAGTCGGTGACCCGGCTGCGCTTGACGCCCTGGTGCGAGGTCATCATCGACCAGGCGCAACTGACCCGGCTGTCCCCGGCCGAGGCGCAAGCCCTCGGTCAGGCGCTGACGGCCTGTCTGCTGCGGCCTGACGGCTTCCAACTCGATCCCTCCGCAGGAGAAACGGCATGACAACCGCCCCCCTAAGCTGTTTCATTACCCCGGCGCAGCCCGCTCTAAGCGCCGGTCAGGCAAACACTTTAAGCGTGTTGGTGCGTGTCCAGGGCGGCAAGCCCCCGGCCGATGCCCCCGCCCGTCATCCCCTTAACCTGGCGCTAGTGCTGGACCGCTCCGGGTCCATGAGCGGTGCCCCGCTGCATGAGGCCAAGCGCTGCGCCGCGCATATCGTCAAGCATTTGCTGCCGACCGATCGGCTGGCCCTGGTCAGTTACGATAACCGTGTCCAAGTCGAGGTCCCCAACCAACCCATCGGGGATGGGCAGCCATTTTTCAGGGCCATCAACGGCCTTCGCAGCGGCGGCTCGACGGCGCTGCATGCCGGCTGGCTGGCCGGGGGAGAGCAGACGGCCACGCACCAGGGCCGGGACTGGGTGAACCGAGTGCTGCTCCTGTCGGATGGACGGGCCAATGTCGGCGAGCGGGATGTCGATACCATCGCCGCGCAGGCCGCGCAATTGGCCGATACCGGGATCAGCACGACCACGGTAGGCCTGGGAGCCAGCTTCAATGAGGATTTGATGATTGCCCTGGCTGAGCGTGGCCAGGGCAATCATTATTATGGCGAGACCGCCGAGGATCTCATGGAGCCGTTTCAGACCGAGTTCGAGCTGCTGGCGGCCCTGTGTGCCCGCGAGCTGACCCTGCGCATCGAGACGGCGCCGGGCGTGGCCGTTACGCTGCGGAATAAGTACAGTGTGACCGGCGACCGCTGCTGGCGCTTGCCGGATCTGGCCTGGCAAGCCGAGGTCTGGGCCCTGTTCGAGCTGACGATCCCCGCTGCGCTGCTACCGGCTTCACCGACCGAGACGCTGGCGCTGCTGCGGCCCGTGGTCACCTATCGCGATGCGCAAGGGGAGATAAGCACGGTAACCGGGGACTGGCTGGAACTCCCCGCCCTACCGGCCAGCGACCTGGCCGGGCTGCCTCAAGCGTCGCTGGTGGTGCGGCGCGGGCAGGAACTCGATGCGGCGCAGATCCAGGAACAGGCGGCCCGGGCAGCCGCCCGGGAACAATGGGACGAGGTGGATCGCTGTCTTGCCGAGGCGCGGGCAGCCGCGGCCGACAATCCTTGGGCACAGGCCTCTCTGCAGGCGCTGGCGGCATTATCCGAACAGCGGGACGAGGTGATGTTCCGCAAGGAAGCCCGCTACAAGGCCGCGAAGATGCGCAAACGGCAGACCGAGCAGGATGAGATGGCGGCCTATTCCATCGATGCGCAGATGGATATCCCTGCCTATTTGCGCAAAAAGCCCAGCGAAGGCAAGCGGCTGACCGAAGAAGATAAGCATCCCGACGCCTGAGTTGTCACCGCCGCGGCATGCCGGGCGGGAGTACCGGCCCGGCTCCCGCGGCGGCTGTTG
>CAYFSA010000207.1:0-4230 GCA_964345605.1 uncultured Ectothiorhodospiraceae bacterium
GCCGCGGTCGGTTGAAACCGACCCTACCTAGCTGTAGGGCGGGTTTTAACCCGCCCCGCCGAGCTTCCATGCAGGCGCCGCGGTCGGTTGAAACCGACCCTACCCGGCGCTGGGGGGTTGAGCAGAGCCATTCTGCAACAAGACGGCCAGATGCTCGATTTCCCGGCTCAGGGGGCGATCGCCGGCCAAAAAAGGCACGGTCTCGCGCACCTCGGCGTAAAGCCGCTGACTGCTGTCGGCAAAGGCCGTGAGCGACTCCCCGTCCCGCATCACCAGGTCCATGCCCTGCACCAAGAGCAGGGCCTCGATGGCCAGGAGGCGCCAGCACAAGACCAACAGATCACGGCAGCGGCGGGCGGCGATGGTGCCGAGCGTGACGACATCCTGGTTATTGGCATTGGTGGGCAGCGACTGTATCGCCGCGGGCGTCGCCAGCGTGCGCAGTTCTGCGAGCAGGGCGGTGGCCGTAACCTGGGCGCCCATAAAGCCGCTGTCGAGGCCGGGTTGCCCGCCGCTGAGAAAATACGGCAGACCGCCGTTCAGCTTGGGATCGACGATGCGGGCGATGGCGCGTTCGGCGAAGCCGGCCAGCTTGACCAGAGCCAGCATCAGGCTGTCCGCGGCATAGGCAACGGGCTGACCGTAAAAATTGCCGCCATGCCAGATCGTGCCATCATCCGGATCGACCAGCGGATTGTCACTGGCGGCGTTGAGCTCGTCTTCAACCAGCCGGTCATGGAAGGCCAGGACATCCAAGGCCGCGCCGATCTCCTGGGGCGCGCAGCGCAGGGTATAAGGGTCCTGCGGCGCGGCCGCGGGAGCCATACCGGCGAATGGTGCTTGCCGGTGGGCATGGCCCGGCGGGGTTGTCGCCGCCCGCAGGCGGTGACTGTCCTGACTGGCCGCGGCCAGCCGCCGGGCGGCTTCACGCTGACCGCGATGCGGTTTGGCCTGCGCCAGGCGCGGCTGCCAGGCGGCGGCGTAGGTTCTGGCAAGCTCGCCATGACAGACTGTAAGCTGGATCAAGCGGTCAATCGCCCGTCGTGCGGTGACGGCGTTCAGCGCGGCGATCCCCGTCATGGCGGCCGTGCCGTTGACCAATGCCAGGCCGTCTTTACCGCCGAGAGACAAAGGAGACAGACCGGCTTGCGCCAGGGCCGCGCTTGCCGGCTGGGGCGTACCGGCGGCCGTGAGCACCTCGCCCTCGCCCATGGCCGCTAGGGCAATATGCGCCAAGGGCGTAAGATCGCCGCTGGCGCCCACCGTGCCTTGCTCGGGCACCACCGGGATCACATCCCGCGCCAGCATGTGCAAAAGCTGCTCGACCACGGCCGGGTCCACCCCGGACCAGCCCTGGGCCAGGTTGACCGCGCGGGCCGCCATGATGGCCCGGGCTTCGCGGCGCGCCAAGGGCGGGCCGACCCCCGCACACAGGTGGTAAACCAATTTACGCTGCAGCGCCTGGCGCTGCTTTGGCTCGATGGGGTACTCGGCCAGCGGCCCGTAGCCGGTGGTGATGCCATAAATGGGCGCACCGGCCGCAAGCTGGCGGCTCAGGGCCGCGGCGCTGTTGCGCAGGCGGGTCTGGCTGGCCGCATCCAGTTGCAGCTCACGCTCGCCCTCGGCAATGGCGGCAAGCTCGGCGAGCTGAATGCGCTTACTCAGGACAAGGGGTTCGTGTGTCACGAATCGAGGGACCAATCGGCCGCCTTGCCGAGCGCCGCAGTAGGCAAACGGTCGCCGAAGGTAAAGGCCCGCGGTCGGGCTGGCACGTCCAGGGTCTGGTCGACGAAGCGTGTCAGCGCCTCCCGCAGGGTCTGTCGGTCGACGTCGGGATCAGCGGGGACGATGAAGGCCTTGAGGCGCTCGCCTTCCGCGGGGCGCATCCGGCGCACCGCCGCCTTGCGCACTTGCGGATGGCGCATGAGGGCGGCGGCAACCTGCTCGGGATCGACATTGATGCCGCCGATCTGCACGGCCTGATCCCGCCGGTCCTGGACCTGAAAATGCCGCTCACTCGTCCAGCTGACATAATCCGGCAGCGGCACGGGAGCCGCTGCGCCTGCCCGCTGTAAGTGGGCGTCATCCGCCCGCTGCCAATAGGGAAACAGGGCAAACGGGGCATCCGGGTGGTCGCGCCAGGCAATGCCGGCGGTTTCGCTGGCGCCGTAGAGCTGGATCAGCCGGCCAAGCTGCTTGGGGACGAGCTGCCGGGCCAGCTCGTCAGGACAGGGCGCCGTCGAAGTAATGCCGCTGACATCGGCACCAAATCTAATGTTGTTAGCCGCCACCAGCTGCCAGTAGTCCGGATAGCCGACCACCGCGCTGGCTGGCCCGAGCGCTGCCGCGACTTGACCGGGCAGCCTGTCGCGGGCATCGATAAAGCGTGCGCCTAACTGCTGAGGCAGCAGCACGGTGAACAAAAAGCCGTAAATATGGTGGCGCGGCACGACCCCGGCAATGACCTCGCAGGGGCCTAGTAATTCAGCCAGAAACGCGACTTCCTGCTGCAGATGGTCAAGATCGTGAACGGCCAGGGTGGGCTCGCCGGTGCTGCCGGAGCTACGAAAACCGAGCTGCTGATCATGGACCGCCAGTGATTCACAGACGATCTCGACCCATTGGTCCAGCGTTGTGGTGGCCAGGAGGTTATCCTCCAGGCCGACTCGCTGCATCTGAAAAAACGCCGCGATGGCGCTGGCAACCTGGACGCGTTCGAGGGAATCGAAGCCGGGGCCCTGCAGATCAAGGGCCGCGCTATCGAGTTTTGCCTGGGGACGCAGACGCCGCCATTCGGCCCGCACGATATCCTGCAGCAAGGCTCTGACGCGAGTCTGATCCCACCATGTCCCCTGCGGCTGTGCCATCGACGCGGCTTATGTCTAGATTCGCTTGACGAACAACCAGTAGGTGTCGCCTTCCAGGGCCTTTTTCATGTGGATTTTGACTTTGGTCGGCTGCATCTGATAATCGAACTCGTACTCGAACATCGCATTCAGATCGCCGGATTTCACGCCACTTTGAAAGGCCCCGTAGAACTTATCGGTGTTGGTACAGGGTGCGACTTCGCGGAAGAAGTTCTTGCCGATCATGTCCTTGGGGTTACGGCCGGTAATATCGCCTTCTTTGACGTTGTATTTCAGAATGTTGCCGTTCCGGTCCAATTCGATCGCCCCAAAGGCGAGCTTATCGAGGTCCCGGTCGCTCATTTTGGCGAGGCTGTTCTGGATATCTTCTGCACCGAATTTGACTTGTTCCACGGTCGGATCCTCTAAATGTTGATTGGCTATCAGATTAAACGGCTATAGCACCCAAGATGACTTGTGAGAATCATTGTCCCGCATGAAAAAGCACATAAACTGTAGGTGCGAATTGAGCCGCATTCAATGGCGATAGATTGTTTCCTGGGGCTTACCCAAAGTCCTCTAGTGTGCGCTTACTCTATATCTTAAAAGTGGCTTTTGTGTCAACCGCCGCCAAAGCTTCCAGCGAGTCGATTTCCGGCACCTGCTGCCGGAGAATGCCATCCCGGATGCTGTAAATCCAACCGTGCACGATCAACCGGCGACCTTTTTTCCATGCGTTTTTCACAATGGTGGTATTACACACGTTGGTCACCTGCTCAGTGACGTTGAGTTCGCATAAACGGCTTAAACGCTGTGTGCTGTTCAGTCCTGCGAGTGCTTCGGTATGGAAGCGGCCCACATCGCGAAGATGCCGCAGCCAGTTATCGATCAGGCCATGGTCCTCGGATTCCAGCGCGGCTTTTACGCCACCGCAGCCGTAATGGCCGCAAACAATGATGTGTTCGACTTCGAGCACCTCGACGGCATACTGGATGACCGAAAGACAATTTAGATCGGTATGGACGACGACATTGGCGATGTTACGATGGACAAATACCTCGCCAGGTGGCAAACCGACGATCTCGTTGGCGGGCACGCGACTGTCGGCGCAGCCAATCCACAGATATCGCGGAGCCTGCTGCCGGGCTAGACGCGAAAAAAAGTCCGGGTCTTGGTCCTTGATTGCTTCGGCCCAGGCACGATTGTTTTCGAATAGCTGCGGCAAAGTCCTCACTGGCGTTCCTCATTGGTTGGCGGCATCGGTTAGCAGCATCGTAGAAAGAAGCAGCTTTTCTCACGATAGCTTAGGTCTATATGGAAGGCCAGGCCATCCAGGGCGGCGCCGATTTCCTGGGGGCGCAGCGCAGGGCTGCTTCCGAGGTTT
>CAYFSA010000208.1:0-4212 GCA_964345605.1 uncultured Ectothiorhodospiraceae bacterium
CTGTGAACTAGCTGTTCTCGATCACGATATTGGGGAACTTGGCGCTGTAGTCCTTGCGCTCTGTAGCGAGCCTGGCGGCGGCACACCGGGCGATCTCACGATAGATCTCGGTGGTGCGGCTGTTGGGTTCGGCCACGACAGTCGGATTGCCGCTGTCGGCCTGCTCGCGGATAAGTATATCCAGCGGCAAGGCACCGAGAAACTCCACACCTTCTTCCTTGGCCACGCGACCGCCGCCACCCTCGCCGAAGATGCGCTCCTCATGGCCGCAGTTACTGCACACATGCAGGCTCATGTTCTCCACGATGCCGAGGATGGGCACCTCGACCTTCTGGAACATCTTCAGGCCCTTGCGGGCGTCGAGCAGGGCGATGTCCTGCGGCGTGGTGACAATGATCGCCCCGCTGACCGGGATTTTCTGGGCCAAGGTCAGCTGGATATCACCGGTACCCGGCGGCAGGTCGATCACCAGATAGTCCATCTCTTCCCATTGAGTGTCGTTCAGCAGTTGCTCCAGGGCCTGGGTGACCATGGGCCCACGCCAGATCATCGGCGTATCCTCGTCCACCAAAAAGCCGATAGACATGGCCTGCAGCCCGTGCCCCTTCTTGGGCTCGAGCGTTTTACCGTCACTGGACTCGGGCTGGCCGGTAATGCCCAGCATGCGGGGCTGGCTGGGCCCATAAATATCCGCGTCCATGATGCCGACACTCGCACCCTCGGCTGCCAACGCCAGGGCTAGATTCACCGAGGTCGTCGATTTGCCGACCCCGCCCTTGCCCGAGGCGACAGCGATGATATTCTTGATACCGGTCATCGGCTTCAGGCTTTTCTGCACGCCGTGCGTGGTCACTTGCCAATCGATGTTGGCCGTGGCCTCGCTGACCTTGTCCAGGGCCTCCAGCTTGGTTTTGATCTGCTCGCTCAGGGTTTCCATATAGCCCTTGGCCGGATAGCCGAGCTGGATATCGACCGCAACCCGGTCGCCGTCAATTCGAATATCTTTCACTACCTCGGCCGTCATCAAGTCCTTGTCGATATGCGGATCAGTGATCTCCCGCAGGGCGGTTTCGATCTGCAACCGGGATACCTCGCTCATGATACTGTTCTCCTCGAAATACTGATGTGCGTGGCACCATTTTAACCGAAGCCGACCCAAATTACGCCCGATAGCCTTTATGGTCTTGGTGCGATGCAGGTTTACTGGTAGCGTAGTAACTGACTTTCAACCCCCATTCTCTAGGCAGACTGACTGGATAATGCTGCAATCATGACTAACTCGCCCCGCAAGATCCTCGTAACCAGCGCCCTCCCCTACGCCAATGGCCCGATTCATATCGGCCACTTGGTCGAATACATCCAGACGGATATCTGGGCGCGCCTGCAGCGCCTGCGCGGTCACGATTGCCGCTATGTCTGCGCCGACGACGCCCATGGCACGCCGATCATGCTGCGCGCCCGCCAGGAAGGCGTATCGCCCGAGCAGCTCATCGCCCATTTTAGCGCCGAGCACCAGCGCGATTTTGCCGATTTTCTGATCGACTTCGACAACTATCACAGCACGCACTCGGACGAAAATCGCTATTTCGCCAACACCATCTATACTCGCCTGCGTGATAGCGGCCATATTGCTCGCCGGGAAATCGAGCAGGCCTATGATCCGGCCGCCGAGATGTTCCTGCCGGACCGGTTCATCAAAGGTGAATGCCCGCGCTGCGGGGCAGCCGACCAATACGGCGATTCCTGCGAGGTCTGCGGCGCGACCTACACCCCTACCGATCTCAAAGACCCGGTCTCGGTCATTTCCGGCGCCACCCCACAGCGCCGCACCTCCGAGCATTTCTTCTTTCGCCTTGCCGACTTTGAGCCCATGCTGCGTGAATGGACCCAAGCCGGGCATTTGCAGCCCGAAATCGCGCGCAAGCTGGGCGAGTGGTTCGAGGCCGGGCTCAGGGACTGGGATATTTCCCGGGATGCGCCCTACTGGGGCTTCGAGATCCCCGATCAGCCGGGTAAGTTCTTCTATGTCTGGCTGGATGCCCCGATCGGCTACATGGCTAGCAGCAAGCAGCTCTGCGAGCGCGAAGGCCTGGATTTCGACGCCTACTGGAGCCAGGATGCCGAAGCCGAGCTGTATCACTTCATCGGCAAAGACATCGCGTACTTCCATACCCTGTTCTGGCCCGCCATGCTGGCCGGGGCCGGCTTCCGCAAGCCTACGGCGGTCTACTGTCACGGCTTTTTGACCGTCAACGGCGAAAAGATGTCCAAATCGCGCGGCACCTTCATCAAGGCCCGCACCTATCTCGAGCATCTCGAGCCGGAATACCTGCGGTATTATTTTGCCACCAAGCTGGGCGCCGGGGTCGAGGACATCGACCTGTCTCTGGACGATTTCCAGCAGCGGGTCAATTCCGATCTGGTCGGCAAAGTGGTGAACATCGCCTCGCGCTGCGCGGGCTTTATCAACAAACACTTCGGCGGCGAACTCGCCGCCGCGCTGCCCGAACCGGCACTGTATCAGGCGGCTATCGACGCCAGCGAGCCCATCGCAGCGCATTACGAAGCCCGTGAATACGGCCATGCCATGCGCGATATCATGGCGTTAGCGGACCGCGCCAACCAATATATCGACGAAGCCAAGCCCTGGGTGCTCATTAAGGACCCGCACACGGCACCGGAGGTTCAAGGCATTTGCACCCAGGGTCTGAATCTGTTCCGGGCCATCGTGACTTATCTGAAACCGGTCTTACCGCGGCTTGCGGAAAAATCAGAAGCCTTTCTCGCTTGCCCACCGTTGCAGTGGCAGAGCATTCACACCCCGCTGCTGACCCATACCATCGAGCCATTCCAGCCTTTGATGACCCGCATCGATCCCAAGCAAATCGAAGCACTGACCACAGCCGCCCAGGAAAGCATGCCGGCCGAGGCAGCTGCGCCTGCACCGACGCCTTTGAGCGCGGATCCCATCGCCGCCGAAATCGGCTTCGAGGATTTCACTAAGGTCGACCTGCGCATCGCCCGCATTGTCAAAGCCGAAACGGTTGAAGGCGCCGGTAAACTGCTGCGCCTGACCCTGGACATCGGCGGCGAGACCCGCACAGTCTTTGCCGGCATCAAAGCGGCTTATGCGCCTGAGGATTTACAGGATCGGCTGACAGTGATGGTCGCTAACCTGGCACCGCGCAAGATGCGCTTCGGTGTTTCCGAGGGCATGGTCCTCGCGGCCGGTCCCGGCGGCGAAGATCTGTTCATTCTCAACCCCGACACTGGCGCGCAGCCAGGCATGCGGGTGAAATGAAACACCTTCGAGGCTGTCGAATCCATCACAACCCAATTGGCATATAATCAGCTATACTTTTAGAAAGTGAGCCGATTAAAGGGGAGATGGCACCGATGATCAGTGTCAACAGCGACAGCACGGCATTATTCGCCCAAAGCGCCATGGAGCGGGCCCGCGAGCAGCGCGAAGCCAACATGGAGCGCTTGGCCTCCGGCCAGCTTATCAACAGCGCCAAGGATGACCCGGCAGGCTTGGCGCAGGCGATCAAGCTGGCGACAGAATTGTCCAGCGGCGAGCAAGGCTACCGCAACCTCAATGATGCCATGTCCATGGCCGAGGTCGGCGAAAATGCCGCCGGGCAGGTCAGCGATTCGCTGCAGCGGATGCGCGAGCTGGCCGTGCAAAGCGCGAACGGTGCCCTCAATCCCAGCGACCGGGCCGCCTTGCAAGATGAAATGTCGCAATTGCAACGGCAGGTCGGTGAATCGGTCGAGCAAGGCGCGTTCAATGGCATCAATCCCTTGCAGCAAAACGGCGCCTTGCAATTCCAGGCCGGCGCGAATGAGACAATCGAACTCGAAGGCCGCGATGTCAACAGCGAGCTGAGCCGGCTGGGCACGGGCGATCTAGACATCGCCTCAGCCGAGGGCGCCTCTAACGCCATCAGCATTTTGGATCAAAGCATCGCCTTCATGAGCGACGTGCGCGGCAACTTCGGCGCGACCATGAATCGAATCGACGCCGCCAGCAACACGATTCAGGAGAGCAACATCAATACAGCCGCTGCCCGCAGCCGTATTATGGACACCGATTACGCCCAGCAAACCGCCGAACTCAGCCGCAACACAATGCTAGAAGATGCCGGCCGCGCCATGCTCGGCCAGGCCAATGCTTCGGCCGCTGCGGTCAGTCATCTGTTGGGTTAGGCA
>CAYFSA010000209.1:0-4153 GCA_964345605.1 uncultured Ectothiorhodospiraceae bacterium
CTAACCGCAGGCCAATGATGGGTTTCGCTGCGCTCTACCCATCCTACGTTTACTTCACTTAATATACCCAGGGCGTTGCCCTGGGCTGTTATGTCGCGCCCCTTCGGCGCTTGATTCTTGAAAAGCGATTGCGGCATCGCCGATTATCTCATTACTCGTTAAGGACGACCAAACTCAAAAGCCGCAATGCTAAGCTTTCCATTCTCTTCAATAACAGAGTCAATGATGATCGCTTCCGAGTAGCAGTCGCCACCCAAAACGACATAGATGAACGGCGGAACATCCTGATCACTTGCAGATTCCATTGGTTGGATTTCGATTGGATCGACCTCGCCCCAATCTAGCGGAATCATGTTTTCGAAGTCTTCTTTCATTTGGTCGAGAGTAATTTTTGTTCTCAAATCATTACTACACATTGA
The DNA here is from genome assembly GCA_964345605.1 of uncultured Ectothiorhodospiraceae bacterium. Taxonomy (GTDB): domain Bacteria; phylum Pseudomonadota; class Gammaproteobacteria; order CAYFSA01; family CAYFSA01; genus CAYFSA01. Next base: position 420 of record CAYFSA010000209.1, read on the forward strand.
ATAGGCCTTGGCATATTCTCTGTTCGACAAAGCTCGCGCAAAGTCTAGAGCAAGTAGGTCATGGGCTTGTCCAAACATTCTATTATTCCTTAGTTTGTAGGCATTTAGGGTGGTAGAGGGCGAAAGTGACGCAACGACTTGCGCCATTTTCGGTATGCCGGATTCGCGCCGAGGATATCAGTAGCATGAACGGCCACTCCACCCACGGACGGGTTAACGCACGGCTAATTTGTTCTTACGGGGCGCCTCCTGCAGCAGTCAACGTAGGATGGGTAGAGCGCAGCGAAACCCATCATGGGCCAAAACCTCGGCAGCGGTGTTGATGGGTTTCGCGGCCGATGACCATCGGTAGAATCCGCAAGTCATCAGATGGCCGCTCTACCCATCCTACGCTTGCTATGCCCTGTAACTCGCTGTTATTTCAAGATGTATTGTGCGCTTGCCCTGGGATGTCTAGGTAGGTCAATCGCTGCCCAGGTTGATCAATTCCCGCTGACGCTCGTTCAAATACCGGCTGAGCTTGTCCTGCTCGCCGGGCTCCAGGCCGGGGAAGCGACAGCCATAGCGAAAGCGACGTTTGGACTGGGCCAATTCCGCATTAGCCGCGACCGTTCTGGCCTGCTCTGACGGCTGCCGCTTGCTGGCGATTGCCTGGACATTGCACACCAGCAAATCAGTGGTGATCGTCCCTACCGCAGGCAGCTCGACCCGACAACCGAGCAAGCGATCGCCAACCTCGGCGATGGGCAGCTCCCCCTGGCTGACAAATGCCAGGCCGGTGACGCTCAGATCGGCCACGGGATAGCACCCCGACCCGGCGGCCGCACTGTTGGCGAAGACATGCAAGCGCACGGACGGGCTTTTGGGGGTTTTCACCCGGAAGTACTCGCGTTGCTGGCGCCAATAAAGCCATTCTGGCAAGGCGGCGGCGAAGATGGGTGTTTCCTCTAGTTTACCGGAGGTTAACCGGCCCAGCTCGAAGCGAAAAACGATGCCCTGATGATTGCCATCGCAGGTGATCCGCTCGGCCGCCAGCAGGCTTTGATTAACCGCTGCCAAGTGGCTGACGTCGATGATTAACAGGCGACGCTGCCGATAAACCGCCTGGATGGTCGTCAGCAGCGAATGAGCCTCGCCCCACCCCATTTGCACCAGCGTTTGAACGCGCTGCAATTGCAGCAGTATCCGCCTGATCTCGTCTTCGCGGGAGACGATAAAGCGCGGCTCCAGCGTGTCATTGCTGGCGGCGGGGATCGAGTTGTGTGCGGTTTTTGGCGGCATTTGGCAAAATCAAGCAGCAGGGGCGTTAAACGATATTCGTATTTAGCAAAAGTACCTAGCAAATTTCGTGCAAACATCACCGGTCTTGCCCTAGGGACGCGCGCATTCGTCCACCGGCAGGGGCCGCAGCCATTCGGCCCCACAGCATTTAGCTCCAATTGCAGGCGTTACTTGCCGCCGACACTGAAGGTACAAATAGCGCTCGGCTCGTCGATGCGCAGCACCAGGCTTTCGCTCAGGAAAAAGTGATGGAATGCGCCATCGCCATGACTGTAGCCGACGCTCAAATCCATACCGATCAGCAATTGTGCCGCGCGTTGGTCGAGCAGCAGTCCAGTCTCGATCGGGGCCTTGAAAAGACCGCCCCGGCAGAGCTTGCGCAGATGCTCAAAGCGCATCATGGGCGTATTGTCATAACGCCGGAACAGGCTATTGTAGAGCTTGGGCGCCAGCACCAGGGCATAAGGACCGGCAAAGCCGGCATTGTCGAGCCGGTCGACGGCGCTCAGGACATCCTCGAGGGTTTGTCCCGAATCCTGCCACCAATCCGTGATAGCGATATCGTGGCGTCCCTCAACGGTCAACAGGCCCGGCAGGCCAGCGCGGGTATCACCTTGGTAGATCAGCTGATCTTCACGGCGCGCCAGGGTGGCGGCAGCCGCTTCAGCCGGGCCGAGATCGCGGGGCTGCAACTGTTCGAACTGGGCGACCAGGCGCCGCACGCTTAAGGCGAAGGGTTGGCGCAGCAGCGGCACCGGCAGCGTTGCCGCGATATAGGTGTCACCGGCTGCAGCCTCGCTGTTGGTCAGCCCATCCTCATCGCCAAGAGTCAAAGCGGTGAAGCCAGCGCCGTAAGGGCCATCGACATCCAGGAAGCGGCGCGCGGTCAAACTAGCCCGGGCCGCCTCGACGGTGGCCTCGTCAAGGTCGTTCCAAATGGCTTCGGGCAACGGCGCATAGTGACGATTCAAGTAATCCATAAAGCCTCCTTATTCGGTATTTTTGAGGGCGCCAACGGTTAGTCCACCGCGGCTTGGCTTGGCGTCGTTGGGTGCCGCTGCGACTGTTTCCCCGGTGGCCTGCCCTTCCAATGCGGTAATGGGGCCGTCGGTAAACAGATAGGTCTGCATTTCCTCAGCAAATACCGGATGGTTGCGGCGCAGCCATTCCAGCACCATGCAGGCATGCTCGATTTCCTCGTCCCGATTGTGCAGCAGCACCTGGCGCAGGGCCGCGTCCTCACAATCGTCGGCACGCTGGGCGTACCAATCCACCGCTTCCAGCTCTTCCATGACCGAGACGATCGCTTGATGCAGCGTCAGAGTTTCGGTCGACAGGCGTTCGCGTGGGGCATGCAGATTTTCACTGGCCATGAAGTCTCCTTAAAGCGTGAATGAATAAAGGGCTTTAGCCGGTTGACAATTGTGTAACCCGCTATCGCTGTGCTGATAATCCTGCCGGGTCCCCTTCAATCGAGCCTACGGCAGGGCGGGCTAAAGCCCGCCCTACTTCGATTGTGCGCCCCCGCTTAAGATCAAGGAGGCCGGGGGCGAGACACCCTGTGCCTGATCACTCGGCTGGCGGTGTCTGTTGCTTGGCCGAGGTGTCACCGGCATCGTCAGGCGGCAATTCCGCGTCGGCTTTTTGCCAGGCGTTTTGCAAAGCGGCGAAGGCATCGGTGAAACCCTTTTGCAGATGCGCCCAAGCATCTGCCGAGCCATGCTTGAGGCCGCCGTACCATTCGGCGACGCGGTTGCGTTGTTGCCGCAGTGTTTCCAGGGCCGCGCGCGCCTGCTCGCGCGCGGCTTGGTCCATTTCGCTCCACTGCTCGCGGAGCTTGGTCTCCAGCGCTTCAATGCGAGTATCCAGTTTCTCAAGGGCCGCCTGGGTTTTGGCAATCGCTTGATCGCGGCGATCGGCGGAGTAGGCCTTGAGCACAGCGATGACATCGCCCATTTCCTGCTTGAGTTGCTCGAGTGTCGGCGGCTGTTCGCCCGCCGGCTCGCTATCTGTGGATTTCGCGGCCTGCTCGGCTGAGCCCGTGCTCAGCAAGGCCCACCAAGCCAGGCCCATCACGATCCATCTGACTGCTGATATACGCATGACAATAGCCTCATGTTCAGTCATTGCCAAACAGCACCGCGGACCGGCATGCCGACCCGGGGTGCCACGCCTGATGCATTGCTCAGTCCCCCGTTTGCTGCGGCGCAGTTTGATATTGCCCGCGCTCCTTGCCAGGCCGATAGCTGTTCAGGGCGCGCTGCAGGCTCCAGATCAACAACAACAGCAATACCGCAAACGGTAAACCCGTGGTGATAGCGGCCGTCTGCAGCGCAGACAAACCACCGGCCACCAGCAGGGCAGCGGCGACCACCCCTTCGGTCACGGCCCAAAAGACCCGCTGGGCCACCGGCGGATCGGTATGCCCGCCGGCGGTGATCATGTCGATGACC
>CAYFSA010000210.1:0-4137 GCA_964345605.1 uncultured Ectothiorhodospiraceae bacterium
TTTTTTATGTATTCGTTAACCTCACCAAAGGTGATTTTAGCGATACCCTGGCAAATGCATCCAACCCCTTGTTATAAAATTATATACTCGCTAAACTGTAGCATTATTTTACAACGTTGGGATTAAAGCGCTTTGCTTGCTGATACCACGTCAGGACTTGTTCAGTACTTGCTATTTTCAGCGCCACTGGAATGAGAACAACCATCAATGCATTCTACCCCAGGCACTGCTGCCAGAAACCCCACCGACAAACCCGCCTGGTGGCAGCGGATCGGGTTGCGCACGCGTTTATTCGCCGTGTTGATCCTGACGCTGCTGGTACCGATGGGCATTCTTTACGGGCTCGAGACCCGGCAAATCCGGCACAACATCGACACTCATGCCCAACACCTGTTAACCCAAATCGCCGATGCCCAACAACGCCGGCTCAACCTCGAACTGAGAAGGCTCAACCGAGAAATTGAACTAATCGCCAGCCGCACTCAGATGAGGATTAGCTTGCAGGCCTATCAACGGCACGGCGGCGAGCATGATCGCAAACTCATCGAGCGTATCCTCGGCGACGCCCTCGCCGTCGCCGATAACCTCCAGGGCATCTGGCTACGCGGTACGGACAACCGCTTGGTTGCAAGCCAGACCCGGCCCGAAGCCGCCCAGCTCAACCCGCCTGCAGTGCAGCCGACGACGGAGCGGTCCTTGGCAATCACCACTACCCTGCACTGCCTGAGCCAGCCCAAGCCGGAGCTGTGGCTGACCCAGGCATTAACCCTGAACGAGGTCAGCATCGGCAGGGTGCAGATATTGGTACGGCTGGACGATATCCATGCCCTCATCCAGGATTTCACCCAGAAGCAACTAGGTATGCAAAGTCTCCTGATAGTTCAGGATTGCAGCAACCAGCTTTTCACCTATAGCGCCGATGCAGGATGCGCCGAGGCGGGATGCGTCGAGGCGGGATTTAACCGGCTTCAGACCACCACCAGCGAGCCGTTGACCAATCTGATCCACTGCGTTTTGCGCAACACCGCTGGCCACCCGCCCGGCCGCTGTAACGACTTGCTCTACACGCATCGCACCATCGACCTCGACAAGACAACCCTGCTCGTCTATTTCACTGAGGAACAACTCGACGAGATGGCCCACGGGCGTCTGCAATCCTTGTTGGTTGTCAGCATCACCAGCATTTTGCTCACTTTGGCCGTGGCGTTCTGGCTGACACGCATTATCACCAAACCGTTAACCACGTTAAAACGGGCAGCTCAGCAGGTCCGGCAGGGCAATCTCCAGGTCCAGATCAAGGAACGGAGCTGGGGGGAATTCGCCATCCTGACCCAATCCTTCAATGAATCCATCGCTATGTTAAATGAATATACGGCATCGCTGATGCACGAAATCCGTACCCGTCAGCACTATGAGCAAAAACTGACCCAGCTGGCCAATACCGATACTCTGACCGGCCTTAATAATCGCCGTCATTTTTTGGAATTGCTGGAACACTGGCGCCACCAGCCGGCTGATGCCAATTGTCAGGGTGCCCTGTTTTATTTGGATCTGGACCGTTTCAAGCCCATTAACGACCACTATGGGCATGATGCGGGCGACACCACCTTGAAAATCGTCGCCGAACGACTCCGGCGGCTGGTGCGCGAGCAGGATTACGTAGCCCGTCTGGGCGGTGATGAATTTGCCATTTTCCTGACCGAGCTCGTACCTGGCTACGAACCGCAACCGGTCGCTGACCGCATTCGCGAGGCGCTGGCCGAACCACTGGTTATTCAGAACTATCATGTGACCATTGGCTGTAGCGTAGGCTTCGTACTTGCCACCCCCGCCAGTACCGTCGAGCAATTAATAACCGAGGCCGACGCCGCGATGTATCTTGATAAAAAAGGCTCGTAAATGCGCGTTGTAAGTGGCTCGATCTGTAGCCAATGTCATTATCCGTTGGAGGCACTGAACCAAGGCCGACCCGAAACAAATGTCGCGTTGTATTCAAGTCGACATAACGCTATCTAATAAAACCTACATTCGGTCCTGTTCACCGTCTCAAAACGCTGCGAACACACTCGGGTGCTCATCCCACCTGAGGCAATCGAGGTTTTACCCAACGCGATCAATCCATCATCATGAGGAAACCCACCATGCTGAAACCGTTCTGGCAACGCTTGTCCATTACACTACTTGCCGTGTTTATTTTGTTAGGCGCGAGCGCAACGCTGTCGGCCGCACAGGTGACCACCGCCGTCGCCGCCAATTTCACTGCCCCCATGAAGGCCATCGCCAAAGCCTTTGCCGACCATACGGGCCATACGACACGCCTGTCATACGGCTCTTCCGGCCAGCTATTGGCGCAAATCCAGCACGGCGCACCGTTCGAGGTGTTTCTGTCTGCGGATACGGCCAAGCCGGCCCGGCTCATCGCGGACGGCCAGGCCGTGCCGGAGTCGGTATTCACTTATGCCATCGGCCAAATCGTCTTATGGTCGGCCCAGCCGAACCGCGTCGAGGACGGCCAGGCAATGCTCGCGGCGGGGGATTTTCAGCGTCTGGCCATCGCCAATCCGCGGCTCGCGCCGTACGGGAAGGCGGCGGTCGCGACTCTGCAAAATTTGGAGCTTTACGCAGCCCTCAAGTCTAAGCTTGTACAGGGGAACAATATCGCCCAAACTTATCAGTTCGTCAGCACCGGCAATGCCCAACTCGGTTTTGTCGCCCTCTCACAAGTCATTGCTAATGGCACAATCGGCACGGGCTCGGGCTGGATCGTGCCCGACAAGCTGCACCCACCGATCCGGCAAGACGCCGTGCTGTTGCAGAACGGCGCCGACAATCCAGCAGCCACCGCCTTGTTGGAATTTTTACAAGGCCCGCAAGCGAAGGCGATTATCGAGCGCTACGGCTATGTCACGGCAAAAAAAGAATGCCTGCCAATTGCCAAGCTCGACTGCAAGGCCCCTATGACGGGGCCTTGGTAATGCTGGGTTAGTAAGTTGGCGTGAAGTTAACCACGCAATTTGCGGCCACGCTCGACGAGATCGTCGATCAGCGGAGAGAGAATCAACTCCATCGCCAAACCCATTTTACCCCCAGGAACAACCAGAGTGTTGGGACGTGACATGAAGCTGTCATGAATCATGTTCAGCAAATAGGGGAAATCGACACCGTATTTCCGGGGCTGGCGAAAACGAATCACGACAAAGCTTTCATCAGGCGTCGGAATATCGCGGGCGATGAAAGGGTTAGACGTATCCACCGTCGGTACACGCTGGAAATTGATGTCAGTCAGCGAGAATTGGGGGGTCAAATAATTCACATAATCAGGCATGCGCCGCAACATCGTATCTACGATTGCTTCCGCCGTATAGCCCCGTTCCGCTGCGTCACGGTGAATCTTTTGAATCCATTCCAGATTGATGATCGGTACAACCCCGACCCCCAGGTCGACATGCTGGGCTACGTTGACATCGTCATGGACTGCTAGGCCGTGCAAACCCTCATAAAACAGCATATCCGTGCCCAGCTCGATATCTTCCCAGGGCGTGAATTCGCCAGGGCCGACATTGGTGCTGAGACGTTTGTTGTGATATTCGGCTTCTTCGTCGTTATGCAAATAATAACGTTTTTTACCGGTACCCGTTTGGGCATAACTTTGAAAAGTTTCTTCCAATTTATCGAATAAATTGGCGGTTGCCCCGAAATGGCTGAAATGCCGGCCTTCCAGATCTGCCTTTTTAATTTCATCACGCATTTCAAATCGGTTGTAGCGATGATACGCATCTCCCTCGATGGTGGCTGGCGTGATTTCCTCGCGTCGGAAAATATGTTCAAAGGCGTTCTTAACAGTGCTGGTTCCCGCTCCCGACGAACCGGTTACAGCGATAATGGGATGCTTATCGGACATAAAATTGTTCTCCTCGCAGCAATTTCCCGGGTTCCGACCACTGACTCCGGCACGGGTTCGATTTACCCGCACGTCAGCCAGCAACCTCCCCGGCTATTACAACCCAGCAATTGGGCATGTCTTCAATTTAGGGAATGCAATCCTAAGGTTGCCGCCCGGCACTGGTTGATAACAGTGCCTGAGGCAAGGCCATCGCACCGCGATGGACACCCGGATTATAGTAACGCAGCTGCGTT
>CAYFSA010000211.1:0-4108 GCA_964345605.1 uncultured Ectothiorhodospiraceae bacterium
GGGCGAACTCGGCGGCCAGGATGGCGGTGAACACCGAGCTCGGCCGATGTTCGCGCATTTGCGCTGCAATCGCCTCGGCCGCGTCGCGGCGGCCAAGCTGCAGCAGTGAATTGGCGGCCGAATACGCCAGTCGCTGCCAATAGGGGCGGATAGCCAGGGCGGCGCGAAATGCCTCCAGGGCCTGGGCATGTCGCTCGAGGGCCGCCAGCGCCTCGCCGCGTAAGACCAAGACTTTGGCTCGCTCAACAGGTTTGAGACCCTGGTCCTGCAAGGGTTCAAGCTGATCGAGGGCAGCCTGAAAATGCCCCTGACTGGTCAGGCCGACGGCGCTGTTCAGGCGGGCGCGATAGGGCGAGGCGCCGCGGTCGATGTCCTGGGCCCAGAGCTGGCCCTTGTCGGTCCAGTCGGCATTGCGGGCCATGGTCAGATAGGTCAGGCCGCCGGCCAGCACTAACAGCACCAAGGCCAATAGGCGTATATCGCGCTCGCGCGCCAGCCCGGCGAACATGGGACCCAGCAACCCGGCGATCAACAGCGTCGACGGCAAATACAGGCGATGCAAAAAGGCGATTTCCAGCATGATGATCGAAGATTCGACCGCCAGTGCCAGCATAAAGAACAGCCAGCCCAACGCCGGCCAGGGCCAGCGGTGCTGATAGCGCAGGGCTAGTCCACTGACCAGCAGCAGGCAGCTCCAGGCGAAGACCGTACTCGGCGGCTGCAGCAGGCCATGGGAGATAGTGAAATCATAATCGATCTGTAGGCGGGCCGGGTCCGGCCAGGCAAGCAGCGACACGTAATGGGCGATGACGCGGCCTTCGGTGAGCAAGCGCTCCAGCCCACAATAGCCCCGATTTGCGGAAGTTTCCAGCAAATGGGTGAAGGCCGAGCCGGCATACCAGGCGCCGAGGACCGCGGCCAAGGCAACTAGGCCAGCCATTAGCCAGGCATGATAGCGGCGCCAGCCGTTGAACAGAGCGATGTCGAGCAAGAGCAGCGCTGCCGGCAGGGTGATGACATGTTCTTTGGTGACAAAGCCGGCGCTGCCCGCCAGGATGAGTGCGGGCCAAGCCCAGCGGCCATTGACCCGGCCGAGCCGCCACAGTACGAACAGCAGCAGGGCCAGCAGATAAAAACCCGCCGCCAGCGAAGCCATACGCTGCACGATATAGGTCACTGCCTGGGTGTTGACCGGATGCACAGCCCACAACAAAGCGGCGCTGAAGGCAAAAGATTCGGCATTTATCCGTAGTCGGCCCGGTGACCGTGGTGCCTGGCTCAGAGCCCGCAGCAAGGCATACAGCAATACGGTATTGAGGGCATGGATCATGATGTTGACCGCATGATACCCCCACGGATCGAGCTGTCCGTACAGGTAATTCAGGGCAAAACTCAGATGGGCCAGGACGCGGCGGCTGTTGATCGGGGTATCGAGCACCGCCGGCAGCTCGCTGAAGTGCTCGGGATGGACCCAGGGGTTGAGCACAATGTTAGGAATGTCGTCGAAGACGAAGGCGACGGACAGGGAAGGCAGGTAGGCGACCACGGCGAAGGCGATGAGGCTGAGGGGGCGTAAGGGGAGCGTGGTCGGCATGGGTGGAGGAAAGCCGATTGTGAGTCGGGTTACGCTGCGCTAAGCCGGGCTACGGCGCCGGGTAGGGTCGGTTTCAACCGACCGCGGCGCCTGAATGGGCGCTCGGCGAGGCGGGTTAAAACCCGCCCTACAGGCACCTCTACAATCGTAGGTCGGGTTAGCGCAGCGTAACCCGACGACTGGGTTGCTAACTTAATGGCAGTGACGCTCCAGCGTGGATATGCAGCCCGGGCCGCTCCCGCGGCCCGAGGCAAGCGCAACGCTGGAGCATGGGAACCATCGGGTATATTTTTATTCGCTGATCGAGTGTTAGGGATTTGGAACCGCATAAGCGGAAAAACCAGCGGTCTGGTCGCCAACTGTATTTTCTACCTCGCAGCGGGTTACTTCGCCGGTGGTGTCGTTAAAGCTACCCGTAGCCGGACCCGTTATTGTGTAATCAGCAGGCAGTTGGCCTTCGGCGAGCAAAGCTCCCACATCTGAACAATTAGCCACTACTGTCGCGTCATTACTGCCGGCAACCGCCGCTGCCAGATTCATCGATGAGGCCGAGCTAAGGGCGCCGGCAATGCCTTCGGTCGAGGCCTGTTGAGCCTCGCCTTGCAAGTTGATAAACCGCGGCAAGGCAATGACGGCCAGGGCGCCTAAAATGGCGATTACAGTGATGAGCTCGATCAGGGTGAAACCGGTTTGTCGCATACGAGTCTTCCTCCGGATTTGTTTAGGAATGGCTGGCGCTAGCAAGCGTGGCTCGGCAGGGACTGAGAAGTTAAAAACCCGCTGGTTCCAAGCTCTGTTGGCCGCTGTCGCCTGCCTGTGATCATTTCATTGGGTTTCAGGTGAAATACTATTCCCGCCAAGAGGGATTGTCCAATGGCTGGAGCCGGGGTATCTCGCGCTCGCTCGAGCTGGCTTTGACCCGCCAGCGCAGCCGGTCGGTATCGGCGTTTTCCAGAATCAGCTTGGGAAAGCGCAGCCGATAGCCGATCACCCCCGTTGCCGGGACGTAATACCAACTGCCGGGCGGCGGCATGGCGGCCGGTTCGATGGGGCCGATGTAAGCCACCGGCGGCGGCGCGAGCAGCTCCAGCGCATTGCTTCGGTGATAGGTGCTCGCATCCGGTTGGCTCGCTTGCACGATACTGGCGAGCCAGGACATGGCGAGCGCCGATTGCATGGCCGCGACGGTATGCTGAATGCTGGCGCGCTCGACCTCGGCCTGCAGTCCTTCGAGCCGCTGCAGCGCCAGGGTGCTCAGGGCGCCGATCAGTACCAGCAGCAGTCCCACTTCCAAGCGGCTGACCCGGCGGGCGCCGCTAAGGCGGAAAGGCCGGGTCCGGCCGCGGCGGCGCTCAGCGTCTTTCATAGCATGTCTTTCATAGCATGGTCGAACCGAGTTCCCACATGGGCAGAAAGATACCCAGGGCGAGCATGAATACCAGGCCCGCCAGGGCGATGGTCAGAATGGGCTCGATCAGGGTGTTCAGGTTCTTGATCTCGGCATCGAGCTCGCGCTGATAGAATTCGGCGACCTCATCGGCCATATCGTCCAGGCCGCCGGTCTCTTCGCCGACCACTAGCATTTGCAGTACCAGCGGGGTGAAAACCTCGGTACGGGCGGCGACCCGCGAGATTTCCTCGCCGCGCTGAATGCCGTCGCGCATCGCCAGCACTTGCCGACTGATCCAGGCATTGTCGACGGCGGCGGCGATGACGTTCATGGCCTCTAAAATTGGCACGCCGGCCCGATAGGACATGGCCAGGGCGCGGGCGATGGCGGCGAGGGCGCCACGCAGTAGGATGCTGCCGAAGATCGGCAGGCGCAGCTTGAAGCGATCCCAGCGCAGCAGGCCAGCAGTCGAGCGGGTCCAGGCCCGAAAGCCCAAGACGCCACCGGCCATGGCCGCCAGGATCAGCCACCAATAAGCGGCAAAGAATTCCGAGGTGCCGATCAGGATGCGGGTCGGCAGGGGCAGTTCGGCATCGAAGCGGGCGAAGACATCAGCGAACACCGGAATTACCCAGGTCATCAGGAAATACACGGCCCCCGCCATGGTGGCGATGACGATCAGCGGATAGCGGGTGGCCGTCTTGATCTGCTGACGCAGGCTGTATTCCTTGTCGAGAAAGCGATGAATCTGATCCAGGGCCTCTTCGAGCCGGCCCGACTGCTCGCCGACGCGGACAATGGCGACATACAGCGGCCGGAAGACCCGCGGATGGCGGGCCAGGGCCCCGGCCAGCTCGCGGCCGCTTTCCAGGTCCTCGATTATGGCCTGCAGGGTTGTCACCAATACCGGATTGCGGGTGGAGGCGGGGCAGGCCGCCATGTAGCGCCGCGCCACCGCCCATTCGTCGTTCGTCTCGATCATCAGGGCGCCGACGACGCGGGCAACCTGCGCCAGGCGCGCGACCAGCATGTCGATCAGGGCCAGCTTGCGAGCCGTCCAGGTCAAGTTCTTGACCCGCGCGGCCGCCTCGACCGGACTGCGCTTTCGTCCCTGCAGCATCTCG
>CAYFSA010000212.1:0-2012 GCA_964345605.1 uncultured Ectothiorhodospiraceae bacterium
AACAATACGTTGTCATTAGCCCACCGTTTCGCTCGTCTACATCTCAATCAGTATCGTTAACAATAGCTAGGCCGGACTTGCCACCAGGCGACTCGCTTGCGCGATCAACGCACGCGTCGGCACCCCCAGATTCGCGGCAATGACCGGGCATTTGGCTTGTAACAAGAAGATAATCGGCGCGTCTACCCCACTCAAGGATTCATAATTGCCCTGCCCCTTGGCGATGATCAACTCCGCCTGCCGGAACTGTTCCTGAAACGCGCTAGAGCACCGCTCCAGCACAGTACCCGGGGTATCGTCACCGTTATCGATGATCGTGGCCACCTGATCCAGCCCCGCCGCGACGGCGTCGTCACGGGTCGCATCATTGAGGACCGGTTGGCCGCGCACAGCATAGGTAACCGGCCGGTTCAACGTCTCGATCAGCACCCGATCAAACACGGTCTCGCCGCAGTTATCGCCGAGATACAGAACCCGCTCGGCCGCAGCGAGTCGTGCCCGCAGCGCCTCGATGTCATCAATGGTCAGCGGCTCATTCAATACCCGCTGCACGCTAGCTTCCAAATCATACGTCACGGCAATGCCCAGATCGATGATATTGCCGGCGATGCTCAGGCGCACGGCAGTCGCCAACGGATCCTCGGCGGCCGCGACCTGTTCCTGCAGATACGGATACAGCGTCAGGGCGTGCTCAGTACTCTCGGCCTTGGCGGCGGCATAGGGATCGGCCTGACCGCTATGGGCGCGAACCATTGCGTGCACTTGCTGGGCCATCTGGGGCGGCGTCGCCTGCTCGCCGGCGGCCGCCAATTGCGTCATGATCCGATGCATGAGCTCGCGCTGTGCGGGCAGCGGCATATTGGTGAAACGCGCCGCTTCCAAGCCCTGCCGCAAAAAGCAGGGATAACAATCCAGATACATTTGCATAAGGCGCAGTGCTCCTCGATTACGGCTGTCTGAGAAATCATTGATGATGATACGGTACCTGAAATCTTAAAATGATGATTTGATAACGCCCTAACGCTTTGGCCTTTTCCCATTTTTGACACAATTGGAGGCACTTGCCGCATCATGAGCGAGCAATCATCCACGCAATACCCAAAGATCCACATCTGGGATCTACCGACCCGTTTGTTCCATTGGAGCTTGGTCATTTTGGTCGCGGTTTCCTGGTGGTCCGTTGACCAAGGCCGCATGACCGTGCATATGTGGAGCGGCTACTGTGTGCTGACGCTGTTGGGGTTTCGCTTGCTCTGGGGGATTTGGGGCAGCACGACGGCTCGATTCGGTCATTTCGTCAAGGGGCCGCGGCCGGCACTGGCTCATTTGGGGCATGTCTTTAAGCGCCCTGCCGAACCGACAGTCGGCCATAATCCGCTGGGCGGCTGGGTCATCATACTGTTTCTGCTGCTGTTGTTGTTTCAGGCGGGCACGGGTCTGTTCGCCAACGATGACATTTTTATCGAAGGGCCGCTGACGCATCTGGTTTCCGATGCCATGTCCGACCGCCTGACCGGGCTGCACGAAAGCAATTTCAACCTCCTGCTCGGCCTGATCGGTGTGCATATCGCCGCGGCGTTCTTTTATCTGCTGGTGCGCGGGGAGAATCTGATTCGGCCCATGATTACCGGCCGCAAGGCATGGCCGACCGCGAGCGAGCCGCCCAGGCTTCGCTTCATCTCACCATTGCTCGGACTCGTCGTCCTAGGAGTCGCCGCCACCGGGGTGTGGGCTTTGGTGAATTATGTGTAACAAGTTTTGCCGCAGAGGCGACACGCACCCGGGCGAGTAGTCAGCCAGTGCCGACTGTACAAGCCGTCGCCGTGGCTTGATCACCGAAACCGAGCTGCCGGATATGCTCAGGATGGGCTTGCATGTGCAAGGCAGTGAGATAGCCTGCCAAAGTCCAGGTTTGACGTAAGCGCGCCTGCCGGCCCACCAGACGGCCAGTGCGGCCGTCGTAATATTCTGGCCAATCATCGCGTGCCAACCGCCAGCCCGCCGAGGCCAGG
>CAYFSA010000212.1:2112-4080 GCA_964345605.1 uncultured Ectothiorhodospiraceae bacterium
GGTCCATGCCGGTCAACAAGGCCCAGTCGTTGCCTTCCAGTGCCGGATAGCTGAGTTTCATGGGCATTGCGCCGATGAGATCCTGGTAGCGAGTGCGCAGCAGGGCCATCAGCCACAGGGGAATGGCTTCCGGGTAGATATTGAATTTATTGGCGGTGGTCGCGCCATATTCCTCCACCCCATAGCGATAAATGCGGTTCAGCGGGTCGTCAGGCACAGCTCGAGGATCTTGCGTATAGCCACCTGAATTGCCTGGCTGTCAACTAAGGCCTGGTCGCCGCTGATAGTGCGATAAGCCCGCAGGATCAATAGCCACCAAAAGCCGGAATCGACCGGCATGATGTACTCGCTAAATGGCTGGGATGGCGAGGCGGGTGGATGCGCTGCGCTTAACCACCTTAAATAATCCAAAAAGACGATCAGCTTCTTTAACATTGGTCCTTGCATCGATTCAAGCGCCGGAGACCCCAATTGACCCCGACACCGCAGGAGATTCTCGAACGCATCTTCGGCTACCCCGAGTTCCGGGGCGCTCAGCAAGCGATCGTCGAGCATGTGCTCGACGGCGGCGATGCGCTGGTGCTGATGCCCACCGGCGGCGGCAAATCACTGTGTTATCAGATACCCGCGCTGCTGCGAGCCGGTACGGGCATCGTCGTCTCCCCATTGATCGCCCTGATGCAGGACCAGGTGAACGCCCTGCGTCAGCTCGGCGTGCGGGCAGCGTTTCTCAATTCATCGCTGTCGCCTGAGGCGCGCGCCGAGGTGGAGGACGCCTTGCTAGCCGGGGATCTGGATCTGCTCTATGTGGCCCCGGAGCGGTTGTTGACCGAGGCGTTTCTGGCGTTGCTCGAGCGCAGCCGTATTGCCCTGTTTGCCATCGACGAGGCCCATTGTGTATCGCAATGGGGTCACGACTTCCGCCCTGAATACATCCAGCTCGGCGAGCTGCATAACCGCTGGCCGCAGGTACCGCGCATCGCGTTGACCGCCACCGCCGATACCCCCACCCGCAGCGAAATTCTCAGCCGCCTGCGCCTGCAGAACGCCGGCCAATTCGTCGCCAGCTTCGACCGGCCCAATATCTGCTATCGCATCGTCGAGAAACAGCGGCCCCGGCAGCAGCTAGTCGACTTCCTGCGGGCCGAGCATCCACACGACGCCGGCATTGTGTATTGCCTGTCCCGCAAGAAGGTCGACGAGACCACTCGTTTTCTGCAAGATCAAGGTTTTCCGGCACTGCCGTATCATGCCGGTATGACGGCCGCGGATCGCCGTACCAACCAGGCCGAGTTTCTGCGGGGCGACGGCGTGGTGATCTGCGCCACCATTGCTTTTGGCATGGGCATCGACAAACCGGATGTGCGGTTCGTCGCCCATCTTGACCTGCCCAAGAGCATCGAGGCGTATTATCAGGAGACCGGTCGCGCTGGCCGTGACGGCCTGCCCGCCAATGCCTGGCTCTGCTATGGCCTGAGCGATGTGGTCGCGCTGCGGCGGTTCATCGAGCAATCCGAGGCCGAGGCCCAGTACAAACGCGTCGAACTGCACAAGCTCAATGCGTTGGTGGGGCTGTGTGAAGCGGTCGAATGCCGACGGCGGATTCTGCTCAACTATTTCGGCGAGACCTTGGCCGAACCTTGCGGTAACTGCGATACCTGTCTGACGCCAGTGGCCACCTGGGACGGCAGCGTGGCGGCACAAAAGGCCATGTCCTGTATTTATCGCACCGGCCAGCGGTTTGGAGTGAGCCATCTGGTGGATGTGCTGTTAGGGCACAACAATACACGGATCCGCGAGCTAGGGCATCAGCGGCTAAGCACCTATGGCATCGGCAAGGACCTGAGCGCAGAACAATGGAAATCAGTGTATCGGCAATTGGTGGCCCTGGGCCTTGTCGAGGTCGATATTCAGGGCTATGGGGCACTGCGCTTGACGGCCGCCAGTCGGCCGGTGCTGCGCGGCGAG
>CAYFSA010000213.1:0-4059 GCA_964345605.1 uncultured Ectothiorhodospiraceae bacterium
TGAAGTCTAGCAAAGCCCAGACCCGTTCTCAAAGCCGCGAAATCCAAGCGATCACCTTGATCGGACCCAAGCGGGATTTGAAGCCCAATGGGCGCCCAAGTGTTGGACCCAAGCTCGGCGCTTTGTATTTGTGCGCCAGACAGTCCAAACCCCAGGCAAGCAATCGGCAGTGCCAACTAAAAAGCATAAGGTACGCGATGCGTACCCTAATCGGCTCAACCGCCACTTGGGCTGTATGTGGAGCGGCTGGTGTGGCGGAATGGTTAAGGCTCAGCCAACCTCACCCCAAAACATCCTTGTGGAGGCCGTAGGGGCGACCGGCCGATCGTCTCGATAATATATTGTTGCCGCCATAACAGGATAAATGAGCCATTACCTAACGGGAGCAGACCGATGACCGATGCAGAATTACGGGAAATACTGGCCGAGTTAGCGCGCTCGCAAGCGAAAACCGATGCGCAGCTAGCCAAAACGGATACGCAATTGGCCAAAACGGATGTGCAGCTGGCCCAAACCGATGCGCAATTGGCCAAAACAGACACCAAGCTCGACAAGCTCGCCGAGCTATATGGCGGGGTCGGCAATAACCAAGGCAAGGTCGCGGAGGAATTTTATTACAACTCCCTCAAACCCGACCTGACCCTCAATGGCATCGAGTTTGATTTTATCGAAAAAAACGTCACCCGCAGCACTAAAGGAATCGAGGAAGAATACGACCTGCTCCTGGTCAATGGCAAGGATGTGTTCATCATCGAGGTTAAATATCACCTGCACCCCAAAGACATCGAGCGGCTGGTGGGGCGAAAGCTGACGAACTTCAAAACACTTTTTCCTGAGTATCGCGCTTGTCATATCCACCTGGCCCTGGCGACCTTTGCGGTTGACGACGACGTCAAACAGATGGCGCTTAGTCAGGGGGTGACTGTGCTGCAGCGGCGCGGCGATGTCATCGAGACGCTGGCCGCCTAAGGGCATACCTGTGATTTGACTCGCTCCCACGCGCTGCGTGGGAGTGTCGACCGGTTTCCCCGAAACCGACATGATGCTTTTAATCTCGGGGTGGATGAGGTCGGCGGTATTACGCCGAGTGACGATGGCGATCTCGCCGCTTTTCAAGCGTACATGACTGCCGACCGGATACGGCCCGAGTTCATGAATGAGCTGCGCAACGGATGCCCGTTAATTCGGGCTTGTTGTTCCGGTGTGAGCGGCGTTGATTGCCAGGTGAGTTGCTCCTGCAGGGCCAGCATGCCGACATTTTGGGCAGCGCATGAGCTTAACTTAATGGCAGTGACAGCGGACGCCACGAAAACTCAATCATCGTCACTCACTCCCCAGCCAGCGTCGCAAACACTCGGTCAAACTCGCCGGCTCAATGGGCTTGGCCAGAAAATCATCCATCCCGGCCGCCAGGCATTGGTCTTTATGCTCGTCCATGGCATGGGCGGTCAGGGCGATGACGGGGATCTGCGGATTATGCACGCCAATGGCCGGGTCGCGAATGTTCCGGGTGGCTTCTAGACCGCCCATGCCCGGCATTTCCACGTCCATCAGCACCAGGTCCCAGGGCTTTGCTTGCAGGGCCTCGAGCGCCGCCTGCCCGCTGGCTACCGCCTCTACCGTATAGCCCAGTTTCTTGAGAATGGCGCTCGCCACTTTCTGGTTCATCTCGGCATCGTCGACGACCAGGATGCGTGGCGCGGCGGTCGCCCTGGCCTGGGGCGGGTGCTGCTCGGATAATCCAGCAGCCGGCGCGGCAACATTCGTCGCCTCGGTCTCGGCAGGGTCAAAGCAGGCCGTGAACCAGAACGCCGCCCCCTCCCCTTCCTCGCTGTTGACTCCGATGGTCCCGCCCATCCGCTCGACCAGTTGCTTGGCGATCGCCAGGCCCAGCCCGGTGCCGCCGCTTTTGGGTTGGTGGTCGCCAGCGATTTGCGAGAATGGCTGAAAGAGTTCCGCCTGCTTGGCCTTGGGGATGCCGATACCGCTGTCCTGCACGGTGAAGTGCAGCATGATCGCCTGCGCCGTTACCGCCTCGCTTGACTGGGCCATGTCGATGGTTACCGTGACCTCGCCCTGCGGGCTGAATTTGATGCCATTGCCGACCAGGTTCATCAGGACTTGGCGCAGGCGGTCGGGATCGCCGCTCAGCTGCCTGGGAACCCCGGGGGCGCGCCGGCAACTGAGGACCAGATTTTTTGCTTCGGCCAGCGGCCACAAGGTGCGGAACAAATCTTCGAGCAATGCCCGCAAGTCAAACGGCTGCTCATTGAGCGCCAGCTTGCCGGCCTCGATGCGGGACAGATCGAGGATGTCGTTGATCAGGCCGAGCAGGGCCTGGCTGCTGGCGCGGATGGTGTCGGCATAGTCGCGCTGTTCGGCAGACAGATCGGTGGCGAGCAGCAGATGGGTCATGCCGAGCACGGCGTTCATGGGGGTGCGGATTTCATGGCTCATGCTGGCCAGAAAGCGGCTTTTCGCCTGATTGGCCCGCTCGGCCTCGGCCTTGGCCTGCGCCAGCTCGGCCTGGAAGCGCTTGTGCTCGGTGATGTCCCGGAAAAAGCACACCCGGCCATGGTGTTCGCCCTGCTCGTCACGCAGGGGAGTGGACTGCCGGTCCAAGACCCGGCCATCGCGCAGGGTGATCTCATCCTGCAATACGGTTTCCGGATTGCTGCATAGCGCTTCAAACCTGGCCAGGAAGACTTCCTGCTCGGCCTCGGGCAGCAGGCTCTGGGCCTGTGCGAGCAGGGTCGTCACGTCTGCGGTGTCCAAGGCCTCCGCCGGCAATTGCCACAGCTCGCCGAGCCGCCGATTCAGCAGGATGATGTTGCGCTCGCGATCCAGGCCGACCATCCCCTCCACCGAGGCTTCCTTGGCCGTCTCCAGCAGCATGCGCTGCCAGCGGAGCTGAGCCTCGCGCCTCTTGCATTCGGTGATATCCAGGCTTGCACCGGTGATGCCGACGATCTGGCCGGCCTCGTTGTAGTACGGTTGCACGGTCAAATCATAATAATGGGTCTGGCCGCCAAGGGTCGTTTGCACTTCCTGCCGGGCGCCTTGGCCGGACTCGAGCGCCTGGCGCTTGATGGCGGTTAGGACCGCCGCTTCCTCGGCCGGCAGCAGCTCGGCATCGGTTTTGCCCAGAATCGGCTGGTCGGCCAAGCCCGCATGCGGGTTCAGCAGCCAGGTATAGCGCAGGGTCAGGTCCTGATTGAATATCACCACCGGCGCCACGTCGATGGCCGCCCGCATGCGCGCCTCATGTCGGCGCAAATGCGTTTCGGCGGCTTTACGGATACTGATGTCACTGAGCGCCAGAAGGTATTCGCCGGCCCCGTTGCCGGGCTGCTGGTAAGCGATGTCCAGGCGTACCCAGCAGGGCTCGGCGGTGCTGCTGAGCAGGCGCAGCTCGCAATGGGCTTGGGCGCCATGGACGGTTAACTGCGCCCGCACGGCATCATAGTGGGCCTGATCCGCGGCGGCGATCCAGCAACGAAAAGGGCGCTGGATGAGCGTCTGCTGCGCGGCGCCGAGCAGCGCGGCGGCGCTGCGATTGGCCTCACGGATCAGGCCGGCCGCATCCACCGTGCAATAGCCCACCGGGGCGCGCTCATACAGGGTTGCATAATGGTGGTGGGTTTGCTCGAGCTCGGCCTGGGTGCGTTTGAGCTCTTCGTTTTGCAGCCGCAGCTCGACCTGGTGGACCTGCAGCTCATGCAACAGCGCCTTGGCGTCGGCGGCGGACAGGGACGCGATGGTCGCGGCGGATAGCTCGCCCGCCTCCCCCATGGCCGCTTCGGCGCGCTGGCGCAAAGCGGCTGACTGGGACGGCTCATTGGCGTCGTCTGAGGCATTCATGGATGCGGCCTCCTTCTGCCGGTTAAGTTGCGGTCTCGGGCCGCTCGCTGAGGTCGATGGCGGCGCCGGTCAGGCCGATCAGCCGCCCGTCACTGTCATGCAGCGGCTCGACAGTCAAATTGTAGCGCACCCTGCGACCGGCATGGGTGAGGGTGACGCTCTGGCGCCGGCCTTGGGCGGTGTCAAGCACCGTTCCAC
>CAYFSA010000214.1:0-4025 GCA_964345605.1 uncultured Ectothiorhodospiraceae bacterium
CGTCATCTTAACAGGCCAGATGGTTGCGGCAAGCATTGCTGCGGGTGCGTGCCGTTTCTGTTGGCATTGCCATTAGGGACCCGAGCCATGAGCGACTCCCATGCGCAGCAAGACCGCATCGGCATCTTTATCCCCAGCTTCGATAACGGGGGGGTAGAGCGCATGCTGAGTCACCTGGCGCGTGGCTTCGTACACCGGGGCTGTCAGGTCGACATGCTGGTAGACCGAGTCGAGGCACCGTATTTGCCAGACTTGGCAAGCAGGGGCGTGCGCCTGATCGTTACCCGGGCGTCGAGTTCTGCTGGCCTGCAACGTGAGCTAACGGCCTATCTGGTCAGGGAGCAGCCAACCATCGTATTGAGCAGCAAGCCAGCGAATGACGCCATTGTGCTTGCCTGTAAGCGGCGAGTCGCTACTACGGCGCGGTTTTTTATTCGTGTCGGCACGCATTTTTCGGGTTTGACGGTGGGCCGAAGATACAATCCAATCAAGCGCTGGCTGCGGCGCTGCAAACTATGTCGCCATTGTGGGCAAGCAGATGGGGTGTTTGCGGTTTCCCAGGGGGTCGCCGACGATGTGGCAGCGCTTTGTCCAGGCATTGCGTCTAAATTACAGACTCTGAAAAACCCAACTGTCACCCCCGAATTGGAAACCTTGGCGGCCCAATCGGTCGACCATCCTTGGTTCAATGACGCGCAAATACCGGTCATTATCGGTGTGGGCCGGCTGAGTAAGGCCAAGAATTTCGGTCTGCTCATCGAGGCCTTTGCCCGGGCTCGGCAGCAACGGTTAATGCGTCTGGCCATCATTGGCGCGGGCCGGCAACATCGTCAGCTCATGGCCAAGGCCCAGCAATCCGGATATGCGCAGGATATTGCTTTGCTCGGTTTTCAAACCAATCCGTATCCATTTATGCAGCGTGCTGCTTTGTTTGTCTTGTCTTCCTTATGGGAAGGCTCGCCAAATGCACTGATCGAAGCGCTGGCTCTGGGACGACCCGTGGTAGCCACAGACTGTCCGAGCGGCCCGCGCGAGATCCTCCAAAATGGCAAATATGGCGAACTGGTGCCGCTCGGTGATACTGCTGCCTTGGCAGCGGCCATTGTCAAAACGCTGGCTAATCCGCCAGATCAGCACTTTGTCCGGCAAGCAGCCAGGCCTTTCACCATTGAAGCTAGCGCGGCTGCCTACCTTGAGGCCATGGGTGTGGGCAAATCTGAGCCGCAGGGCTGATGGCATAGCCTATGTGCGGCATTACCGGCCAATTCCTGGTGCACAGTGAAATTGATCCGCAGCGTTTATCCCAAAGCGCTTCGACGCTGGTCCATCGCGGCCCGGATGATCAGGGGATTTATCACGCCGGCCGTTTCGGCATGGCCCACACGCGTCTTGCCATTATCGACCTAGAGGGTGGCCATCAGCCCCTGACTACCGATGATTGGGTGCTGATTGCCAATGGTGAAATCTATAACTACATCGAACTGCGCCAGGATCTCATCAAACTAGGCCATCGCTTTATCACGTACTCCGACTCCGAGGTCATCCTGCATGCCTATCGCCAATGGGGGCGAGATTGCTTGAACTACCTGCGCGGCATGTTTGCCTTTGCTTTGTGGGATGGCGCTTGCCAAGGCCTGCTGTTGGGCCGGGATCGCTTAGGCATCAAGCCCTTGTTCTTGCATCAGGACCGACGCGGTGTCACTTTTGCTTCGGAAATCAAGGCCATTTTGCCCTTGCTCGAGCAGCAACCTGCGATCAATCCCGCCGGTATCGCGCAATATTTGCAACATCAGTTCAGCACGGGGCCTGCTACGCCGTTCCAGGGGATTGAGCGGATTGCGCCGGGCGAGGCCCTGTGGCTCGAAGGTGGCCGCATTCAAGCACGCTGGTTTTATTGGCAGCCCTGGCACATCGAGACCCAACCCATGGGCTATACTGAGGCGGAACGTCATTTCGATGCCTTGATGGCAACGGTGATGGACCAGCATATGCGCACCGACGTCCCCTTCGGCCTGTTTCTCTCGGGCGGAGTGGATTCGGCTATCTTGCTGGCACTGTTATCGCGCGCCACTGAAACGCCCATTCGGACCTTTTCCGTGGGATTTGCCGAGGCCGACTTTACCGATGAACTGCCCTTGGCAACCGCTTTTGCAGACCAATTCAACACCAGGCATCGGGCCATTCGCCCCACGCAGCAAGCCATCGTACACAGTCTGCCATTGAGCATTTGGGCGGCGGACGATCTGATGCGTGATTTTGCCAGCCTCCCTACGTTATTGCTGGCTCAAGCGGCAAGCGAGGAGTTGAAGGTGGTGTTCGCGGGGGAGGGCGGCGATGAGGTGTTCGGCGGCTACGGGCGCTACCGGACATCGCCATTCGAGCGTCGCTTGAAGGCCTTGCTCAATCCTGGCACCGGCGGCTTTCGAGCCCGCGGCAATCTCCGTGGGGGATGGCCCGGGCGATTGTTGCGGGATGAGCTTCTCGCCATCGATGCCATAGCCCCTTTCAAGCAATTGTGGCGTCAAGCTCCCCGGTTTGGGTCTGAGCTGCAACGCATGCAGCTTACTGATTTGCGTGCAGCCCTGCCGGATAATCTGTTGGTCAAGCTCGATCGCATGCTGATGAGTCATGCCGTTGAAGGCAGGGTGCCGTTTCTCGATCACGAGGTTGTGGAATTCGGTTTGAGACTGCCGGATAGGCTGAAAATCCGTGATGGGCAGGGCAAGGATTTTCTCAAACGTTGGGGGAGTCGCTTGCTGCCAGAGGACAGGCTTTATGCCAAAAAACGGGGTTTTCATGTGCCGCTGAATGAGTGGCTTCAGGGCGCTTTTTTGGACATTCTCGGCAAACAACTGCCTCGCCATCCCGCTATCCGAGAATGGTTTCACCCCGCTGGGGTGACCGCCTTGCTCAAGGCTTGCACCAAGCCCAATCATGCTGCCAAGCGCAATACCTGGGCCTTGCTGCAATTCGCTCTTTGGTACGATTTGTTTGTGCGCGGCGAGGGTGAACGTCCGGCTGCGCAAGAAGATCCTTTGATCCGTCTGGCCCGGGGTGTGGAGCGGCAAGCGTGAATGAGCCGACAGCCAAGCCCAAGCTGAGTGTGTTCCTGTCGTTTTCGGGCCAAGGCGGCGTGGAACGGATGATCGTCCATCTTTGCCACGGTTTAGTCGAGGCTGGCTATGCAGTCGATCTGGTGCTAGCCAAGGTTAAAGGCGAAGCCATCCAAACACTTCCTGCGCAAGTCAATCTTGTTAAACTCGGCAGTGAACACACGTTAACGGCTTTGCCGCGGCTGGTGCGTTATCTGCAAAGGGAGCGGCCTGAGGTGTTGCTGGCGGCCAAAGATCGGGCCGGCCGGGTGGCGCTGCGTGCTTGCCAGTTAGCCGGGGTGAATACCCGTGTCTATATCCGGCTGGGCACCCATCTCTCCACTGCCCTGGCGGGCAAATCTGCTTTGGTGCGTTGGTTCCGGGTCGCGCCCATGCGCCGTCTCTATAACAAAGCCGCTGGCGTGATTGCTGTTTCCGAGGGCGTTGCCGCGGATACGGCAAAGCTTACCGGTATGGCGCCGCAGCAAATTCATGTAGTGCAAAATCCCGTTATTCCGCCTGATTTAGCAACAAGTAAACGGCAGCCCGTCGACCACCCCTGGCTCGTGCCGGAGCGCGACTGGTCCGTTATCCTGGGGGGCGGCCGCTTAACCCCGCAAAAGGATTTTGCGACCTTGGTTCGCGCCTTTGCCAAGCTTCGGCAGCGCCAGCAAGCCCGCTTAATCATTCTCGGCGAGGGCCGGCAACGGGATGAATTACGGGCTTTGGCTGCAACATTAGGGCTGGCCGACTCACTGGATTTGCCGGGTTTTCAATCCAATCCCTATGCCTGGATGGCCAAAGCAGATTTATTTGTGCTGTCATCGCGCTGGGAGGGCTCGCCGAATGTTCTGACCGAAGCCCTGGCCTGCGGTACGCCTGTGGTGGCGACGGATTGCCCCAGTGGTCCACGGGAGATACTGGGCAAGAACA
>CAYFSA010000215.1:0-3964 GCA_964345605.1 uncultured Ectothiorhodospiraceae bacterium
ATACGCCGGGCAGATAATCCAGCCCCCGATGGCCGCCTTCGGTTGCAGGGCGCTCGTTCACGACTGCGTCTTCGAGTAAAGTGATTTTCAGGGTTAATTCGCGCATGATTTAAGCACTCTTCCACGCTAAATGGGCACGTCCGAAGCCGCGGTTACGATAGGCCCCCACGGCGTTGATCAAGGGAAACACGCCGGCGAGCAGGTCTTGCCAGTTGCCTATCTCGTGCTCGGTGGCGGTATGAATCGCCGGCAACTCACTGACCTCGGCTTCCAGCGTGACCGGCACCACCACCTGCATGCCGCGGAGGCTGCGCGAGACAGCCACGCCCTGATCATTGATGGCCGTGCTGAAATGCTCACGGTAAAGGCCCGCAATCAGGTGCTGGTGGACTGGGACACTCAGATACGTTGTAACCTCGGCCGGCAGAGTCGCGTCGGCCACTCGTAAACGGCCCGGCGTCGACAGGTTCTCGTCTCCGGCTGAAGAGGCCGCGGTATCGTCCAGCGTAGTCCGCGAACCGAATAAGGCGCGGGTCGTACCCGCACTTACCTCAGGCCAGCCCCATCGCTCAGCACGGTAAACCGCGTCGCGTAACAGCCCCTTCAGGGTCCGGCCCGGTAAACGCGGCAGGCCATCGGCCCCAGTATGGGTAGTGGCATCCAGATAAAACCCACTGCCGCGGCCCGTGCCGGGATGCCAATAGGTTTGGATGGCGATTACCAAGGTCGCGGTGCTCATGCGTTTGCCTCCTGGGTCGTGGATTTTTGCGCGGATGCCTGTTCCGTGTCGCCGCCTTTGCCGATGGCAAGCAGCGCGGCGAGATCACCCAAGGGGGTGACCCAGGAGCCAGCGGTATTGTCGGCGACCGGCAGATGCTCGGCCAGCGGACCGCATAGCTTTGTCATCCCTTCATCCAACTGCTGCAGCATCCGGGTGTTGGCCTGCTTGTCTCGCTCTTCCATCACTTCGCGCCAACGTCGATATCGGCGACCGGCTTCATCCAGATCCTGGCCGACCAGGGTCAGAATTTGCCGGGTCGGCCCGCGGGCCATACTCGCTTCGCTGAACAACCCCGCCAGTGCCTGCAAATCCTGTAAAGCAGGCAAATCACCGGGCGGTTGCACGTCGATGCCATAGGCGCCGAGCGTCGTGATAACCCGCTGATCCGACCGACCAAAGGTCATTTCCTGCTGGCGAATGGCCTGATAATCGCCGTGGCTCGCTGCAGTGACTCGATGAAAGGCGACGGTCGGCGGAATCCTTTTACCAGCCCGGGCCGAATCGGTCGCTTTCGCGCGCGTCTTGGCATAGTTGGCCAATTCCTCGCTCAGTGCATGGGCCATATAGAAGGGATGATTGGATTTGACAAAAGCAATTCCGGCGCCCCCGGTAAGCTGTTCAGGCAAATCCTTTACCTGGGGATAGTCCTGGCGAAGCTTGTCCAATTTCTCCTTGCTGCATTGTTCAAAGGCCTGCAAAAATTCTTGGGTAAACGGCAAGGCCAGATCAGCCCGCACAAGGATGGTGAGGTCGTCACCGCCGAGCACGATCGGACGCGCAGGATAAACGCCTCCCTCTTTGCGCACCGGCTCCAAGACGTTTTGGGTTGCAGTTTGTGCGGCGGCGATAGTGGCCCGCTCGATAGCCCGAGAGAAGTCATAGAACAAGGCGGTAAACACTGTCGGGTTATGGCGGGCATAATCGCTCAGGACCATCAGGAGCTGGCCGAGCCCATTGCCGTCGGCATGCACTAGCCCGAGATAACGGTTATCGGCAAGAAAAGGGAACTTTATAACCGACTCCTGAGCGGGATCTTGCTCAAGATCGCGAGGCCAGTCCCGGTAACTTGAGTTCTCAGCAAAACGCCCGGTTAAATCGCCGCGCTGCCAGAAATCGCGATGACCGAAGCGATGCGTCGCCTCATCCTGCAACCCCAAATTCGGCTCGCGGGCTATCGCCGGCAAGCCCGTGCGCGGCGCATAGCGGGTCACCGGCGTCCCGGCCGGCAGCGCAGCGGCCTGGAAATTGTTTGCCGCCTGTAAGTCCTCCTTCGCCTGAATATAAGCGGCGTAATCGTGCTCGCCATCTGCCTCAGCCATGACGAATCTCAGACCCGGGGCATATTGCTGCACGACCAGCGACCACAGCTCGCGAAACCGATCCCGATACTCTGCCCTGTCAGTAAACAAATACACTGCCCCGCCCGCGCGGCGGGAGAACCGAATCGTCTCTGCTTCGGTGAGATTGAGCGCCGCAAGGACGTCATCGAGCACACGACCTGTGAGCGAATCGAGCAGCTCCGAGGCACCGACGATATGGCGAAGGCGGCTTGAGCGCAGGATATATTCTTGAATCGATTTGGCCTCGAATAAATAGACATAACTAGGCATGCGTTTCTCCAGCGGTTATGGTTGAATGCCTGTTGTGATGGTTAACGCAACAGCTCCGGCAATTTTCAAACCCCGGCGGTCCGCCAGCAGGTCCCTACAACGGCAACAACCCGCTCGCGACCAATTGCGCCGGTGTCACCGTTTTCCCAGTGGCCAGTACAGCCTGTTCGTGACGCCGCACCGCCGCGCTCAGACCGCACCAGTCCTGTAAACCGCCCTCCCCCACCCAGGCTGGCCACTCCATGGGCCGATCGGGCAACCGCTCCCCATGCAGGCGCTGCAGCCAGTTGGCGATCGGTGCGGCCTGCCCGAGTAACGCTGCGAACGCGGCCAATTCCAGGAAATAGCGCTGGGTTTCCAAAGGGGCGACGATGCTTTCCCAGGCAGGCGGCTGCACAGGCAGGGTCATGCCAGCTCGCTGGCATAAATGCAGGCAGGCGAACACGAAGCCCGGCGGGCCGGCATCGCCGGCATAGAGGGCATCACTGAGGGCGGCCTGACAATCGCTTAACAGATCTACAGCCGCCTGAATCCGGCCGCGCCAGGCCCAGATAGCATAGGCGCGCAGCAGATACAACGTGGTATCGTCGCCCTGTTCGATCGCGTGTATGACGGCAGGCGTCTGCAGCTGCTCGGCAACGGCCCGGGCCCAGGTGGTTGCCCGCCGAGGATCGAGCCAAGCGCTGATATACAGCAGCCAGGCTAGCTCGCGTTCGCCAGCACCGCCGTACTGATGGGCTTCCTGATATTTCAGCCGATAAATGGCCATAGCACGTTCGGCCTGACCCTGGCGCAGCGCGATCCGGGCGGCACGGTCTTTGAGCTTATGGCGTTCCCAGTCGGCTTCCTCGGTGGCCTGGCGGGCGTGGCAATCATCGAGTTGTTGGTGCAGGCCTTGCGCCGGGGCCGGTAGGTTCAAATCGACCAGGAGGTTGACTAGGTGTCCCAGGGTTGCGGCGGCCTGAGTACAAGCCTGCTGCGGCACAAACCCCTGAAGACCCTGCTGAATTTCCTGCAGCGCCAGGGCATAGCGCCCCTGTCGGTAGTAGAGCTTGGAGCTGTAGTGATAGACGTGCCAGGGCAGCACGGGATGGGCGCGTTTAAGTGCCTGCAAGCGCTTGTGCAGCCGCGGCAAGTCGTCCTTGCGGTAGGCCTCGGTCAGCAAAATTGTCAGCGGCAGCGTCCAGGCGCGGGTGAGTGGCCAGCAAGCGGCGTCGGCACGATCGAGCTGATCCAACAGGGCCTGTTCGCCGGTGGCATCCCGGCGCGGGATGCCCAAGTGGCGCCGCAGCGCGCGTTCGGCCTGCTCAAGGGGCTCGCTCCGGTAATAGCAAGCCAGGGTCAGACGATTGGCCAGAGTTGCCAGGGCCTCGGAATCCGACTCGGTTGTTGCCCGCGCGGCCAGACGGGCGTCAGCTTGTTCAACGCAGGTGGGCACGCTGGCCAGACGCAGGTCGCCGCGCCCGAGAAGCTGCAGCAATCCCGCACCCCGGGCGGCATCATCGCGCGCTTGCAAGCGGCCGAGGCAGTGATCCAGACGCTCCCCCGCGCGAAAGCGGTGGATGAAGTCGGC
>CAYFSA010000216.1:0-3949 GCA_964345605.1 uncultured Ectothiorhodospiraceae bacterium
ATTCCTCAGCCGCTGTTTGCATGATGGACTCTCCTCGCGGCAGTTGTGCCGCTGTACGTTTAGGTGTAGAAGGCCGGGTCGGGTGGCTGGCATAAGTTCCCGTAGGGTCCGCTGTGCGGGCGCGCTGACTCAACCATCGGTGGTACAACCGGTTGCCGTCTCTCCGTCGCCACCGTGAAGAAATAGGTCCCTCCAGGGATCAACACCCGTTGCCAGCAGGTCATGGGGGCTCCTTACAATAGAATCGAATTTGAAATCTGGAGGGCGTTGGAGCCGTTGGCGCGTCCGCACAGCGGACTACGGACTACGGACTATGAGGCATATTTGGTAGCTTTGCACCAACTCCTCTAAACTGACACCAACGCCTCCCTAACAAGGCT
Source organism: uncultured Ectothiorhodospiraceae bacterium (assembly GCA_964345605.1). Taxonomy (GTDB): domain Bacteria; phylum Pseudomonadota; class Gammaproteobacteria; order CAYFSA01; family CAYFSA01; genus CAYFSA01. The sequence goes on from CAYFSA010000216.1 coordinate 381, forward strand.
TAGCACAACCATGTACCGGCTCCTTTTACAGAATCACGCCTTTACCAATCTTACCTTTCTGCTCGTCGTGGCGCTCGGGATCGTCGCCTATACGCAACTGCCGCGGGCGCAGGATCCGAATGTCAATCTCGGCTGGGCCGATATCTATACAAGCCTGCCTGGGGCGACCCCTGAAGAAATCGAGGAGAAGCTCACCGAGCCTCTGGAAGACGGGGTAGCGAAAGTCAAGGATATCAAGTTCACCTACAGCCATAGTCGCCAGGACAGCTCCCTGATTATCATTCGTTTCGAGGATCTCGATGAGGATACTTATCATCGTCGTCTGGCCGATCTGCGTCGTGAGATTCAGAACCAGCTCGGTGAATTGCCGGACGCGGCTAGCCAACCGCGTATTCGGGAGCTGACCAGCTCGAATATGCTGCCGGCGGCCATGCTGTTGGTGGTGGGCCAGGCGGATGATGAAAATTTACGCCATCAAGCGAATATGGTGGCCGATGCCATTGAGCGTATGGCTGGAGTGGAGCGTGTCGATCGTGCCGGCGATCGCGATCCAGAGTTACAGGTACGCTTCGATCCGGCGCGCCTGGTGGGGCTTGGGGCAACACCGACGCTGTTGGCCGATACCGTAACCGCCTATTTCCGGGATCTGTCTGCAGGCAGCTTGACCCAGGATGATAATAGCTGGCTGGTGCGCGTGGCCGGCACCAATAGCGATCCGGATTACCTGGGCGAGCTCCCCATTTTGACGACTGCCGGCGAAGTCCCTCTAGAAGCGGTTGCCAAAGTACGCCGCGGGCGTGAGGATGCAACGACTTTAGTATCCCATCAGGGTCAGCCGGCCGTCATGCTGCTGGTGTTCAAGGAGGCGAATGCCAATATCCTGGATTTGCTGGACCGGCTAAGGGTCTATCTCAATGAGCGCAACAACCTCGCCGCGCAGACCGGGGTCGAGTTAACCTTGCTGCATGATCAAACACCGACAATCAAGAACGCCCTGTCGGTGATGGAAAGCAACGCCCTGGTCGGTTTACTTTCCGTACTGGCCGTTACAGGCCTGGTGCTCGGTTGGCGCATTGCCTTGTTTACCACCCTGGGGATGATTTTCGTGTTGACCGGCACTTTCGCGATCATCTCACTGGTGGGTGAAACCCTGAATGTGATTGTGCTGCTGGGTTTGGTGATTACCCTGGGGATGCTGGTGGATGATGCCGTGGTGGTTGTCGAAGCGTTTTATCACCACCGCCAGCGGGTTAAAGATCGGATCGAGGCGGCCCTGGAAGCAATGCGGGAAGTGGCGACCCCGGTGACCACGGCTGTGTTGACTACCATTGCCGCTTTTTTGCCACTCATGCTGGTGCCCGGTGTGGTGGGCCAATACATGCGCGTCGCGCCATTTGTATTGGCCACGGCATTACTTTTAAGCCTGGTCGAGGCCTTCTGGATATTGCCCAGCCACTTGGTAGGGGGCGGGCCCCCCGCGGCGCAAGCTGGCGGCATCGACCAGTGGCGGCGCCGGATCATGCACTGGCTGCGCCGGCGGTATACCAAAGTGCTGGTGCCCGTCATGCGGCGGCCATTGGTCACCATTTTGATGGGATTAAGCCTGGTGGGCGCGTCTGCCTGGGGCCTGGGCAGCGGGCGCATACCGGTGGATTTTTTTGCCTCGGATTCGTTCCGGTTTTTTTACATCAATCTCAAAATGCCGCCGGGCACGCCGCTCGAGCATACCCTGCAGACTGCTGCCCGGGTCGATCAGCTGGTCCAGAGCGAGCTCGATGAACAGACCCTGCGGGAATCGAGTGCCTATAGCGGCATCATGTTCACCGACATGGATACCCGCTATGGGGACCAGTTCGGTCAGGTGTTCGTCAGCCTCGCGCCCCAGCAAGCTGATTCCCTGACGGTGAGTGAAATAGTCGATACCCTGCGGGCGAAGGTCAATCGCATACCGGGACCGAGCGAAGTTGCCTTTTTGCAAATGCAGACCGGCCCGCCGACCGGTAAGCCTATCAGCATCAAGGTGCGCGGTGATGATTTTGCGACCATCAGCGAAGCGGTGGACGACATTGCCGATGTCCTCAGGCAGATGCCCGGCATCTCGGACATCAGCAATAACGATAGCCGTGGGCGCGTGGAGCTGGCGGTCAGACTCAATCCCGATGCGGTGCGCCGGGCCGGGCTCGATCCGGCTAGCCTGATCCGGGCGATCAGGCTGATGGTGGATGGCCAGGTGGTCGCCAGCATGCGCGATGAGGGCGAAGAGCTCGATGTGCGGATCATTGCCGAGCGCGAAAACCGTGATCTGGCAGGACTGCTGCAACAATCCATTAGCCTGCCCGATGGCAATGCCATTGCGTTGGACCAATTGCTGTATACCGATTTACGGGAAACCCGCACCAACATGCGTCATTATGATGGGCGGCGTGCCATTACCGTCGAGGCCGAGATCGATCCGGCCGTGATCAATACCGTTGAAGCTAACCGGCGGGTGAAGCAAGCCTGGCAGACGCTGGCGGCCGAATATCCGGGGATTGATTTGGATTTCACTGGCTCCCACGAGGACATTCAGCAAAGCGTCAGCGCCTTGGGTGCCCTGTTTCTCGTTGGGCTTGGTCTGATCTATTTAATCCTCAGTACCCAATTCAGCAGTTATCTGCAGCCATTGGTGCTGTTATCGACGGTACCGCTGGCTTTTGTCGGTGTCGTGATCGGCTTACTGGTTTCAGGTAACCCGCTCAGCGTCTATACCCTCTATGGTATCGTCGCCCTCGCGGGTATTAGCATCAACGATGCCATTGTCATGTTGACCGCGGCCAATCAGCGTGTGGCCCTGGGGATGCCGGTGGTCAGAGCAACTGTCTATGCCGCCCGGCGGCGGGTTGTCCCGATTCTGATTACCACGATTACGACAGTTGCCGGCTTGTTCTCGCTGGCCACCGGCCTGGCGGGGCATTCGTTGATGTGGGGGCCGCTGGCGACGGCCATTGTCTGGGGGCTGGTATTTGCCACGGGTTTGAGCCTGCTTATCATTCCGGTGCTCAACAGCCTGGTGGCGCGCGAACCCCGAACCCAGGCCCAAGGACTGCTGCAGACGGTGCTGCGTTCGGGCGGCAATCAGCAGGGGTTCGAGCATACACTGGGCCGAATTATCCCGGGCGGACGTTTTGGTAAAGCCCGTGTACCCCGGGCCATCCGCGAGGATCCGAGTTTGGCCAGTCAATTCAAACAGGGGGTCAAGGCCCTGGTTGAGGGCGACCTGGAAACAGCAATTCGGTATTTCGACGACCTTAGCCAAACCCGGCCCGAGGATGCCGATTGCCATATCCATGCGGCCAACGCCACCGTCATCTGGCTGATGAAAAACGGCTATGACGGTGGCTATATGCGCCGTGCGCGCCGGCATTTGCGGCAAGCCAAACAGACGGCGCCCGATGATCAGCGAATTGCCGAGCTTGAAGCGCATTGCGATACCTTGGAAGAAGAGGCGGGCAGGAGTTGAGAAGACGGGCACGGGGGCGCATGTTGTACGCTGAGCCAAAGGTATTGGAGGGACTGGATCTCGATCCGTT
>CAYFSA010000217.1:0-1682 GCA_964345605.1 uncultured Ectothiorhodospiraceae bacterium
CCGCTCCCGAGTGGGAAGGGATACTGGGCATTTTGACTCCGAGTACTTATGCAACCATTAATACCAACAGGCCGGGGCGGCGAACGCCTGCTCTATCGGGGTCGTCGCAAGTCACTCGCCAGTCGATGCTTGACCGCTGGCGCCCCCATGCTTAGCCTTAGCAGGGTTACGTGGGGGTGGCAGTAACCAATTAACAACGATTCCCCTAAACACTACCGTTCAACTCAATTATGACAGGATCGGCGTTTTCCCGACGTTGCCCCGGTTGGCTTGGCACGCGGATGCCGATATTGCGAGGCTGCTATGTCGATCAAGCGTGTATTGCTGGTAGATGATTCCAAATCCGCTCGGTTTGCTTTAGGCCGGATGTTGCAAAAACTTGGGCTCGAAGTGGATGCCGCCGACTCGGGCGAAGCTGCCTTGGAGTTTCTTGCCGGGCAGCATCCCGATGCCATTTTCCTCGATCATCAGATGCCGGGCATGGATGGCTTCGAAACGGTTGAGGCCATCAAGGCCAAACCGGACTGGACCCAGATTCCCGTGGTCATGTGTACCTCCAAAGACGAGGAACAAGCCGATTATCGTGAGCAGGCCGCGGCTCGCGGGGTAGTGGACGTGCTTTCCAAATCGGCCTCGCCGGAGAGGGTGCAGGAAGTGCTGCAACACCTGGCGGAGGCGGCCCCGGCTGAAGCTGCGCCGGCCGAAGCCGCGCCGGCGGCGTCCGGCCTGGATCGTGCCGCCATCGAGCAGATCGCGCGGGAGACGGCCGAGCAGGTTATCAGCGAGGTCGTGGCCAAACAGGTCAAAAGCGCGCTCGACGCCGAGCTTCCTGGTTTGCAGCAGCAGTTGGAGGCCGGCGTGGCCGGGCGGGCCCGGGAAGCGGCCGAACAGGTCATCGGGGAAACCCTGCCTAAGCAATTAAAAGCGGCCCTTGAGGCTGAGCTGCCGGGGATTCAGCAACAGCTCGGTGCGGCCGTTGAAGCCCAGGCCCGAGAGGTGGCTCAGAATGCGGCGAGTGAGGCGGCCCGTGGGCAGGCGGAGACCACGGCGCAGCAAGTCGCCAAGCAGACTGTGGCTGACAAAGTCGAAACCGAGGCCCAGCGGATCGCCATGGTCGAGGCGCGCGAAGCGGTCAAGCAGGCCGGCAGCGAGCAGTGGACCCAGCTCAGGGAGCAAGGTGACAAACTGGCCGAATTGCAGCAACAGACACAGGATTTGAGCGATCAGCTCGACAACCGCGCCAGGCAGGCAGCCAAGGGCCTGGTCGATGCCGATATCGTACCGCAGCTCAATGCCTTATCTACGCAGTTGCAGGAAGAACTGAAAGCGGTTGGCGAGCAATTGCAACAGCGTCCGCAACTCGACGCCACGCTGCAGGCTGAGATCGAGCAGAGTGCCAAGACCCAGGCGCAAACAGCGGCCCAAGAGGTCGGCAAAAGTGTCACGGAGCAGGCTCAGCGCACAGCACGCACGGCTGCGGCCGAAGCGGTGGCAGAGCAGCTCAGCAGTGCCAAGGATCAGTCCAAGACGCCAACCGTGATCGCGGTTGGCGCGGCTTTGCTAAGTGTCGCCGCATTGATTGTGGCAGTTGTTTTGTAGGGCCGGTTTTAACCGTAGGGCCGGTTTTAACCGGCCCAGTTAAGTTTGCCAGGCTACGCAGGGGTCGATTGCAATCGACCCTA
>CAYFSA010000217.1:1782-3921 GCA_964345605.1 uncultured Ectothiorhodospiraceae bacterium
AACCGGCCCAGTTAAGTTTGCCAGGCTACGCAGGGGTCGATTGCAATCGACCCTAGGTTTTCAGGGAATCTTTTGATCGATCACCAGCTCCACCGGTTCATCGCGCGGCCCGCTAATGGTAACCGGCTTGCTGATCAAATCCCCGCTCTGGCGCTCGGCCGTGCCGCTTTGACTGAGCAACGCGCTGAGCTTGACCTGCCCATGTTTCGACAGCTGCAGCCCCGGCAGCATGGCCATGTCGTCGGTCAGCTTGACCGTGGCCGGTAATGCGCTACCGGCCAATTGCGCGACCGCGAGCGGCATGTTCAGGCCCTGCAGGGCCTTGGCGGTCACGAACACCGTGGCCTGTTCGCCGACCTTGGCCTGCAGGCTCGCGGCGAGCTTGACCTGCACGGCAATGGGCGGGGTGATGTTGCCTGCGGCGGCTTTGTCAGTGTCGGCGGCTTTGTCTGCGTTGGCTGATTCAGCCGTGGCCGAGGTGGCCTTGGTTTCACCCGTGTCTGCAGACGCCGCCGGCAGTTCCTCCCGGGTTTGCGTCATGAGCCGCTCGAGACTTTCGGCATTCTGGGAACCGGGCTCCAATTGTGGCTCAAGGCGCTCCCAGTAGGCCAACGCCTGCTCCGGCTTGCCCGCCTGCCGGGCTACCATGCCCCCCATCCATAGGGCCTGTGGATGCTCGGGATGCTGCTCGAGTGCCTCCTGCACCAATGCCGCGGGCCGCCCCGCCAGCCGTCCGCCCTGCGTCATGCCCAGGGCATCGGCATAAGACAGCAAGACCTGCGGATCATCGGGGGCCAGCTCGTAGAGCTCGGCATAGACCTCGGCGGCTTGTTCATAGCGGCTCATGGACATATAAGTACGGCCAAGCAGGCGCCGTCCCGGAATATCGCTCGGATTGGCGGCCAGCCGTTCCTTGAGCGAAGCCAGGAGCTGTTTGATATCCGCCTGGTTATGGCCCTGCTCGCCGTTGCTGGCAGCGACCTTGGGCGGCGGCTGATCGGCCAGCTCGGGGCGGCCGCGCACTTGGTAGACGCTCAGGGCCAGGGCAGGCACGATCATGACCACCAGTAAGGCAGCCCAGCGGCCGGCGGGGCGTTGCCGGGGCGTCGTCTTGCCGGCTGCTCTTTGACCCTGCAGGTCGGCGGCCAGATTGGCTTCTAGCTCCTGATCGACCGCGCCGCGTGTTTCAGTGCTGATAAGGCCGGCGGCGGATTCCTGGTCCAGCTCAGCGCGGCGCTGTTTGGCGACTTCGATGGCAGGGGCACTGTTGTCGTCGGGATTGCTGTCACTGCGGCGCAGCAGGGTGCGTACCAAAACGAGCACGCTGGCCAGCGTCAGTCCGCCGGCTAGCCAGGTAAACAAGGTCATGCAGAGCGCTCCTGATTGTCCTCACTGAGCAGTTCATGCGCACGGCGCATGGAGTCGGGATCGGCTTCCTCGGTCGGGGGGGTATTGGCTTGTTGGCGCTGGCGCAGGGCCCAGAACAGAATGCCGGCGCCGAGTAAGAGCAGCAGGGCCGGGCCGAACCAGAGCAGCAAGGTGTAGGAGCGCACCGGCGGGCGGTAGAGCACGAAATCGCCGTAGCGCGACACCATGAAATTGACGATTTCCTCGCGGCTGCGCCCTTCTTTGAGCATCCGATAGACTTCCTGGCGCAGATCCCCGGCCAGCTCGGCGTTGGACTCGGCCAGGTTCTGGTTCTGGCAGACCAGGCAGCGCAGCTCCTCGATCAGCGCCTGATAGGCCTGCTCGCGCTGAGGATCGTCGAAGCTGTGGACGCCAATGGCGGCCAGCGACCCTTTGGCCAGGACGAGTCCTAGCAGGGCAATGAGTAAATACCGACCGATACTCATGCGGGTTTGTCCTGTAATTGCTGTAGTAAAGGCATGATTTCGCTGTTCAAGCTTTCCTCGGTAATCGGGCCAATATGTTTGTGGCGGATAATGCCTTCGGCATCGATGATGAAGGTCTCCGGCACGCCATACACGCCCCAGTCCATGGCGGTGCGGCCGCTTTGATCGACCACGCTGAAGCGGTAGGGATCACCGTAGCGCTGCAGCCAGCGCTTGGCGGCGGGGCGTTCGTCCTTGTAGTTGAAGCCGATGATGGGCACATCGTGGGTCTGGGTGAACCGGTTCA
>CAYFSA010000218.1:0-3813 GCA_964345605.1 uncultured Ectothiorhodospiraceae bacterium
CGGCGAGTGAACCTTCCCATAAACTTCCCGGCGGTTGCCCGCTCAGATAGTGTTCGGCAAGGGTTTGCGGATTGCGCCGCGGCGCGTTCAGTGCCGGCACAAGATAATCGGAACGGGCCCGGGCGAGCAGTCGCACATAGCTAGCCCGCTCACTGACCAGCGTCAGCCGGTAGCTGCCGGCGGGCACCCAGATAAAGGTTGCACGGCTGCGGCCCAGCACCTGCGGTTCGCCGTCAAGCCGCAGCAGGGTGGCGGTCACGGCCGCAGTCTCCACAGTCTGGATGCGCCACGGTTGATCATCGAGACGGTAGTGCAGGCGATAACTTTGCTGCGGATCGCTAGTCGTTTCGCCATAGTGCAGGCGGTGCTGCACCTGCACGGCACGCGGCCCTTGCAGGGTGATCGCGGCCGCCTCCCCGGCACGCAGCCGATCATAGCGTTGCCCGCCGCTCGCAGCCTGCGCCCGGATATGCACGCCAGCAGCGGTCAGCGGGATGAGCTGCCGATGCGGGGCGATATTGCCAAGTGGCTCATGGCGGGAAATCCAGGCGGTAAATGTCACCGCGGCGCTGCTAGCAGACGGCTGACTCAGCCGGACATGCATGGCCTGGAATTTGTCATTGGGCACGAGCAAGTCGCCTTCATTCTGTGCCTTCAGCCCCTGAACGGGGCGAAACAGACCGCTGCCAGGGCCGAGCTGAACACGAGGCGGCCACGATGAATGCTTATCCGGCCCGGTGGGTCGTAACCGCAACACCTCGTCCGCTGGCAGATGCACCAATGCCTGCTCACCTGGTTCGAGCCGTATTGTCCAACGGGCGCCCGCTGGATGCCCCGGCCGCTTACCGGCCAGCCAATACCGGCTGGCGGTGACTTGCTCCCAGCGCTGCACCGGGGCGTAATCCTGATGCAGCTGCAGCTCAACCCGATCGAACTCGGCCTGGAGAGGTTGGCTGGCTAATAAACCCAGGCACACCCCCAGTGCACGATATATCAAACGCCACCTATAGCAGCGGGATGCGGGCCATTCCCAGAGAGTGAGTCGAGTTACGCCTGATTGCAGGGGGTTGCCTTGAAATGCCGTGATTTTATTGTGTCCTCAACTGTTCGATGGTCGCGGGCGCTAACCCCGTCACTTTGGCGATAAAGGCAACCTGCGCGCCTTCCTGCAGCATAGCCCGCGCCGTCGCCAGCTTGCCCTCCTCAATGCCTTTCTGGATTCCTGCCGTTTTACCCTTGGCCAACTGATCCATTCCAATCTGGGCATAGCCGTATTCGTCCTTCATTTGCCCCCGGTCCTGCGGGGTCAGATGATCGCGCTCGATGGTGTCGAAGATTTTGCGAATGATGGCATTATCGTATTCGGTCTCGTCCACTGTTTCGTCCATGCTGTCGTTGATCGCCCGCAGCCATTGTCGGTAAGGCTCGGGCGTAGCGTCGCTGACATAGGCCGGGCATAGATACAGCAGGCGATGGGCGGGTCGAAGCGTTTTTCGGTTTCGACATGGTCGATATGGAGCCTCACGCCGGTGAAATCCTGCACGAAGGCCGTGAACACATCCGGCTGACAGAAGGCTTTTTTGAAAATCACTTCATAGCGTAACGGGGCAACGTGTTTCATGGCTGGGGCGCGGCCGGTTAGTGTTGTCGCTTAAAGCATACTCGATGCGTTTAGCCTCAGGCATTGCCCGAAGGCCTGCTTGAGCGAAGCATCATTGAGCAAAGCCCGGCGCAAGGGGTAACTCATTTCGATATGCACGAAACCCTCGTGCCCCATACCGCGCAGCAAGGCGCCGATGGTGTTGGTCGTTCCGCCAAGCTCGGCAACGTCTGCTGGGTAGCGTTCAATGTTATAAGGCAGCGCTGCTGTCAGACAGCGATGCAGTTGTTCGACGACAGGGGTCGCATTGGCCTGCCCGGCGCTTAGGATAACATCGGCCGCGCGCCCGGCCGCACTGCGGCGTTTTTCCTGAGCAAAGCCGTGCAGCTGCAGGATCGTGCCTTGCGGATAAACCTTGGCGAAGGCTTCAGTGTAGGCATGGAACGGGGTGGCCTGCAGATGGGCGAAATCGGCCGAGATTTTATAGCCTCCCTGACGATACCATCGGGGAACGGTGTTCACGGCACCGGCGGCGAATGGCTGCTCGGCCATAAGCTTGAGCAGCAATTCACCGGTCTCAAGATCCTTATAACCATGCGGGGCTTGCAACAGGACGGGATACTTGGGATTTGACGCGACCAGGTAAAAGCCGAGCCCGGACGGGGCATCTTGTTCGTAGAGCAAATGCAAAGATGGGTTAGCTGAAGGCGCCGTGTTCAAGGTCAGTCCATAGGGGAGCCAGCGGGTGGCATCCGGCAACGGGGTCTCGGTTTGCAGGGTTTGTCGAAACAGGCGTTCGAGCCGATTGAGGATTTCGGGAGCCGGGGCGATGTAGTGCTCTGCCCGGGCGTGCTGCCAATAGTCCAGCAAGCTTGGCTGCGCGTCAGCGTGACTGGTGATTGCCATGAGGGTAACTGCAAGCAGCGCGAGTAACCGAGTTTGTAATGGAGTCAACATTGATTTCATCTTGTTGAGTTGCCTTCTGTCCAGACAGATGTCTAGCCTAAGCATGGAAAGCCATGGTCAGAGGCTATAAAAATATAACGCTGTGTAACCCAGCCGGCATCAGGTTTTCCGGTTTATTGCTATGACCATCAATCATGGTGATCCATCCCCCTCACTCCCTGCGGCCGTGGCCGGCGGCGGCACCGAATCCGCCCGCAGCCAGGCATAATCGCCCGGCTTGAGCTGATACAGAGTCACGTACCCTGCACCGCCGGCCTGCTGGGTGACCCGCAGGCGATACTGCCCCGGCGGCAGATCGTCGCCCATTTGCAGAAACAGCGGATAGCCTGCATAGACCGTTGCGCTCGGGGTGTCGAGCACAGGCGCGGTGGGGGTAGCGCGCGGGTCGATCGTGACAACGCGCTGTCCCAAGGTATGCGCCGCGGCGGCGTCGAGCTGCTGCCGGGGCTGGCCAAGCACGTCGACTCGCAGGCGGCTGGGCTGAGCCTGACCGGTCTCGGCGAACCAGCGCAGGGTCAAGTCTGCAGCCGCTTGGCTGGATTTATTGTAAACAAAGACCCGGGCCTCGCCAGGCCGCAGCCGATAGGCGAACCGCCGCAGCCGATTGTTCTGCCCCGCGCCGCAGTAATTGATATATCCCTGGCCGTTAGCTGCCGCAGCCAGCCTGAACCGGTGTTCGCCGCTTGGCAAGGCCGGCAGGCGCCACTCACGGAGCTTGCCGGTGAGGGTTTGCGTGAGCCAGGGTTTACCGTCCACAAACAACTGCAGGGTATTGTTCGCAGCGTCATTGGCCAGGTAAATCAGGGTCGGCTCGAGGCGCTCGAGTTCGGCTTGACCGCGCACTCGACAGGTTAAGGGGCCGGTGGCCGGCAGTCGGCGAAAGACGCTACCCAGGGCTTCGCGGCGGACATGGCCGACCGGAGCGGTGGTATAAGGCAGCAGCAAATAGCGCCCCTGGGCCGGTTCGGCAGGGCGATACTCGGTAAAGGCATAGCGCCCGGCCAGAATGGCCGGATCGTCCTGCGGCGGGCGCGCCGCCAGTGCCAGCAATTGAGTACGCAGCTTGCGCCGCAGGGCAGCCTCGCCCTGCGGCCGCAGACGAAACCAGGCCGGCTGGCCTTTGGCGCGCCAATACAGGGTATTGGTCTCTTCCGGCAACCGCTGCCGATGCGGGAGATCCGGCGGGCGCGTGTAGAGCGAGGCGACCATCCCGGGCGGGCCGAACAGGCGAATCTCGGTGACCGCAC
>CAYFSA010000219.1:0-3801 GCA_964345605.1 uncultured Ectothiorhodospiraceae bacterium
TTCAATCGACCTCGTCCAGCTTAGCTGGGACAAAACCAAACGAACTGGTTAGTGCTATGAATACCGAACGTATCGAACTATTCAAATCCCTGCTCGGCCAACGCATCCTGATCCTGGATGGCGGCATGGGCACGATGATTCAAAATCAGAAATTAACGGAAACCGATTACCGTGGGGATCGCTACAAGGATTGGGAATCCGATCTGAAGGGCAACAACGATCTGCTGGTGTTAACCCAGCCCGAGCTGATCAAGCAACTGCATAATGCCTACCTGGATGCGGGCGCCGACATCATCGAAACCAATTCCTTCAATGCCAACCGCATTTCCATGGCGGATTATCACATGGAGGAGTTGAGTTACGAATTGAACGTGGCGGCTGCCAAACTGGCCCGCGAAGCGGCCGATTCGCGCACCGAGCGGCAGCCAGACAAGCCGCGCTTTGTCACCGGCGTGCTCGGGCCGACCAACCGCACGGCCTCCATCTCGCCCGATGTCAACGATCCGGGCAAGCGCAATACCGACTTTGATACGCTGCGGTCCGCGTATGCCGAGGCTTGTCGGGGGCTGATCGATGGGGGTGCGGATCTACTGCTGATCGAAACCATTTTCGATACCCTCAATGCCAAAGCGGCCATTTTCGCGATTTACGAGGTGTTCGAAGAGGTCGGCTACAAGCTGCCAATCATGATCTCGGGCACAATCACCGATCAGTCCGGGCGCACCCTGACCGGCCAGACCACCGAGGCCTTCTATAATTCCATTGCCCATGCCGAGCCGATTTCCGTGGGGCTTAACTGCGCCCTGGGGCCGAAGGACTTGCGTCAGTATGTCAAGGAGCTGTCGCGCATGGCCGCCACCCATGTCTCCGCGCACCCCAATGCCGGCTTGCCCAATGAATTCGGTGAATACGACGAAGGCCCCGAGGAAGTTGCCGGCGAGATTCGCGAATGGGCCGAGCAAGGCTTTCTGAATATCGTCGGCGGCTGCTGCGGGACCATGCCCGAGCATATTCAGGCCATCCATGACGCCGTCCAACCCTTCGCGCCGCGGGCCGTGCCTGATATTCCCAAGGCGACCCGACTGTCGGGCCTCGAGCCCTGCAATATCGGCGAGGACAGCCTGTTCGTCAATATCGGCGAGCGCACCAATGTCACCGGCTCGAAGAAATTCCTGCGCCTGATCAAGGAAGAAGACTACGAAACGGCCCAGGAAGTGGCCCTCAATCAGGTCGAAAACGGTGCCCAGGTTATCGATATCAACATGGACGAAGGCCTGCTCGATGCGCAAACCTGCATGGTGCGTTTTTTGAACCTGATTTCCGCGGAGCCGGAAATTTCCCGGGTGCCGATAATGCTCGACTCCTCCAAATGGGAGGTCATCGAGGCGGGGCTGAAATGCATCCAGGGCAAGGGTATCGTCAACTCCATCAGCCTGAAGGAAGGCGAAGAGAATTTCCTTGAGCAGGCCAAGCTCATTCGGCGTTACGGGGCGGCCACCGTGATTATGGCCTTCGACGAGCAGGGCCAGGCGGATACCCAGGCCCGTAAGGTCGAAATCTGCAGCCGTGCCTATCGGACCCTGACCGAGAAGCTCGATTTTCCGCCGGAAGACATCATCTTCGACCCCAATATCTTCGCCGTGGCGACCGGGATCGAGGAGCACAACAACTACGGCGTTGATTTCATCGAGGCCGTCCGTGACATCCGGCAGACCCTGCCCTATGCCAAGGTATCCGGCGGGGTATCGAATGTCTCCTTCTCGTTTCGCGGCAATAACCCGGTACGCGAGGCCATCCACGCGGTCTTTTTGTATCACGCCATCCGGGCTGGGATGAATATGGGGATCGTCAATGCCGGGCAGCTGGCGGTTTATGACGACATTCCCGAGCAGTTGCGCGAGCGGGTCGAGGATGTCGTGCTGAATCGGCGCGACGATGCCACCGAGCGCCTGCTGGATATTGCCGACGAGTACCGCGAGTCCGGCGGCGCCAAACAGGTCGAAGATGCCGAATGGCGCAACCAGCCGGTGGAAAAGCGGCTTGAGCATGCCCTGATCAAGGGGATTGCGGACTATATCGAGGATGATACCGAAGAAGCTCGGCAAAATGCCGCGGCCCCCATCGATGTCATCGAAGGCCCGTTGATGAACGGTATGAATGTCGTCGGTGACCTGTTCGGCCAGGGCAAGATGTTCCTGCCCCAGGTGGTCAAATCCGCCCGGGTGATGAAAAAAGCAACCGCCTATCTGTTCCCCTTCATCGAAGCGGAAAAGGCCGAAAGTGGCGGCGAGACCGCTGGCAAGATTTTGATGGCGACCGTCAAGGGCGATGTGCATGACATCGGCAAGAACATTGTCGGGGTTGTCTTGCAGTGTAATGGCTACGAAGTGGTCGATATCGGCGTCATGGTACCGGCCGATCAGATCCTAAAAACGGCCCGTGACGCAAACTGCGATATCATCGGTCTGTCCGGTCTGATCACGCCGTCACTCGACGAGATGGTCAATGTCGCCAAGGAAATGCAGCGCCTGGACTTCAAGGTGCCGCTGCTGATCGGCGGGGCGACCACCTCGAAAATCCACACTGCCGTGAAAATCGCGCCCCAATATGAAAACCCGGCGATTTATGTCCCGGATGCCTCGCGGGCGGTCGGCGTGGCCAGCAATCTGCTGTCCAAGACCCTGCGTGAGCCTTATGTGGCGGAGATCCGCGAGGAATACGAGAACCTGCGGCTCGAGCGCGAGGCCAAGGGTAGCAGCCGCAAGTTGATCGCCATCGAGGATGCCCGTGCCAACAAAGTGCCGATCGACTGGGCCAGCTATACCCCGCCGGTACCGACCTTCACCGGGGTCAAGGTCTTCGAGGATTATCCCCTGACCGAACTGACCGAGCGCATCGACTGGACCCCGTTCTTCCAGGCCTGGGAACTGGCCGGGCGCTTCCCGCGGATTCTGGAAGATGAGGTTGTCGGCGAGCAGGCCACGAAGCTGTTCGAGGACGCCAAGGCCATGCTGGCCAAGCTCGTGGCGGAAGACTGGCTCACCGCGCGGGCTATCATCGCCTGGTTCCCGGCCAACTCGGTCGGCGATGACATCGAGATCTATACCGACGACAGCCGCAGCGAGGTGCTGCTAACCCTGCACCATCTGCGTCAGCAGATGGCGCGGCCGCGGGGGCAGCCGAACTTCTGCCTGGCCGACTTCATCGCTCCCAAGGACAGCGGCGTGGCCGATTATCTCGGCGCTTTCGCGGTTAGCGCCGGCATCGGCATCGATGAGCATCTCGAGCGCTTCGAGGCCGATCACAACGATTATGATTCCATCATGCTCAAGGCCCTGGCCGACCGCCTGGCCGAAGCCTTCGCCGAGCGCATGCACGAACGGGTCCGCAAGGAATTCTGGGGCTATGCGCCCAACGAGGATCTGGACAACGCGGCCCTGATTGCCGAGAAGTATCAGGGCATCCGGCCCGCTCCCGGCTATCCGGCCTGCCCGGACCATACCGAAAAGGGGCTGCTCTGGGAGCTGATCCAGCCCGACCAGCGCATCGGCCTGTCGCTGACGGAAAGTTATGCCATGTGGCCGACCGCGGCGGTCTCGGGCTGGTATTTGGCGCATCCCGATAGCCGTTATTTCGGCATCGGCAAGATCGCCAAGGACCAGGTCGAGGATTACGCCAAGCGCAAGGCCATGGAGGTCGCTGAAGCCGAAAAATGGCTGTCGCCGGTACTTGGCTACGATCCGGAGTAAGGTCGGTTTCAACCGGCCAGCGGCGCTACTTCGAATCGCTACGTAGGGCGGG
>CAYFSA010000220.1:0-3683 GCA_964345605.1 uncultured Ectothiorhodospiraceae bacterium
TGAGGAGGCCGCCGCCGGCCGGGCCCAAATCGCTTATGGGGCGATGATCTCCGGCGTTTGCCTGGCCCAGACCAATCTCGGCGCGGTGCATGGCCTGGCATCGCCGCTGGGGGCGTATTATCCGATCCCACATGGCGTGGTCTGCGGAACCTTGCTGGCCGAGGCCGTGGATATCAACATCCGGGCGTTGCAGGCCCGGGCCCCGGCGAGCCCGGCGCTCGGCAAATATGCCCGGCTCGGGGCGTTATTCATGGGCCATGAACCCGATGATGACGACGATGCCCGCGCGAGCCTGGTCGAAACCCTGCGCCGCTGGATCGCTCAATTGGCGCTCAAAACCCTGAGTGAATATGGCGTAACAGCCAACACTTTGGAGCCTATTGTAAACAATGCCGGCAGCGGCAATATGCGTACCAATCCAGTGGCGCTTACTCAGGAGGAAACGATTGAGCTGTTGCGGCGGCGCTTATAGTGATTGCCTCGAGCCCCTAGCGAGGACACAGTCGGTAGGTCATGACGAGGGCCAATCCAAGCGGTGAAGTTGCTCGGCTTCATGCCAGCTCGTATCTTCCTCATGAATATAGCGGTCAGTGGTGCGTGGGTCTTCATGCCGTGCTGAGCGTTGTACGTAACGGCGATCGATGCCTGCATTGAGTTTGGCGGTAATGGCGGTGTGTCGTCCCCAATGGGTGGATGCCTGCCGCAACCGAGCGGCTTTGTGCGGGGTTTCAGACTCAAGACGGTCCGCCGCTTGGTTGAACAGGGCTTTGAGGAGTTGATGCAGGCGCCTGGCAGTAATGCCTTTGTCACCGGACAAGGATAGCAATAAAGGCGTGGTATCGTCGGGGAGGGGAAGGCTGGGTTCACGGCGCAAATGCCGGCGGTAGCGGGCCAACGCGGCCAGCATATCGTCGCCGACCGGGATTCGCGCCCGTTTCTCGCCCTTGCCGACGACCTGCCACCACCAGTGGCCATTTAGCTCCCGGAAGCTGTTCATAGTGTGGCTTTCGAGCTCGCCGGCGCGCGGGCCGAGCAAGTAGAGCAGGGCGCAGATAAAGCGCAGCCGTTCGTAAGCGGCAATCTGCTTGGCCGTGTCGCGCGGCATGGCTTCGACTGTGGCCATGACGGCTTGCCACATCACCTCGTCCAGAAAGCGCTCGACCCGTTCTTCCTGCGGTTTGGCCCGCCGGGCCAGTTTGCGATGCTGGCGCATCAGGCCCAGCGGATTAGCCGCCAGATAGCCTGCCTCCACCAGCCAATCCAGCATGGTTTTCAGGATGCCGACGGCGCTGATGCGGGCGGCTTCTCCCAGCGGGCCAACGAAGGGGCGCCATTCGGCATGCTGGCGCGGCCGTTTCGGGCCACACCAGCGCTCGGCGGGCTGGGGATCGGCCAAGAAGGCAATATAGGCCTCGAAATCCTGGCGATGCAGACTGGACAGGGGCTTGCCCCGGGCAGCCACCGCCCATAACAGCAACCGCTCACATTCCTTTTGATAGACCCGGTAGGTGCCGGCCGAATGGCGATATTCAGCCAAAAAGCAGTGAACGGCCGCCAGGTCATGGTTGGCCTCGATTTGCAGGCGCTCATCGGGGGCGCGATTACTGCCGCTGTGGCCATCCAAGTCGGCGTCGAGACTGGCGAGTTGTTCCAGGGGGCGGATCAGTGAATGTGCCGCGAGATCGATCGTGTTCGGCATAAAATAGCTTGAAGGGTTTTTTTGAAAAAGACCTGGATGCTTAGCAAACAGACGATATCGATCGACCGTGTTTACCAAGCATCCTAAGTCTTCAGCGACGGCAGTTTGGGTCAACGCCAATCAGGTTGGCTAAGGTATTGACTATAATCAAGATTGTTACAATTGGGTTGGGCTTGTTCGTCGATGAGTTTGTTGATGAGTCGTTCGGTCTCGGGAGGGCGCTTGGTGAAATGCAGGGCGTACTGATTAGCGCTGTTGCGCACCACGACCGAGGGCACGATGCTGATACCGTTGTCCACGCGAAATGCGGCCCGGACTTCGGATTTAAGGCTGAGCTGGGTGGCTTCTTGAGCCTCAATGAGCATGCCCGAATTGCTGAGATCCCGCATTCGGGCGGTAACGAGACGATTACCGGTTTCTTTGCTGTGCAGCATGACCTGACGGTCAATGGCGATGCGTTGACTGGTTCGATTATCCTCGCGCATGGGCAACCCTTGAGTATCGATTGATTGGGCACACTACGCCGCCTATCAAGGCATAGCAGGGCTATGATAAATCAAGTTTGAGCAAACGCAATCATTCGCAATCATTTTTTGGTGCCCTGCTGGGCGCGCCGATGAAGGCCTAGGCCTACTGGCCGGCCCGCTTGGGGCCTCTCGGTCGACATCGCCACGTGTGTCAGGCTGTGCTAAAACGCCACCTGTTATGTACTGATCTGGGGGCAACAGGCTGGTCAGGAGCCGGATTGCTTCTTCGGCACATATAAATCGGTGATGGTGCCCTCGAACATCTCGGCGGCGAAGTTGACCGTTTCCGACAAGGTTGGGTGGGGATGAATGGTCAGGCCCATATCCTGAGCATCGGCACCCATTTCGATCGCCAGGGTCGCCTCGGCGATCAATTCCCCGGCGCCGATGCCGGCGATCCCGGCACCCAACACCCGTCCGCTTTCAGGGTCGAATAACAGTTTGGTCACGCCTTCGCTGCGGCCCATGCTCAGGGCCCGCCCGCTGGCAGCCCAAGGGAAACTGGCCTTCTCGAAGGCGATGCCTTGTTCGTTGGCTGCCGTTTCGGTCAAGCCCACCCAAGCGATTTCCGGATCGGTATAGGCCACGGAGGGAATGACGCGATCGTCGAAGCCGGATTTCAGGCCGGCGATCACTTCGGCGGCGACTTTACCTTCGTGGGTGGCCTTATGCGCCAATTGCGGCTGGCCGACGATATCGCCGATGGCAAAGATATGACCGACGTTGCTGCGCATTTGCTGATCGACAGAAATGTAGCCGTGATCGTCGAGCTTGAGGCCGGCCCGCTCGGGCGCGATATGGTCGGTGTTGCTGCGCCGGCCCACGGCTACCAGCACATTATCGAAGCGCTCGCTTGCAGGCGCTTTCGGACCGTCGAAATGAGCAGTCAAACCGTCGTCCGCCGTGTCGATCTGCGTGACCTTGGTTTGCAAAAAGATATTCTCGTAGCGCTTTTTGTTATGCTTTTGGTAGGCACGGATCAGGTCGCGGTCGGCGCCGGGCATGAGGCCGTCAGCGAGCTCGGCGACCGTAATCCGGCTGCCGAGCGCCGCGTACACCGTCGCCATTTCCATGCCGATAATGCCGCCGCCGATGACCAGCATGCGCTCGGGGATGTTGGCCAGCTCCAGGGCTCGAGTGGAGCCCCAGACCCGTGGGTCGTCATAGGGAATGCCGGGCAGCTGGATGGGACGCGAGCCAGCGGCGATAATGCAGTAGTCGAAACTGATTTCCAAGGACTCGCCGTCAGGCTGCTCGACCGTGATACTGCGCGGTGAGCTGAAGCGCCCATGGCCCTGAACCACCGCGACCTGACGCTGCTCGGCCAATTTTTTCAAGCCGCCGGTGAGCTGGCCGATGACTTTGTTCTTAAAACCACGCAGTTTGTCGAGGTCAATCGTCGGGCGCGCGAAGGTTACGCCATGCGCTCCGAGCGTGGCCGTCTCATCAATGACCGC
>CAYFSA010000221.1:0-3592 GCA_964345605.1 uncultured Ectothiorhodospiraceae bacterium
GCTTGCGCGCAGCGATTTGCTCAAGCAGCTAGAGGTTGTGAAACCAGGGAACAGCGGTGGGGACAAGCCGGATTTTAGTGACATTCAACAAAATATTTTCAATACGGTCGTGGCCCATGATCTCATTGGCCTGCAAACCTTAGAGGAACGTACTCGCGAACAACACCCCAAGCTTGATCAAGCCCAGTTTGATCAGCAGCTCGAGGTACTCATTCAGCAAAACAAACTCAAAAAGCTCGACCCCAATGCCCCGCGCGAGCAACAACTTATTTGCAGGGTGCCGGACGCGTGATCGGTTTCAATGTTACGCAGATCAAGCTCGCCTGCGAATGCCCGCGGCTGTTCTTGCTGGGGCATGCTCAAGGCGATAGCGCCCTGTTTTGCCGACCAAGCGAAAGGCGGGTAGATCCCATGCCTACCGCTTGAGTTATTTTGTCACAAAACCGACATGGCAGATCATTGTTTCGTTTGCCACAATCGCTTTAAACCAAAATAGCTTTATAATCAGTAGATTATGCTTTGGCCTCAAGCTTGCTTGGGTTATGTGACCCATGCTTGCGGAGGTACCATGAAACCACAACATATCAATGCGCTCATGGCTGAGCCGGCCTGCGCCAATCCTCAGGACAAGCCCGGTTGCGCCAAGCCCAAACCCGGCGCCAGTGCCGGCGGCTGCGCATTCGACGGGGCGCATATCTCCTTGCTACCCATTGCCGATGTCGCCCATATCGTCCATGGCCCCATAGCCTGTGCCGGCAATTCTTGGGATAACCGCGGCACCCGTTCGAGCGGGCCCAAGCTCTATCGCCTCGGTCTGACTACCGATCTGAGCGAGCAAGACATCATCATGGGGCACAGCGCGGAGCGGCTGTCGCTCGCCATCAAACAAGCGATTGATGATTACCGCCCCGCTGCCGTGTTTGTCTATAATACCTGCGTACCGGCCATGGTCGGCGAAGACCTCGAGGCAATTTGCCAGGCTGCCGCTGCACGGTGGGACACGCCGGTAGTGCCCGTAGACGCAGCCGGTTTTTACGGTATCAAGAACCTTGGTAACCGCATCGCCGGCGAGGTGATGTGCCAGCATGTGATCGGCACCCGCGAGCCCGCCCCCCTGCCAGCCGAGCTGCAGCGTGACGGGATAACCGTGCATCCCATCAATCTGATCGGCGAGTACAACATCGCGGGGGAATTCTGGCATGTCCTGCCATTATTCGACGAGCTCGGCCTGCAGATACGCGGCAGTCTTTCCGGTGACGCCCGGTTTGCCGAGGTGCAGACGATGCATCGCGCTGAGGCAAGTATGGTGGTGTGTGCCCGCGCCTTGCTGAATGTCGCCCGTGAGCTCGAGAAAACGTATGGTATCCCTTGGTTCGAAGGCAGTTTCTATGGGGTCAGGGACATGTCCGAGGCCTTGCGTGAATTCGCTCGGCTGTTGAACGATCCAGACTTGAGCGTGCGTACCGAGACACTCATTGCCCGCGAGGAAGCACGGCTCGAGGCGGCCCTGGCACCTTGGCGGGAGCGTCTGCGGGGCAAACGGGTACTGCTGTACACCGGCGGTGTCAAATCCTGGTCGGTCATCGCCGCTTTGCAAGACTTGGGCATGGAGGTCGTGGCCACGGGTACGCGCAAATCGACCGCCGCGGATAAGGGGCGGATTCGCGCCCTCATGGGCAATCATGCCAGCATGATTGACGAAGGTAATCCCCGCAAACTGTTGGATATCGTCCATGCCGAGCAGGTCGATATTCTGATCGCCGGCGGCCGAAACATGTATACAGCTTTGAAAGCACGCCTTCCCTTTTTGCATATCAACCAAGAGCGCGAGTACGCCTACGCCGGCTATCAAGGCCTGCTGGAATTGGCGCGGCAGTTGGCATTGACCCTGGAAAGCCCGATCTGGCCACAGGTGCGCAGCCAACCACCCTGGTTAACGCGGCGCCTGGCGGACCGCCGGGAGGTGGCTTGATATGGTGGCCGTTAACAAATCCGCCAAAGCCTTAAGCGTCAACCCCCTGAAAGCCAGTGCGCCAGTGGGAGCGGCTTTGGCTTTCTTGGGCGTGGCCCGTGCCATACCCATACTGCATGGGGCCCAGGGCTGCACGGCCTTCGGCAAAATTTTCTTCGTGCAGCATTATCGCGAACCCATCCCCATGCAGACCACCGCCATGGAACAGGTCAGCACGGTCATGGGGGCGCAGGACAATATCGTTACCGGCTTGGCAACCCTTTGTGAGAAGAATGCCCCGGATTTGATTGGCCTGCCGACGACAGCCTTATCAGAAGCCCAGGGCAGCGATGTCCAACTTGCCTTGCAGCGTTTTCGGCAAGACTATCCCGACTATGCGGCCATTCCGGTTATTCCAGTGAGCACCCCCGATTTTTCGGGATGTTTCGAGAGCGGTTATGCCGCAGCGGTCGAAGCCATAATCGACACCCTCGTGGCACCGGCGGCAGTTGCCGGGACCCGCCCGGGCCGCGAGCCCCGGCAGGTCAATGTGCTGGCCGGTTCCTTGTTGACGCCCGGCGATGTGGAAGCCCTCAAGGCCTTGCTGCAGCAATTCGACCTTGAACCGCTGGTGCTGCCCGATCTTGCCGAGTCCCTGGACGGGCATCTGATCGAGGCCGATTTCAGCCCCTTAAGCATCGGCGGAATCAAGGCTGCGGCCATTCCCACCCTCGGCAATAGCGCAGCAACCTTGGTGATCGGTGGCTCGCTCGAGGCCGCGGCGGAGCGCCTCCAGCAACGTACCGGCGTGCCGGCTTATCGCTTTGCGCATTTGCATGATTTGGCCAGCAATGATCGCTTGATCGAGGTGTTGGCGGAGATTGCGGGCGGCGCAGTGCCGGCGCGCCTGGAACGGCAGCGCAGCCAATTGCAGGACGCCATGCTCGATACCCATTTTCATCTCGGCCAGGCCCGTGTCGGGATCGCCGCTGAAGCCGACCTGCTCGTGGCCATGAGCCAATTATTGGCCAGCGTCGGCGCCGAAACCGTGGCAGCCGTAGCCCCGGATCAAGCGCCGGCATTGGCCGAGGTGGCGACCAACCAGGTTACGATCGGCGACTTGGCGGATTTCAAGGCGTTAGCAACAGCAGGCCAAGCAGAGCTGCTGGTGGGCAATACCCATGTAGCGGATCTGGCCAAGCAGCTCGACCGGCCCGTGCTGCGCGCGGGCTTCCCACAATACGATTGGTTCGGCGGCTTTGATCGTGTCTGGATCGGTTATCGCGGCATGCGGCAAACCCTGTACGATTTGGCAAACGCACTGGCCAGCCTGGAGCGCGGTGAATTGGAACCATACCGCTCTATTTATTCGCAACGCCCGGAAACAGCTGAGGCAAGCAGCTGTTTACAGCATTAACGCCTAGCCTGTTCATACAACACCTGCAAATACCCCTGGGTACTGGCGGCAATGGTATAGTCATTAATGGCTTGTGCAAGCTGTTCCGGGCTTGGAGGCGAGGCTAAGGTAGCGGTCATAGCGGCAAGAAGAGCGTCACTATTGCCGACTTCAACGAGAGGGGCAAGTTTGTTCTTGCCCAGTATCTCCCGTGGACCACTGGGGCAATCCGTCGCCACCACAGG
>CAYFSA010000222.1:0-3552 GCA_964345605.1 uncultured Ectothiorhodospiraceae bacterium
CCCGGCCGGGGATGAAAATCGGTATCTGCGGTGAGCAGGGCGGTGACCCCCGCTCGATCGAGTTCTGTCATGCGACCGGGCTGTCCTATGTCTCCTGCTCCGCGCCGCGGGTACCGGTGGCCCGCCTGGCAGCCGGCCGGGCGGCGTTGGCGCCGGCTGCAAAAGGCTAGCTGGGGTGGGGAGGTCGACTGAAGTCGGCCCTACAAGTCGACCCTACAAATCGCCCCGACAGGTAGGGCCGGTTTTAACCGGCCCCGTTTTAACCGGCCCTGTTTCAACCGGCCCCGCTAGCCTCACCAGGTGCCACTATTTTCCTGTGACACCCATGGCTCCTGCGGCGGTAGCGGCTCGCCCTTTTGCAGCAGTTCGATGGAGATGGCATCCGGGGTCCGGACAAAGGCCATGTGGCCGTCGCGGGGTGGGCGGTTGATGGTGACGCCGGCCGCGGCCAGTTTGGCGCAGGTGGCATAAATATCGTCCACGGCAAAGGCTAGATGGCCGAAATTGCGGCCACCGGTATAGGTTTCCGGGTCCCAGTTGTACGTCAATTCCAGCAAAGGCGTGGCCTCGGCGCGGGCCCGCTCGGCATCTTCGGGGGCGGCCAGATAAATCAGCGTGAACCGCCCTTTCTCGCTCTCTTTGCGCCGGACCTCTTGCATCCCCAGTAAATCACAGAAAAAATACAGGGATTGATCGATATCACTGACTCGAATCATGGTATGTAAGTAGCGCATGATATATCTCCGCATGGCTGGCAAAATCGAAACGGAAGGGCAGGGTACCGCAAGCCGGTCGAATTCTCACGTAGCGCCCGCGAGCGCTGCTTTGCCTGGCCCTTCGACTACCTAGCGCGAGGCGGGCGACCGATCACGCTGCAATGACCGGCCAATCCGGCTAAGCTTGGTATTCCATAGACCTCGCACGGAATCTTAACTATGACCGAACAGCAAGCAGCATCGCCCTTGAACCTTGTGTTGGGCGCAAGCGGTTACATCGGCAGTCATCTGGTCCCGGCCTTGCAAACAGCGGGACGCGCCGTGCGGGTAGCCGGCCGACGGCGCGCGGCGCTGGCCCATAAAGGCTGGCCCGATGTCGAGATCGTCAGCGCCGATGTGCTGCAGCCAACGACCCTGCAGCCCGCCCTGGAAGGCGTCGATGTCGCCTATTATCTGGTGCATTCCATGGCCGCCGGCAAGGATTTCCGGCGCCTCGATCTGCAGGCGGCGGAAAATTTCACCCAAGCAGCGGCCCAGGCGGGCGTGCGGCGGATTGTCTATTTGGGCGGGCTCGCTCCGGCCAATGCCACCTCCGAGCATATCGTCTCGCGCCGCGAAACCGGCGAGGCCTTGCGGGCGGGGCCGGTGGCGGTCACCGAGATCCGTGCCGGCATGATCATCGGGCCGGGGTCGGCGGCCTTCGAGGTCATGCGCGATCTTACCTATCATTTGCCGCTGATGATCACTCCCCGCTGGGTGCGCTCGACCTCGCCGCCGATTGCCCTGGGCAATCTGCTGACTTATCTGATCGAGATCGCCGCTGTCGAGGCTGCCGAGGACCGTGTCTTCGATGTCGGCGGCCCCCAATACCTGACCTATGAAACGATGATGCGCAACCTGGCCGAAGTCTCCGGACGCCGGGCACCGCCCATCATTCCGGTCCCCGTGCTAACGCCCGGGCTGTCGGCCCTGTGGCTGGCGCTGGTCACCGCCGTGCCGACCAATATCGCCCGGGCCTTGATCGAGGGTCTGAAACTGGATTTCGTCGCCGATGACCAGGCCATCAAGGCCCTGGTGCCGCAGCACCTGTTGAACTTTCGCGAAGCCGTCGAAGCCTCATTCGAGATCGAACGCAACACCGGCCCGGCCAGTTGCTGGACCGAGGGAGTCTTCATGTTTCGCAATTACCGCCACGATTATGCCTATTATGCCAAGCAGGCCAGCGGCCAGGCCGAATCCAATGCCAGCGTCGCAGCGCTGTGGCAGCAAATCGCCTCGATCGGCGGCGAAAACCGATATTATTTCCTCAACGGCTTTTGGACTCTGCGCGAGTCCATGGACTGGCTTATCGGCGGGCCCGGGCGGCAACACGGGCGGCCGGCCACCACGGACCTCAAGGTCGGCGACAAAATCGATTCCTGGGAGGTCCTGGCAGTGGTTCCCGAGCGCAGTCTCACCCTGGGTTTTGGTATGCGCGCGCCGGGCGCGGGGGTGCTGGAGTTCAGCATTGAGCCCCTGGCCCCGGCCCGCAACCGAGTGACGGTCACGGCCTACTGGCATCCGGCCGGCGTCTGGGGCTTGCTCTATTGGCATGCCTACAATCCCATGCACCGGCTGATGTTCAATGGCCTGGCGCGGGCGATCTGCCGCCGTGCCGAGGCCCAGCAACCGGCCCAGTCCGGGTCTGCCACCTGACCATGCGGTTGCGAGCCGCTGGCTAAGCAGGAGCCTTAAGGTGCCCATTGATGGTCTGGGACAGCTCAGTCAGGCCGTCGGTCTGAGCTTGCAGCAAGACGGTATCTCGCTGACGCGCACCCTCATCCAGGGCCTGCAGGCGCAAATCGACGGGGCCAAGGTCACGGTCCTGGAAGTCTTCGGCCAGCAGCGGGTCGATCAGCAAATTCTGCCCAAGGACCCCGACAAACGCTCGGTCCGCCGTTTTGATGACAGCGGGCAACGCACTGCGCAATACACCTGGTGCGCCGACCTCGATGAAGCGCTGGCCTCGCTGCAGCCGGTCGCGGTGGATACCGGCGAGGCGGACACGGGGCGGTTGATTATCCCGATTTGGGGCGAGATTGGGCCGCTGCGACTGGTCGTCATCGAGCGGCTGCCCTACAATCCCTGGGCACGCGCGCAAATCCTGCAAATCGTCGAAATCTACGGCAATCTGATCAAATTGATGGATAGCCGCGAACGTGACCCCCTGACTGGCCTGTTGAATCGCCAAACCTTCGCCACCCTGTTCGAGTTGGCCAGTCAGCGCATCCAAGCCGATCCTACGCTCACCTTGATCCTAGCCGTGCTGGATATCGACCACTTCAAGCGCATCAATGACACTTATGGGCATTTATACGGCGACGAAGTCCTCATTCATTTCGCCCGTCTGCTCGAGCGCTCGTTTCGCTCTACCGATTGCCTGTTCCGTTTCGGCGGCGAGGAATTCGTTGTGCTGTTGAATACCAATCAGCCCGAAACGGCCTCCACAGGCTTGGAGCGTTTTCGCGCGGTGGTCGAGGCGCATTGCTTTCCCGGCGTCGGGCATATCACGGTTAGCGGCGGTTATACCGCTTATCGGCCGCGTATTTTGCCGACAACCCTGGTCGATCAGGCCGACAGAGCTCTCTATCACGCCAAGGAAAACGGCCGCAATCGCTTGGTCGATTTCGCCGATATTGGCGATTGGTCGGTGAGCGGCAGTGGGGCGATCGATCTGTTCTGAGGCTTGGGGCGGCGCCTGGCCTGTCCTGCTTAACCCGTCGCTCATACTATTGATTGAATTGCACTGGGATTGAATAGCACTGGCTGCGGGGGCATGAGTGTCCCCTCCCATCCC
>CAYFSA010000223.1:0-3404 GCA_964345605.1 uncultured Ectothiorhodospiraceae bacterium
CAGGCAGGCACCGGCCGCGGCCGGTGTGGGCCGTCCCCGCGGAGCCAGCACCGCCCGCGCACCGGCTGCTAACAAGCGCTGGCTGTCGAGCAGTAAATTACCCTGGTCATTGCCGCAGGCCAACAGGATGACCAGCGGCGGCATACCGCGCTCGACGGGCAATGCCCAGGTCGTCCCCGCCGGCAGCCGGAAAGGCTGTGCGCCGCCCTGCTCGGTACCATGTGCAATAACCACCAGGGCCGCCAATGCGGTCAGATCGACTTGCCGCAGATAGTGTTCACTCGCAGGCAAACCATCCAGAATGCGGGCCGCGCCGGGCGGTACGGCAGCAGCCGGCTGTACCGGCTCGGCGGAGTCAAGCAGATTCAGCACCCCGATTTCCCGGTCAGGTCTCAGCGGCAGTTCGGGCGGCTGGGCTACGGGGCAGTCGCGGACTACGGTCAGGCGTCCCAGCAAGGGCTGACCATCGAGGCTAAGCCATTCATAGGGGCAATCGTGCCAGGCCGATGCCAGGTGCCGATCCAGATAACACATGACCCGCTCGTGCTGTGCAAGCGCGGTCACCAGTCGCTCACCCAGCGGCGCGGCCAGACCATAGCGCAGATTCAGCCGATCTCGCCGCTCCCGCAGGCCCTGCCACGCAAGCGTGACACCATCAGCCTGCGGACTGGTGAGCTCTAGCCATTGGGTCTGCTCGGGTGTCCACCAGCGCACGCCCGTGCCTTCCGGCCATAGCCAGATGCCGGCGGTGGGGGGTGACTTTGCGGCTGGCTCAGTCATCGCTAATGGAGATAGTGGCCAGCAGACCTTAAAGCATCGCTTTTAACCGTGTATTCCCAGCCGCATCCCAGACAAACAACTCTAACTCCTGGCCGACCCCGACAAATAAATCGGCTTCGGCACCCCGGGCGGCAAGCCCGACTTGCTGGCGAACCTGGCCCTGGCGCAATAAACCGACCTGCAGCGGCTGAGTCTGTAACAAGGTCAGATGCAATTGCACCGCTGTGTCATCGGCGGCGGGAATTAATCGGATTCGTAGCCATTGCCCAAGATGGTATGCCTGCTCAGTGGCAGTGGCAGCCGACTGTGCTGACAAGGCCGGGAGGGGCTGAGCCTGCCAAGTCTCGCCCCAGGTTGCCGCTGCGTCCTGCAGGCGGGTAATGACGCGCTGCCACCAGGGCGGTTGCGGTGTGCCGGCGGTGCTCGCCGGCTCGACTGCGGCGCTGATATAGCGGGCCGCAGCCTGCGTGTATAGATTGCGATAACACTGACGGGGATCGGCGCCTGCGGCTAAGGGCGTCCCCGTCAATACCAGGCGCCCGCCCGCGGTTGCGCATTGGACCCAGCGGCCCGGCCTGGCCGGCTCGTTGGCTGCCGGGGCAGCGCCCGCGGCCACTTCGCGGATCGCCGCAAGCCGGTCTGCGGTCAACTCACCGAGAACAGCGCTTGTTGCGGGCAGATAAATATTCACTGGATTCCAGGTCTGTACCATGGCCGCCAAGGGATCATACGGCTCGTCGGCCGCTTCCAGCAGCACGTCCCGATCGGTGGCGTAGTCGGTTTCCCAGCTCATCAGCCAGCCCGACCAGATCCCGGCCTGCGTACCCGGGGCAGCAAGCAGAACCGCCAGCGATTGGGCCAGCGCCGGTCCCAGCGGCCCGCTCGGCCCGGCCGGTTGATCGATACGCAGAATCAGCCCTGGCCGAGGATTGGCCGCCGGGGCTTGCTGGTACGCTGCGACGCGCTGTTGGATACGCTCGGCCAGATGGACAGGCAGTGAACTCAGGTCGGTCGTGCCCGCTTCACCCACGCTCGCTGGCATTGCCTGGTCAGCCGAATGGGTGTCGAGCACAGCATGCTCGGCGGGGGTCAGCGTCGGATCGCCGCGAGCCCAGCGCTGTATGGCGGCCAACGATGGCTCGAACAGATTCGCTTCGATCACCGTCACGGCCGGAGAAAGCGGACTACTCATGAAGGTCTCTCCTCATTAACCGTCTTTGTGGATTAACGCGACACAACAGAGCACTTTTAACGCCAGCCATATCGCGGTTTGGTTGTCCTGGCTGATGGCAATGCCATTATGCGACAACCATTGACCCAAGTAGCTGTAACGAAAGGCGTCCAGACCCTTGTTGGCGTTTTTGGGAACGGTAGTGCCAAGCCTGACGGCTTTATGATGATGGGAAGGGATGCCGTGACGTTTCGCCACCGTCGACAAAGGGGTGGCAGCATCACTGCCCGGGCAATGGTGCTCACCCAGATAAAGGGCGATCCACCACATCTCGGTGGCCAATGCCTGCCAGGGATCGCGAGCGGCCAGGAAGTCACGGGCGGCATCGACTAAAGACGGCAAATCGAGGCCAACGTAGTGGCGAAAACCTGAGTCATTTGCAAGATTTGGTTCGGTACCAGCCTGAATGGCAGTCACCGCTGCCGGCAATCGCCAGAACCACTCATCGCTGGCCCGGTTGCCGCGTTCTTGTTCGTCGAAGACTTGGTAAGAATAGTGATCGGCAGCCGTTGTTATTAAGTCTTTGGCCGCTTCATCTGATTCGTCCGGGGACTCTGCCGGCATCGCCCGGTGCTTATGCTCAGCAAGCTTCAGGCGATCCAGCAAGTAGCGTCGATAATACTCGATGAGCGCCCCACTATGGTGAAGCTCTCCTATCGGATTACCATGGAAAACCTTGTCGAGAAAGAAGTCCTGGATATATTCGGCAGCACTGCCCGGCAGATCTTCCAGCAATTCTGTGCACTTGCCGGCCAGGCAGTGATTGACATGCCAGTACAGCTTCGCCCACTCGCGGCTCGTCAAAGCTGCACGCCGACCCCATAACTCACCAAGCTCCGCGGCTGAATCCGGTTGTCCGGTCATGGCAGCCCCCCCGCCTCGTTGGTCTTACTTATTTGTGTCAGTAATCACTGAGCATAAGCCAAAGCCCTACATAATTCGTTGCTTTATATCAATTCACATCAACTTTCAAGCAATGCAAAGATATTGACCAAACCTTTTGTCATAGCCCAAAATCAAAAATATAATTTACAAATACATTTTATTTACTTTAACAGCAGCTTTTCAAACGCCGCTGACTCCTATACTCCAGTACAGGAGTCTATTCCACAAAACTTCCGCAATACCTATACTTCAGGCTGCAGGCTTAGCCCTGACCGCGTGCTCATGCCGGAGCGAGGAGACACTCAATAACGGATTTTTAAGATAAAAATAGACTTTTAAGTTGACATTACCCCAGCGCTGCTTGCCGCCCCAAGTTTGCGTGGGGATATATACATCTCAACAAACCGCTCGAACGGCACGCTGAGGGTATAGCCCACCTGAAGCCGGGTAGGGTACGGGGCTCCCTTGGCTGGAACAAATCCAGCTGCAGCGGTTCTTTGACTGGGGT
>CAYFSA010000224.1:0-3319 GCA_964345605.1 uncultured Ectothiorhodospiraceae bacterium
TCAAAGCTTGACAACCTATTGTTTTATAGACATATAACCGCGAGGCTGCGGCAGTTTTTTGCAACGCTGGGGTTGACTCAATCATATGCCGCAAAGTTTTATTGAAGCCCTCAGTCAGGCGCCGCTATTGGCCGGTTTAACCACGGCGCAGCTGGAACGTGTTGAGGGGCGTGCCCGCCGGATTGCCCTAACCGAAGGTGAATGGTTATTTACACAAGGCGCTCGTGCCGAGCATTTCTATTTTGTCCAACAGGGGCGCTTGCGCCTGTTCCGACTCTCCACCCAAGGTGAGGAGAAAATCATCGAATTCGTCACCTCCGGCCAAACCTTCGCCGAAGCCTTGATGTTTCTCGATAAGCCGGATTACCCGGTCTGCGCCGCAGCGCTGTGCCCGAGCACAGTCATTGCCCTAGACGCCCATGATTTCACCGCCATGCTGCGTGATTCCGTCTCAACCTGTTTTGTCTTACTCGGCCATCTGAGCCAGCGGTTACGGGGATTGATCGGCGAGATCGATACCCTTGGCCTGCATTCAGCCACTCGTCGCTTGGCTCGCTATTTAGCCGCAACCTGTCCGGCAGAACACAATGAATTCGTGTTGCCTGTACCCAAGCAGGCGTTAGCGGCCCGGCTGTCGCTGCAACCGGAAACCCTCTCACGAGCTATAGGCCGGCTGAGCGAACAAGCAGTCCTTGAAGTCACGGGTCACCGAATTCGCATTTTGGATCGAGCGACCTTGGAAGAGCTCGGCGTTATGGCGGATACGGCAGCCATCGGTTTCGGCGAGATGTTCAAGCCGACCGATGATACCGTTGTCTAATGCCTCTACGCAGTCGATTTTGTCCGCACACATACGATCACCAACTCAAACCCCCCTTTTTCAGCATTATATTCCCGCTGTATCGTATTAATACATACTTTATAAATATTACATAATGCATTATACTGTATAGATGTTCGCTCAGCCCATGCTCAGCCTTTATCATGGCTCAGGCAGGCTGTGCCCCGCACAACCGGTTAATGGGCGCGCACAATCGGCAGCTCACGCCAACGCGTTGTGTAGGCCGGTGAGCAGCAGCTGCGGCGCATCGCCCAGCCGCGCTGGAGGCCTTCGGCAGCGAAAAAGACCCGGCCGGCACCACTGCGGTTGATCGCATCGACAGCCTTGAGTAAGCGCTGGCCGCGTTCGGTATCCCGGTCGCTCGTCATGGTGAATAAGGAACGTTGCACCTGCCGGCGAGGGGCCAAGTCCAGCAGCATCACTCCCGCCTTATTGTAATGAAAACCTGGTCGATAACAGCGCTGCAGCGCCCGCCCGGCATAGCGCAGCAAGGTGCGGGTGTCGTCCGTGGCCTCAAGCAGGTTGACCGTGAAGCCGCCCTGGTGCTGCGGGGTCTCGGCAAAGCGATTGGTCTGGATAAAGACAGTCAGCGTCCCAGCAACCGCGCTTTGCTGGCGCAATTTCTCTGCCGCCCGACTGACATGATGGCTGACCGCCTCGCGCAGGGGCTGATAGTCGCTTTGCGGACACCCAAACGAGCGTGAGGCGATGATCTGCTGCTTGGGGGCGGCCACCTGCTCCAGCGCCAGACAGGGCTCGCCGCGCAATTCGCACACGATGCGCTCCATGACCACATTGAAGCGCCGGCGAATCCAGGCCAGGTCAGCGGCCCGCAGCTCGGCTGCAGTCTCGATTCCAAGGGCCTGCAGCACCCGCGCCCAGCGCCGCCCGATGCCCCAGATATCGGCCACCGCAATATGCGGCAGGATCTCGTCAACCTGGACAGAAGCACGCAGATCGCAGACACCCCCGGTATCGGGGCATTGTTTGGCAATGCGGTTGGCTACCTTGCTCAGGACTTTGGTCCGAGCAACACCAATAGAAACGGGAATACCCGTCCACTGTGGAATCCGGCGGTGCAGGGTTTTGACTTGCCCCATGACCTCGTGAACGGGAATGTCGCTCAAATCAAGGAACGCTTCATCAATGGAGTATATCTCGACCCGCGCAACGCAGGCCGCCAGGCTTTGCATCACCCGCCGGGACAGATCACCGTAAAGCGCGTAATTCGACGAGAATACGGCGGTATCATGCGCTTCGAGTAGATGGTGATATTGATGATAGGGGGCCCCCATGGGGACTTTCAGGGCCTTAATTTCGTTGGAACGCGCGACAATACAACCGTCGTTATTCGATAGCACTACCACTGGCCGGGCCTTGAGATCGGGCCGGAAGACGCGCTCGCAGGAGACATAGAAATTGTTACAGTCCACCAGGGCGAGCGTGCTCATAGGGCATGGATGACGTTGGTCACAACGCCCCAAATTTCCAGATCCTGGAGATTGCCTATCTCAATGGTGGGAAATTCAGGATTCTCTGCTTCCAACGCAACCTGCCCATTCTGTCGATATAAGCGCTTAACCGTCAGCTCACCGTCGAGAATGGCGATCACTACTCGACCATCAGCCGGCTCCAGGGCCCGGTCGACGATGAGGATATCGCCTGGGTGAATCCCGGCCCCCAGCATGGACTCGCCGGCGACGCGGACGAAAAACGTGGCAGCAGGGTGGCGGATAAAGTGATCATTCAGATCGAGCGTGCCTTCGACGTAATCGTCAGCGGGAGACGGAAAGCCGGCCTGGACCTGGCTGGTGAACATCGTCAGGGGGTGTTCAGCGCCCGGCGTCTGCGGTCGATATACCTGCTCGCGACCCAGCAGTGGCGGTTTAGGACCCTGACCCTTACGGTAGGTTGTTAGGATAGTTTGAATATCAGTGACCAGGCTTTCGGGCACCCGGATTGGCCGGGTCGGCTCGCCGTACACGCCTTGTCCGGCCGGCCGGCCAGCACCGGGACGCCTACCCCCCCGCTGGGATTGCTTCGCCATCCTCGCCCTCCGCCTTTTGAATCATGATCGATATTCAAAAACACAGGGCGAGGGATGTCAAATGAATTCGAATAACCCCCAGGGCCAGCGCATAATATTTCGCTATTGCAGTACCTCAGCGCGAAAGCCATCACTTAGCGCTGCACAGTAGCGCTTTTTCGCAATGCTCGCCTTTGCTTGGTGCTGCTTAAGCAAATTTAGAGCAACGTCGCGAATCACCGCTGCTAAATTTGTTGGGCCTGTTCCGCAGCCCTCGCGTACCGGCTTAGTGCCAACAAATAAGTTTCTTTCTGAACCAATATGGCCTTGTATCTTCCCTGAAACAGGTGTCCAACAAGACTGTGCCTGCGATTAACCCATTGAGTGTACTCGCCATTTAACTGGCGCATACCTCGCGACAAATTGCCATCAACGGTCTCGACTAAATATCC
>CAYFSA010000225.1:0-3305 GCA_964345605.1 uncultured Ectothiorhodospiraceae bacterium
CGCTCTCGATTCTGGCTCGCCTTTGTCATCTATCTAGGCTTTATCGCCTATGGCAGCCTGCTGCCTTTTGAGCTGCGCGAGTACAGCTTCTCCCAGGCGCTGGAGATGTTTGCCAACATCCGGCATCTGCAGCTTGGCATCGCCTCGCGCGCGGACTGGATCGCCAACATCCTGCTCTATATCCCGCTGGCGTTTCTCGGCGGGCTGGCAATCCTCGGTTTCGGGCGCTCCAGTCGCTTCACCTTACCGGGCTTGGCCATCGTTTTGGCATTATGCCTGGCTGTCGCGGTCGGCCTGGAATTCACCCAAATCTTTTTCGCACCGCGCACGGTTTCCATCAACGACCTGATTGCCGAAGCCATAGGCACGGGCCTTGGTATCGGTTTATGGGTGCTGGGCCGGGAGCGCTTACTCGCGCTCTGGCAAGGTTTCCGCCAGGGTGGCCGGCAAGCTCTGCTCGCCGTTGCCATTGCCTATGCGTTCGCTTACCTAGCCCTGTCGCTGTTTCCTTTCGACTTTGTGGTCTCCGCCAGTGAGCTGCAGTGGCGTCTCACCGAAGGTAACCACGGCTGGCTGCTGGCGGGTAACTGCCAGAATGTTTTGCGCTGTGCGGCCGGCATCCTCGGCGAAGTGCTGGCGCTGGCGCTGCTTGGTTTATTGTTGGCCCTGGCCATTCCTGGCCTGCGCGAGCGCTGGATGTTTCTGGCGGGGATTGGTCTGGGACTGGTTTTGGAGGGCTTACAGCTATTCATGGCCTCGGGTGTGAGCGAGGGCTTGTTCGTGCCTTTGCGCGGCCTTTCCCTGGTGCTCGGCATGCAGTTAGGCCGCTGGCTTAAACAAGCGGGCGCGGCGCTGGTAGCAAGCTGGATACAGCGACTCATTGCCTACCTGGCAGTTCCCTATCTCGTCACCTTGATGGCCCTCAACAACTGGTTCAGCGCACCCTGGCTTTCCCTGAGCGCCATCCTGGACCGAGTCGACGACATACGCCTGCTCCCGTTTTATTTTCATTATTTCACCACCGAAACAACGGCGATGCTCAGCCTGCTGGCACAGGCGGCCATGTACACTCCCATCGGCCTGGCATTTTGGGCGCGGCAAACCCATCGGCAGGCATCCGCATCGCCGCAGACTTTCGGCTGGATCGCCCTGACGACCGCCAGCATCGCCCTGGTCATCGAGCTGGGCAAGCTCGCCGTTCCCGGTCAGCATCCGGACTTGACGAATCTGCTCATCGCCGCTGGCAGCGCCAGCCTGGTCTATGCCGCAACCCTTTGGCTCATGCTAACACTCGCCGGCAAAACGACCCCCACCAAGCAGGAAAGCTGGCAGGAAAACGTGGCATCGCCTCAGTCCTTGCCGGTTCGCGAACCGGATCGTCCTCAGCCAATGCCTGCTGCCGTACCAGCGTATGTCGCCATCGCCTGGCCCCGATCCTCACCACGCGGCCGGCTGGCCGCGATAGGGGCCGCCTGTCTGCTCCTGGTTGGGTTTATTCATTACCCCGTTGGCCAGCTGCTACTGCTTGTCGCATTGAGCGGTTATGCCGCGCTGCTTTGGCGGTATCCGCCATTGCTCTTTTTAGGCCTGCCGGCGCTGCTGGCCAGCTTGGACCTCAGTCCCATCACAGGACAGTTAATGCTGTCGACCTTCGACCTGTTCGTCCTGGCGAGTCTGGCCGTGGGCTATTGGCGTTTTTCCGGATTTCGGCCGCGCCCCTGGCCCAACCGGCTGTTTCCCTGGGCGTTGAAACTCTTATGGCTAAGCTGGGGCATGGCCACTTTGCACGGCCTGTGGCCCCTGCTCAGCGGCACCGGGGTCGCGCTGGTCAGCTCCCATTCCCCGCTACAAGCTTGGCTGGTCGCCAAAGGCATGCTATGGGCCTTGCTGCTGGTGCCGATCATTCGCCGGGTTCCCGAGGAGGTGCGCCCCGCGGTGCGGCAATTATTCCTCAACGGCCTGGTGATCGGCGTGAGTATTGTCGCGCTCATCGTCCTTTGGCAGCGGCATGTGTTTGTCGGCTTGGGCGATTTTGCCAGCGATTTCCGCGTCACCGGTCCCTTCGCCAGCATGCATACCGGCGGCGCCTACATCGAAGCCTTCATCGCGTTCGCCTTTCCTGCACTGGTCATCTGGTTGTTGCAGCAGCGCCGGCAAGCGATCCGGATCCTGGGGTATGGACTCGTTATCCTGACCAGCTATGCCTTGTTCGTGACCTTTTCCCGCGCCGGTTATGGGGCACTGCTGATCAGCTTGGTCGTGCTTGCGCTTGGACTGTGGCGTCACCAACAGCCGCGCGGCAATAACCAATCCTTTGCTATTGTTGGCATCGCCCTGGCAACCTTACTCGTCGCCATTCCCGTGCTCACCGGCAGCTTTGCGCAGCAACGCCTGTCTCAATCCATCGACGATCTCTCGTTTCGCCTGCAACACTGGCAACAGGCATTGGCCCTGATGGACGACGGCATTTTGGCCAAGACATTCGGCACCGGCTTCGGCCAATACCCCAGCCGCTATCTCTACCGAGCCGATCCGGACAGACCGCCCGGCACCTATGCAATCCTCCATGACGGCCTCTCCCCGCACCTGCGGCTTGGTGCCGGCGAGACCGTGTATTTGGAACAGGTGGTCGGCATAGACCCGGCGCAAACGCATACGCTGACAAGCCAGCTACGCTTCAGTCATGAGCAAGGCGAGTTGAGTATTGCACTGTGCCGCAAAGCATTGCTGTACTCATTCCAATGCCAATGGACAAGCATCGCCGCAAGCCCCAATCCCGCCGCCTGGCAATGGGATCGCCAAGCGCTCGATTTATCCCGGCTCGAATCCGCTCGCGGCTGGCCCAAACCGCCCATCAAGCTTGCCCTGCTCAACTCGGGCCAGGGCCATGTGGACATCGACAACATGACGCTCCTCGGCCCGGAGGGAAATAACCAGCTCGCCAACGGCGACTTCGCGCAGGGCGCTGAACGCTGGTTATTCCTGACCGATCAGGACCTTGCCTGGCATATCCATGAGCAATGGATCGAGCTATTTTTTGCCCAGGGTATGCTGGGGGTCGCGGCTTTGGTTATACTTCTGGTTGCCGCAGGCAAGGCGCTGATGCCGTCCTTGATCAAAGGAGACTTGCTGGCGTACGGCCTGGTGAGTAGCCTGGCGGCTTTCCTGGCAGTCGGTCTGCTCAGTAGCACCATGGATACGGCGCGGATGCTGATGTTGTTTTATATGAGTGCGCTGCTTGTTCCGTTGTTCTTGCCGCACTTAACAAACAACGCGAATTCCCACTGAAGATCGCAGAGCCAGGA
>CAYFSA010000226.1:0-3260 GCA_964345605.1 uncultured Ectothiorhodospiraceae bacterium
TGGCGGAGGTGATGGTCGGGGCTTGGTTAGGCGTGCTGACGGTGATAGAGCCGCCGCTAGTGATGGCATTGTCCTCGGGCAATGTGGCTTGCAGCACTTGGGTGACGAACGTACCGTAGTCAAGGTCTGTATCGCCCGGCATGCGAAAGGTATACTCGTCAGTGTCCAGCAGCTCGATCTGTGCGCCATTGGTCAGGACGAGCTGCAGGGTATCAGCAGCGATCTGAGTCGATTCGATCGCTAAGCCGGCCGCTAATGACAAGGTATTGGCACCGCTGTCGAGAATGACGATGTGGCCATTCGCACCGATTGCTCCCGGCTCGAGGACGAACAGATCGGCGCCGCCGCCACCGCCTGTCATCTGGAATTCGTCTGCACTCGCCCCAATTTCAATCACATCGCGCGCATTCGTCGCCATTTGCAAGACTCCGCCATGAAGGATTTACCAGTCATTTGAAGTATAGCGCTTTTCGAATACCATAGAATGACAGTTAACTCTTCTGAGCATGCATAGCGAAGCCAGCACTGCAAGCACGTATCCATCAGTAATCCCGTGACTCGTTCCAAAACCTCATCAGCCCAGTCTAAGCAGACGCCTTTCAAGCCCTATTACCGTCAGCTCAGCCGCTGCTTCGGCCCGGATCGTGCGGCTCTGCATCGGCGTCTGCGCCAGCTCGAGCAGGCCCATGCCAAGGGCAAGCCGACCACCGCGGGCATCGCCGCACTTAAAGCTGATATTAACGGCTCCCGGGAACGGGTCGCCGCCCGCGAAGCTGCTCTGCCGGCACCGACCTTTGATGGCGATTTGCCGGTGGTCATGCGCCGCGAAGCTATCGCCGAGGCCATCGCCAACAATCAGGTCATCGTTGTCTGCGGGGATACCGGCTCGGGCAAGACGACCCAACTGCCCAAGATTTGCCTGGCCGCCGGCCGCGGCGCCCGCGGCCTGATCGGCCATACCCAGCCGCGGCGCCTGGCGGCCCGCAGCGTCGCCGGTCGTATTGCCAGCGAATTGAATACCGAGGTCGGTCAGGCAGTCGGCTATAAGATGCGCTTTGCTGATCGCACCAATCCTGATGGCCATATCAAGCTGATGACCGATGGCATACTCTTACAGGAGCTGCAGCAGGATCGGTTCCTCAATGACTACGATACCCTGATCATCGACGAGGCCCATGAGCGCAGTCTGAATATCGATTTCATCCTGGGCTATATTAAGCGCCTGCTGCCCAAGCGGCCGGATCTCAAGGTCATCGTCACCTCGGCGACCATCGATCCGCAGCGCTTCTCCCAGCATTTCCACAATGCGCCGGTGCTGCAGGTCGAAGGG
The DNA here is from genome assembly GCA_964345605.1 of uncultured Ectothiorhodospiraceae bacterium. GTDB lineage: Bacteria > Pseudomonadota > Gammaproteobacteria > CAYFSA01 > CAYFSA01 > CAYFSA01. The sequence goes on from CAYFSA010000226.1 coordinate 1,331, forward strand.
CGGATGTATCCGGTAGAAGTCCGCTATCGGCCGCCGACGACGGCCGAGGACGATGAGGACGCCCGCGATCGGGATTTACAGCAGACCTTGCTCGACAGCGTCGATGAACTCGCCCGCGAGGGGCCGGGCGATATGCTGATCTTTTTGCCGGGCGAGCGCGAGATTCGCGAGACCGCCGAAGCCCTGCGCAAGCATCATCCCCAGGGCGCCGAGATTCTGCCTTTGTATGCCCGCCTGTCCGCCGAGGAGCAGAACCGGGTCTTTAAGCCGCATGGCAAGCGGCGCCTCGTGCTGGCTACCAATGTCGCGGAGACCTCGATCACCGTGCCGGGGATCCGCTATGTCATCGACACCGGCACGGCGCGGATTTCCCGCTATTCCTGGCGGGCCAAGCTGCAGCGCCTGCCCATCGAGCGCATCTCCCAGGCCTCGGCCGAGCAGCGCAAGGGGCGCTGCGGGCGGGTGGCCGCCGGCATTTGCGTGCGCCTGTACAGCGAAGAGGATTTCAATAAGCGGCCGCGATTTACCGATCCGGAAATCCTGCGCACCAACCTGGCGGCGGTCATCCTGCAGATGGCCTATCTGCGCCTGGGTGATGTGGCAAAATTCCCCTTCGTGCAGCCACCCGATCAGCGCTTGATTCGGGACGGTTATAAATTACTGTTCGAACTCGGCGCGGTGGACGCAGGCCAGCAGCTGACCGCGCTCGGCAAGCGCCTGGCCCGCCTGCCCATCGATCCCCGGCTCGGGCGCATGCTGCTCGCCGCGGAGCGCGAGGGCAGCCTGCGTGAGGTGCTGATCATCACCAGTGCCCTGGAGCTGCGCGATCCCCGCGAGCGCCCCCACGAGCAGCGTCAGGCCGCCGATGACAGGCACAAGCAATGGCAGGACGAGCGTTCGGATTTTTTGAGCCTGCTCAATCTCTGGGAGTGGTTCCATGGCGAGGCGCGGCGGTTGTCCAAGACCAAGCTGCGCGAGGCTTGCCGCGAGCAATTTGTCTCCTATGTGCGCCTGCGCGAATGGCAGGATCTGCACCGGCAACTGCGGCAGACCCTGCTGGAGGCCGGCTACAAGGAGAATACCACCCCGGCCGAGTATGCCCCCATCCATCGAGCCCTGCTGGCCGGCTTGCTGGGCAATCTGGGCTATAAGGGGGAGGACAGCGAATACCTCGGGGCGCGCAACCGTAAATTCCGCATCTTTCCCGGCTCGGCCTTGTTCAAGAAAACCCCGAAATGGGTCATGGCCGCCGAGATCGCCGAAACCACCCAGGTCTGGGCCCGCACCGTCGCCAAGCTCGATCCCGCCTGGATCGAGGCCTATGCCGGGCATCTGCTGCATTATCACTACTACGAGCCGCATTGGGAAAAACGGGCGGGGCAGGTCACCGCCTATGCCAAGGTGACCCTGTACGGGTTGGTCGTCGACCCCCGGCGCCGGGTCAATTATGGCCCGCTGGCCCCGGCTGAGGCTCGCGAGATTTTCATTCGCCAGGCCCTGGTAGAGGGCGATTTCCAGACCCGCGGCCGGTTTCTGCAATATAACCGGGATCTGATGGCCGAAGTAGAGCAGCTCGAGGCCAAATCGCGGCGCCGCGATATCCTGGTCGACGAGCAGACCCTGTTCGAGTTCTATGCCGAGCGGCTGCCGGCCGAGATTTACAACGGCCCGGATTTCGAGCAATGGCGGCAGCAAGTCGAGCAACGCGAGCCGGATTATTTACTTTTAACCCGCGCGGCGCTGATGCGTCACGAGGCCAGCGCCGTGACCGCCGAGCGCTTTCCCGATCAGCTGCGCCTCGGCGATGCCCGGTTCCCGCTGCGCTATCGTTTCGAGCCCAACGCCCCGGACGACGGCGTGACCCTGCGGGTGCCGGTGGCGGCCATCGATCGCCTCGATCCCGGCCGACTCGAATGGTTGGTGCCCGGTT
>CAYFSA010000227.1:0-3253 GCA_964345605.1 uncultured Ectothiorhodospiraceae bacterium
ATTGTGCGGCAGCAATGGCGCAATGCCTTATTGCTCAGCCGCTTCTTGCTGGGCGCTTCGCCCTGGAAGCTGGCCGCCATCTACGAAGGTCAGCCGCGTGCGCATCATCGCGGCAAGGGGGCATGATGAGCAGTGATGTCCTGGCAGGGATGGCAGCCTTGCTGGTGTTGTTCAGCCTGGAGGGTATCATCCCGTTTTATGCTGGCCGTACTGAGCGATATCGCCATGGCCTGCGCAATCTGGGCCTGGCGGCGGTGGGAGCCCTGGTGACGGCCGGGCTGATGCCGCTGCTGGTGCTTGCCACCCAACTGGCCGAGCGGCACCAATGGGGCTTGCTCCAGCAACTGGACCTGAACGTTCTTCCGGCGACCTTACTGGCCTTGCTGCTTTTCGATGCCTGGATGTACGCCTGGCACCGAGCCAACCACCGCGTTGGCTTGCTGTGGCGGCTGCATCGGGTCCATCATACCGACCCGGCCATGGACAGCACCACGGCCCTGCGCTTTCATCCGGGCGAACTGTTACTGTCAACCCTGTTGAATGCCCTGGTGTTGGTACTGCTCGGCATGAGCTTAATGCAGTTTGTGGTGTACAAGACCCTCATGATCCTGACCATCCTGTTGCATCACAGCAACGTGGCCCTGTCTCCGGGGCTGGAGCGGCGGCTGCGCTGGTTGATCGTGCCGCCTTCCATGCATCGCGTGCATCATTCCGAGATCCCGGCTGAAACCAACGCCAACTACGGCACCGTGTTGTCCCTCTGGGATCGACTGTTTCGCAGTCTGCGCCTACGCGCCGATCTGGCCGCGATTCGTTTCGGCATCGGCGCCTATGGCGAGGCCGAATGGCAAACCCCTCTGCGCTTGCTAGCTCTGCCCGGCAAGCCTTTGACTGCCGCTGCGCGCGGCATCCCGCCTGGTTCAGCAGGGCTGTCGGGTGGTCGGTCCGATGCCTGAGCAGCCGCAATTATTATTCGTGTACAACGCCGACGGCGGTTTGTTCAATACGCTGACCGATGCCGCCCATAAAATCATCTCGCCGGCCACCTATCAGTGCAATTTATGCAGGCTGACCCACGGTTGGTTCACTGAACGCCAGCGATGGACGCGTTTTCTCGACCGGCTCGATATGACTTGCCACTTCCTGCATCGCGATGCTTTCCTGGCCCGCTACCCGGCAATGCACATCGACCTGCCTGCCGTGCTGCGGCTGACAACCGGCCAGCCAGAATGCTGGGTAACGGCGGCTCAGTTGAATGCCTGCCGCAGCCTGGAGGAGCTGATCGACCTGCTCGCTGCCAAAGCCACTGAGTAGACGTGCTTGGTACGCCGCTGAAGGGCGGGCCGCCACGGCTCATCGGCCAGGTGCATGCAAACGAATAGGGCGGCGATCAGTGCCGTTTACTTGATTTTTTGCGGCTAAGCATTATCCTAATATATTAGCGGTCACTGATATATCGATCGCAGGTTGTGTTTCTGATCGTCTAAAACCCTATTGAATTGAGGAGAAGCGAATGATGATCAAGTTACGCAAGTTGGCCCTGGTAGCATTGACAGTCGTTTTGCTCGCGTTACCCTTGTCCTCAGCAAACGCTTTCTTTGGCATGATGCGCGGTTGCTGCGGCGGCTGGGGCGGTGGTCCTTGGTATGGTTATCCCTATTATGGCTATGGCTATCCCTACTGGGGCGGCTATTATCCCTATTATGGTGGTTATGGCTATCCTCATTACGGTCATCGGTATGGGGGCTATCCCTATTACTGGTGACCTAAGGGTCGGCAGGGCATTCGGGAGCAACTCAGAGTGACCTTACCTGCTAGCGGATAGCGACCTTGGCGCATAGGGACATGCGCCAGCGCAAATGGCTCAAGCAGTGTCGCAGAGTGAGCTGAGGGCGCAAATCTGTTTAAAGGCTTCTGCCGCGCCCAGCCGAATCGCATAAGTCACTGTATCCGAGATCACCGTCATGCTCGGATTGATCTCCACCGACGGCACCTCATTCTGATAGGCCAATGCTACCGGGGCGGCGATATAGGGGAAAGCCGCTGTGGTTCCCACGCTTATCACCAGGTCGAACTGATAATCGTCATAATTTTGCAGAAAGGCCATCGCGGGTGCGGGCAGATTCTCGCCGAATAAGGTGACATCCGGCCGGATGATGCCGCCACATCGATTGCAGCGTGGCGGTAGCTCCGGCTGCTCGCCATAGTTATCGAGAAAGGCCTCAGCCGTGGTCTGCCACGAGCATTGTGTGCAATACAGTGCCTGGGCATTACCGTGCAGCTCGACCAGATTGGCGGTATGTACGGCACCATGCAAGCCATCGACATTCTGGGTCATCACCCAAGAACCAGGCTTTTGCGCAACAACACCGGCTATCGCCCAATGCGCGAAATTGGGTTCGGCACGCTGCGCGGCATGGCCGAGCTGCCACAGATAATGCCAAGTGATTTCCGGATGGCTTTGGAACACATCACTGCTCAAGGCTTCCTCGATAGGCACGCCATGTACGGTTTCCTGATCCGCGTACAGACCACCGATGCCTCGGTAGGTTGGTAGACCAGAGTCCGCCGAAATGCCTGCGCCAGTGATGAACAGCACCCGCTCGGCTTCATCGAGAAGCCCGGCGACCGCTTGGATTTGCTGTTCCAATTGCATTGAGACAATCCTCATTGTTGGCTTGCTAAGCTATGCTTGAGCCTGCCAAAGCTAGCAATAAACGCATCAGGAAACAAACCCGCCTGGGTAAAGTCATAAGCAATAACGATGATTGACTGAAAGATTCAGGCGAAGCGGGCAAGGCATCGTTAAAGTGCATTAGTGCTTGTAGCTTACTAAGAAAAATGCGATAATACACAGTTCACGTCAGATATGGGGGCGACCTGGCTTCGACGTGGATCGCGAAACCTTAGGTGCATGCCGAGGATGCAGTAGCCTCGTAAATCACGCTGCATCAACATAGTTGCCAACGACGACAACTACGCTCTAGCGGCGTAAGCCGCTAGCCACTGCCTGAACCGTGCTTGTGCGGGTCAGTAAGTCCTTTCCCGGACCGCAGTGGTCATCGAAACACAAGCTCGCGGGGCGGCTCGCTCGGGGCCAAACCGCTAAAACCTCATCGAGCTAGTTGCTAGTCATCCTGTCCGTCGGAGGGCTAGCGGCGAATGCAAAAGACTGGACTAAGCATGTAGGACCGAGGGCAGAGGATTCGCGGACGCGGGTTCGATTCCCGCCGCCTCCACCAATTCAACATCC
>CAYFSA010000228.1:0-3242 GCA_964345605.1 uncultured Ectothiorhodospiraceae bacterium
GTGCAACAGGCCAACGTAAGGTTCAAGACCGTGTGCACGCATGCCTGTCACCATTTCGCTTAGCAACAGCGTATAGCCGTAAGAAAGCATCGCATTGGCCGGATCGCCGGGCGGTTGGCGCTTGCGACCCGCGAATGGGAACGGTGTCTTGGCAAGGACTGTGCTGAGTCCGGCAAAATAGCGCTTGCTTGCTTCACCTTCGTAACCGCGTAATTGCTCGAGGCACTGCGCTTGCTGTGCGCAGGCTATCGTGCGGCGCAACGCGTTGTCGAGCGCAATCGTTAAAGCGCCCCAGCGTTTCAACTGGTAACGTTGGCCGCGGAGTTTGGCCAAGATCAGGGCACCGGCCAATTCCAGGGCCACTCCGGGGGCTTCGCTGACCAGATACTGCCGCCTGCGGCTTTTGATTTGCTTACTTTGCTGGCCCAACAATTCGCCTTTAAGCCAGCCGTCCTGACTGAGCAACAAGGTGGCAATGCCGCGCTCAAGCAAGAAACTCAATGCCGCCGAACTGATCTGGATGGGCCCATACAGCAGCAGGCGATCTACTTGTTCGGCCGGTAGATGCTGCAGCAGGTGGCCGTCCTTGCGAACTTGCAACTGGCCATCGCGCAGACCAATTTTGGCGCCAGGCTGGGCGATATAGACATCCATGCGCTTATACCAAAGTAAATGCAGGCGTGTCGGGCGGCTTTACCCCTGCAGGATTGAAGCCGCCAGTGCCAAATGCCCCGACTCGATAAACACGGACATCATCATGGTCGTCCAGGGTGAATTTTTGCAGTTGCCGGGCAAGCCGAGATTGGCGATGAGCATCCAACCGGCATAAAAACACCGATCGATTGACGCGTTCACCATAGCCATTGAGCAGCCGGGCCATCTGTGCACGCCGGCGGTTACTCGAAATATCGTAGGCGATGAGCCAGAAAGCCGTGGTTGTCATGAGCACGCACCCGTAAAGCTCCACTAATTGATTAACGTGTGCTTGCTGTCAAATTGTAAAGAACAACTCGTTTTCAACTGGCCTTATGATTGCCGAGTATGCCAGACACACTCTAATGGCTATACCAAGGCAAAATGATTTATGTATCCTATGGCTATGTATTCAAACAAGCCCTGAATCCCTGCCAGGAGCCGTTATGTCCGCCAAACATGCCTTTCAACATCGGCCCGCCCCAGCCGCACCGGCAGCCGAGCCGACTGAGTCACAGTGGGCGCATGGGTTTTGTTACCTCGCCCGGCAGGCGCGCTTGCAGTTCGGTTATGACCGCTATGAGCCGGTCGAATGGCGTCCCGTGATTTCCCTGCAACGCGATCGTGACAGTTGCCATGTGTTGCCGGCCACCCGCAAATACAAGCCGACCTTTTTTCCCCTCGAGCCGGCGGATTGCCACTATAAAAAACCGCATCCGAACGGCGAGCCGCCTCAGACGAGCTATTATTTCCCCCGGCCAGAACGCTTGTCCCCTGAAGATATGATTGAGCTCGGCGTATTGCCGCATCCATTGCGTATTCGACTTTTTCAGTGGCTGCGGGAACAGCAGACAGCACTGGAATAGCCGGGCTTAAAGCGGCAGCAACTCCGCTGCGACCAGCGCATCCCAAACGCCGGGCGGATTGACGCACAGTCGTTCGCGCGTTTGCGCGTCCCGCGTCGCCACGATCCGGCAGTCCACTCGCCATATTCCAGGCACTGAAGCTACGCACGGCAAGATGGTGATCGAAGCGGCGCATCTGCGTGTTGTCGCTGCGATCGATGGCGTTCGGCAACGCCTGGATAGCGATGTCCGCAGCTGCTACTTCTCCCGCTGGCCGCAGAGGCGAGCGGTCGCAGCGGATGTAGGCCAGCACGGGAGATCAACAGACAAGCGCTTGGCAATACACCTGCGCCGGGTTTAATTAACCGACACCTTGTCAGCTCGCGCTTAACACGACATCATTGTCACTGAATCGACGCCTTGAGCTTAACGCATGTCTGCTGATGAAGCCCGTTTTCAAGCCCTTTGGGCACGCCTGACCCGGCTCGATAATGCCGAGTGGAATGAATTCTACCGCCTCGTCTACACCCTGCTTGAACGGGTTCATGTGGTTCTTCCGGATCATCTGAGCAACACTAAGCCGGACACCATCAATGAATTCCTGGCCGAGCGGGTAGTCATGAATGCGCCCAAGCTGGCGCAAAAGTCCGGCTCGTTCGGCTATTTGGTCCGCATGTACCAAAACTACATCAAAGATCAAATTCGCCAGGCCCACGCGCCCGATAAAAAGGCTTCCCTCGATGACGGCCACGGACTGGCAGAACCGGATCGGCGCGCTGTGGAAGAACGCATCGAGATACAGCAGGCGCATGCCCGGGGCATGGAGCAGCTTGGTGCGATCATCACTGAACATGGCCTGGAGGCGGCCCAGGTAGCAGAGGCGGCGCACGGCTTTCTGCAAGCCGACCCGCCCTGGCAGCATCTGGCACCCGAGCGCGGGTGGATTCAGCTTTACCTGGCCCGACATCATTGCGCCCAGGACATGGCGCTCGCTGCGCTGGCACGAGCCTTTGATATTCCTGCCTACCATCACAAAGCCCGCAAACTCGGCATCACTTACACCAAGGGTGGCTTTCCCGATCTCGATGCGTTCCGGCAGACCTACCTCGGCCAATGGTGCGAGCACCTGGGGATTGATCTGAGTGATGCCGAAGCGCCTGAAGTGGTCCGGGCCGCGTTGAAAATCCTCTGTGAAATCGCGTTAACCGAGAAAGCCCTCTGACATGCGCGGCGAAGCGGCAACCGGCGATGACGGCCTGGCGGTGCCGGCGAGAAGAATGGATGATGAACTATTGGAGCGACCCTGATGCGTACCAACCTGACACCCTCCTTGAGCGTGATTGAGGCGGGCCTGTTCGCGCCCTCGGATGTGCTGCTCGAGCGCTGGCTCGCCAATGAACTGGACCCCGCTACCCAGCAGGCACTGGCTGCGGATACGCTGGCCCGGGAACGGCGTGAGACCCTGGAAACGGGCCCGGCAGCGTCCGAACGTCCCGCCGCCACGGCTGAGGCCCCCTCCCCGCCGGCCTGGCTCACTGAACTGGTGACCCAGCAGCGCGAGGCCACAGCGCATCCCTTTGCCGCCATGCCCAAGCCGGGTCAGATTCTGCGCATTGATGCACCTATCGGACCGGCAGGACCGCTGGACGTGGACCAACCCCGCCCGCTGGCGGTTCTCTATGATCAGGCCACCGAGCATGCCCG
>CAYFSA010000229.1:0-3206 GCA_964345605.1 uncultured Ectothiorhodospiraceae bacterium
GCCTTTGAAACCTTTCAACACGCCGATTTAGTCCTGGTGGCCGGCACCAGCGGGGCCATCTCCATGATCCAGTTCGTAATCGCCAAGACACGCGGCACGGTCATCGAGATCAATACCGAAGCAAGCCTGATTGCGGAGCTGGCCGATTACCGCCTGTCAGGCTCATCGACCCAATGGCTGCCGTGGCTCGTTGAGCAGGTTAGTTTGGGGATGATGTGACACCCGCCGACCTGCATCGACCCTGTTGCCTAGATCAGAATCGAGCCAAAGATATACGGGGGCCAATCAAACTCATGTAGGTGTCGGCAAGCCTTCTTGATATGCGCAACCTATTTGGTGCCCGGGGCCGGACTCGAACCGGCACAGGATTTCTCCCGAGGGATTTTAAGTCCCTTGCGTCTACCAATTCCGCCACCCGGGCTTTGTAAGGGGCTTGCTTATTCGCGGTAAACGCGTGAGTTTAAGGAAAAATGCCCCAAAAGAAAACATTAATCGTTTAGGGCGGCTTTCAACCCGCCCAGCTGTAGCTAACCGAAACCCAGGCGGGTCGACAAAAATCGACCCTACAACGGCTGCGGGCGAACAACGGCCCGCAGGAACGCGGCAGCCCCAGACCGGTCGATAAATGGTGTTGCGACTTATCGCGCTGCTCGAGGAATGATCCATTGCAAGGCAATCCCATGAATATCCCGCCGATATCCATTGCGGCGGTGAAACAAGCACTACTTGAGCAATATGCCGATCCAGTATTGCGCCGGCGGGCAACCATGCTATGGGGCACTCGCGGTGTCGGCAAGTCCGCCATTATTCGCCAGATCGCCGAGCATTTCGAGGTGCCATTGGTCGATCTGCGCCTGACGACCATCGAACCGGTGGATATTCGGGGGGCGATTTATGCCGACGACACGCGCGGTCAAACGGTTTGGTTTCCGCCGGAGTTTCTGCCGGGTGGTGATCAACCTGAAGGCATTTTGTTTCTGGATGAGCTCACCGCCGCCGATCAGCGCCTGCAAATCTCGGCCTATTCCCTGATATTGGACCGACGGGTGGGCAAATACCAGCTCCCCGAAGGCTGGCAGGTCATCGCCGCCGGCAATGCCGCCTATCACGGCGCCGTCAGCCATGATATGGGTACCGCCCTCGCCGACCGGATGTTCCATTTCAATGTCCAGACCGTCATCGAAGCCTTCCTGGAGTATGCCATGGCCCACGATTTCGCTCCCGAAGTCATGGCCTACCTCAAGGTGCGTCCAGACAAGCTGGACGATACTCACAGTCAGCTCGCCAACGATCACTTGATCGGCGCCAGTCCCCGCGGCTGGGAAGATATCTCCAATGTCTTGAAATCCGATTTGTCCGAGGCTGGCTTGCGAGTCTTCGTGCAAGGCCGCATCGGTGCCGCCAATGCGGCGGAATTCTTCGGCGTGCTGCGCGAGCTGCAGGCCGGTGCGGATGTGCTGCAATTACTCGACGCGGAACCCGGCGCGGCCACCGCGGCGCTGCTGCCCACTACCCTGGACGGCTTGTACGGCATGGTCTACGCCCTGTTGGCTGCCGCCACCGATCAGACCCGCCTGCAACGGGTGCTGGCGATTATCGAACAATTACCCGACACGCCAACCAGCAACCCTTTGCCCATTCGCGAGGCTCAGACCCTGGCCATGGAACTGCTATTTAAAAAGGCTTTAGAGCGGGGCTTGGAAGGGGGCGTACTGACCAGTCCGGCCTACCGGCGTTATCTTGAGCAACGCGAAGCCGATGCGCAACGTGCCGCCTGAAGCCACGGCGGGGCGCGGCGCAGTCTATACCCACCGCGCCACCCGCGCTGTCCAGAAACTGGTGGAATTCGCACCGGCGACCGGGGGACTTGCCCTATGGATTCACCACCAGGATGTCGATGACGGCAAGCCAGCCATCACGGCGGCTAACGACGGCAAGACCATTTATTATGGGGCAGCATTCGAGCGGTTGCCCTTAGCCGAGCAAATGGGCCTGGTCGCCCATCAAGTCTTGCATGTCGCCCTGCGCCATCCTCAGCGTCTGCTGGAAATGCAGCGGCGTCTCGGGGATGTTGATCCGCAACTCTATAACATCTGCGCCGACGCCATTATCAACACCACCTTGGGCCATTTGAGCTGGCTGGCCCTACCGGGGGGTTCGGTATTTCTCGAGGACTTACTGGCGCGGGCGCTACGGATTCAGCAAAATGCTGAGCAGGCCCTGCTGGAATGGAATTTGGAGCGCCTCTATCGGGCCCTCGATGACCGCCAGCAGCGCGGTGCCGGCCGCGGCGCAAATGCCGGCAATGGGCGCGGCCAGGACCAAGCCCAACGCGGCGGCCGCCAATCACGTTCAGCAACCCAAGATAATCAGGCGCCACAGCAGGCCGATGGTCCCCGAGCAGCGCAAGCCCGCCTAGCCGGCGCGGACATAATCGTCGATCTGCTGCCCGCTGCCGAGGCCGAGCGGCCCGAGGCGGAAGCCGAGCAAGCCCGCGAATGGGCTGAACGGATCAGCCGTGCTCATACCGGTGACGGCGCCTATTCCATGCTGCGGGCACTGCTAGCCGATTTGCCCAAAGTGCGCACGCCCTGGGAACATCTGCTGCGAACCCAACTGACCCGGGGGCTGGCGCAGCAGCCCGAGCTCTCCTGGTCACGGCCAGCGCGCTCGTATCTAGCCAATCGCGGCCGTGTCGGCGGCACGGCACGAGCGTTACGCATGCCCTGGGAGCCGGGTATATCGTCAACCCGCGCCGTGGCGCGGCTGGCGGTACTGGTGGATGTTTCCGGCTCCATCGATGAGCTATTGCTGGCCCGGTTTGCGCAGGAGATCGAAGCGATCACCCGACGCTTGGCAACGCGCATTGTCGTGATTGTTGGCGATATGCAAGTCCGCGAGGTACGCGTCTGCGAGCCGGGTCGCTCGAATTTGCGGGAGATCCAATTTCAAGGCGGCGGTGGCACCGATTTCACGCCGCTGTTGCAAACCGCGGAACGCTACAGCCCGGATATGGCCGTGTTTTTGACCGATCTCGACGGCAAGCTGGACCATCGCCCCAGTTATCCGGTGCTGTGGGCCGTGCCGGCGCAATATGAATATATGCCCATGCCGTTTGGCCGCAAGCTGGTACTGGATTAACACTTGAGGTAAGTAGGGCGGGCTTCAGCCCGCCGCAGATTGTAGGGCGGGTTTCAACCCGCCAA
>CAYFSA010000230.1:0-3205 GCA_964345605.1 uncultured Ectothiorhodospiraceae bacterium
TAGCGCAATGCGTTCAGCTCAGCGAGGACGCGACCGCGGCATGGGTTTGCAAACCGCGCAGCAGCATATGGCTCATGGTGCGCAGCATGGTTTCATCATGGGTTTGCCAGAAGCGGCCGGGCTGTTGCCGTTCCAGGTGCAGACAGCCCCCTAGCCGCTCGCCGAGCAGAGCCGGTATGTTTAGCAAGGCGCCATGAGTAGGGATATAGGCTGGATCGAGGCGAGCCGGCAGGTCCGGCGCTTGCGTCAGGTCGGGGATAGCCAGGATTGCGCCATGCTGCAGACGTGCGGCCATAGGCCCCAAGGCGTGTAACGGTAAGGCCTGTAGCTGTGCATGCCGGCTAGGTATGCCCAGGGCGCACCATTCGTAGGTGTTGCTGAATTGCTGCCCATCGGGACTGATCTGGCATAAGCCGACCCAGTCGGCATCAAACAGCTTGCCTAGGCGGGCCAGCGCCCAGCGCACAACATCGCTCGGGTCCGCATCGAGCTCGATTTCCACGAACCCTGCCGCGACTTCTGCCAAAACCTGCTGACGCGCGGCCACTGCACGATATTCCCCATTACCGTCAAGCCCCGGGTACTGAGACTCGGCCGGCAAGTCATGATCGACTTTTGTTGCGGGGCGTTGCTCGAGGGCCTGCAGCAACGTGGCCCGTTCCAGCGGTTCGGCCAACCAGTTCGTGATGCCGGCGCGATTGACCGCGGTGATGACCGTCGCTTGATCGCTGGCGGCCGAGACCAGCATGCGCTGCGTGTGTGGATAGCCACGCCGCAATTCACTCAGCAAGGCCAGCCCGGAACAATCCTGCAGGCGTTCGCCGGCGATGATGATATCAATCCGTTGCGTGCTCAGCGCCTGCAGCACGTGTTCGCGTTCGCGAGCGCTAGTCACCTGCCAGCCATGGCTGGTCAGCCAGCTTTGCCAGGTGTGCAGCCGTGCGGTATCGCCATGGGCCAGCAAGATGCTGGTATGAAAAGCGTCCAGTGAGGCCGGGCGCAGGTCTTGGCCACTGGTCTGCCAAGACTCAATGGCCGCGGCAGTAGTGGGGTGACTAAGCAAAAAGCCTTGGGCTTGTTCACAGCCCTGGCGGGCCAGGTGGTTGAATTGCGAAACGGTTTCCACGCCTTCGGCGAGCACCCGTAAGCCCAGATGATGAGCGAGCTGAATGGTGGCCTGCACGATCGCGGTATCGTTGGGATCCCGGCCCAGGTTGGCTGTGAAGAGCCGGTCAATCTTCAGGACATCGAAAGGGTAATGCTTGAGATAGCCCAGACTGGAATAGCCGGTGCCGAAATCATCCAGTGCCAGCCCGACACCGAGCCGCTTGAGCGCGCGCAGGGCACGTACCGAGGCTTCCGGTTGATCCAGCAAAGAACTCTCGATGACTTCGATTTCCAAATACTCGGCTGGCAGGCCGGTGCTGGCCAAGGCGCGGGTGATGTCCGCGACCAGCGATCCCGAGGTTACCTGAGCCGGAAAAACATTGAGCGCGACTCGCAGCGGCTGGCCGCTGTCATGCCAGCATTTGGCCTGGCGGCAGGCCGTGTCGATGACCCATTGGCCGATGGGGCCCAACAGGTCGGTCGTTTCGACAATAGGCATAAACTGCCCCGGCGGCATCACCTGCTCGTCACGGCGCCAGCGGATCAAGGCTTCAGCGGCGACGATCTGGCCGGTGCGCATATCGATCTGGGGTTGGTATTCGAGGAACAGCTCATCGTTGGCAATGGCCTGGCGCAAAGCGTTTTCCGTATGGAACCAATCGCTGGCGAGCTGGGCGCGGTTGGCATCGAAAAACGCGACTTGATTGCCGCCGCGGGATTTGGCCGTCTGCATGGCTTTCTCTGCGCGCTGCAACAAGTCTTCGGCGTTGTCGGCGTCGGTGGGATAGAGGGCGATACCGATGCTGGCAGTAATGACCGCGGCATTCGCGGCCAGATGCAGCGGTTGGCGGGTTCGGTCGAGCAGGGAAGCGGCCAGCTCGAGCAAATCTGCGGTATCCTGCGCACCGGGCAGCAACAGGGCGAAGACGTCTGCCCCCAGCCGCGCCAACGTGGCATGTTCCGGTAACAGGCCCTGCCAGCGGCGCGCCAAATAGCACAAGGTGTCGTCGCCGGCGCTCTGGCCGAGGCCTTCATTGAGCTGGCGGTAGCGATCCAAATCGAGGATGGCGACTGCGGCGCCTGCCTGGTTGGGCCCGGTTTGGTTGATGAGATGGGTCAAACGGGTCCCGAGCGATATTCGATTCGGCAGGCCCGTCAGTGGATCATGATTGGCATGGTAATAGACGGCCTGCTCCTTTTCCCGGAGTGAGCTCAATAAGTTGAGATGCTCGCTGATATCACGCGTGATATGGATGGCGCCGATGATCGTGCCGGCGCTGTCCCGTAGTGGATTGACCGAGACTTCGATGGAGCGCGTGGCAAGCTCAGCACGGTTCGACTCGGCTTGGTGCAGGACCTTGGCTGGGCGGCCCTCGCGCAGGACGGTCTGCAGCGGACAGGGCAGGTTTTTGCCGCCGCAGGGGCGGTTGCGGTGATGTGAGATCTGGTAGCATTTGAGGCAGCTCGGTTCGGGCCGGTCGATAGCAGCCCAGGTGCGCGCGGCCTTGTTCATGCGCAGGACGGTCCGGTTGGCATCGATGACCAGGATGGGGTCTTCAATGCCATCCATAATGTCCTGGAGGAATTGGCGCTCGGTTTCGACGGCGACTCCCAGCTCGTGGCGCTGGGTGAAATCGGTGATAAACCCATGCCAGAGCGTCCCACCATCGGCCAGCCGCTCGGGACTGGCGCGGCCTTCCGCCCACAGCAGACCTTTGTCGGGATGGTTGACCCGAAAGCGGTGAACCCAGGTGGTCAGCGCGCGGGCCGAGTGCTCTATACTCGCCTGAGTGGCGGTTTGATCGTCGGGATGCCAGCGGGCCCGGACCTGGCTCACGTCCTGCATCGCTTGCTGGGGGCTGATCCCGAAAATCTCGTACAAGCCGTTACTGGCCCAGGGCAGGCAGTCGCTACCATCGGGATTGAGGCGGTATTGATAGATCACGCCGGGGACATTGTCGGCGATCTTGTTCAGGCGCTCGAGGGCCTCGAACAGATACACCTCGGTGCGTTTGCGCTCGCTGATATCGCTATGCGTGCCGACCATGCGCCAGGCTTGGCCCTGACGATCGCGAAGTATCCTGGCCCGGGCCAGGAT
>CAYFSA010000231.1:0-3197 GCA_964345605.1 uncultured Ectothiorhodospiraceae bacterium
GTGTGGCGGGCTAAAGCCCACCCTACAAGGGTGTAGGGTCGGTTTTAACCGACCCATTGCCGAGTTGATCAAGACAATCTGTGTCCAGACCGTTACTGTGGACCTGGCCAGTGTCTGCCGATTAGAAATTGCCCTGGATTTGGAAATACAGGCCGCGCTGGCCATTGCCGATATTGCCTGGCGTTCCTTTGAATTCCTGACCACCTGACTCGATTGAGGCTACCGGTGCCAAATCACCAAACATGGCCGCAGCAGCGACGATAGCCATGTTGGGCGTTGGGAAATAGGCAAAAAACACGTCACCCCAATCATTTTCATTCCCGAGCACGAAATCGTTATCAGGTTTCATGCGGTATTCCAAGCCGAATACAGTTTTCTCATTCAGAAAAATACCCGCTGAGGCTTCGAGCTGTGCGGTATAACTGTCGTCGTTATTCGAGCCAAAACCGAACAAGCCTATTTGATTCGCTTTGGTACCGCGAACAGTCGTATTCAGTAAAAATTTCTTGTCTGACAAGAATGGAATAGGTTCTAGTGGCAACACTTTGGTGGCCGCCAGGTAAAAGTCAAACCCGCTATCATCCGCACCCCCGTCATTTAAGACGCCATCGATAACGGCATCGCCATCTACGCGTTTGTATTGCAGGCCTGCTGCTACAGCGGGCAGAACATCACTCATATCCAATAGTTTAATTTTGCCGCCGAAGACATTGAGCCTGACATGACCCGTGATGGCATGAGGCTCGCCCGGATCGAGCGTCAGGCGAGCATAGGAAAGCTCGACGCGATCGAGAATGCCCGCTTGCACGGCGATTGAGCTCAGCGTGTAGTCGCCGGTATCAACCCAGGTAGTGGAGACGGTGGGTTTGCCGCTGGAAATCAAAGCCCAAGGCACGATGCCGCCACCTGCTTGGCCTTCAACTTGGGTCGCTGCCGCATGGGCATTCGTCTGAATCAGTCCAAAAGACAAGAGCGTGACGGCCAGGATTTTTGCTATTTGCATGCCACATCCTCGTTTATTTCTTATCAATAAATCGTTTGAATAACAGAAACTGCCAACACCTATTACGCTTGGTGCAAGATGGAGTATGCGAGGCTGTTTGATATTCGTCAAGACGGGCTGATGGGAATCTCAGCCTTGAGAAGGAAGGGCAACGAGCGCCCACACTGCTTAGCGGGTTAACTGGGTCAGTGTGAGGTTGTCCGCTAAATGGCTGGGCAATCACAGCGGAAATAGACAATGACTTCGCCTACGGCTGCATGCCGTTTGCTGGCTTCAATCAACGCTTGGGTGGCTTGGTGCGCACTGTCAACGTCAGCGAATGCGGACAGCGGCAGGTGAATCTCGAGGTGCACATAGCCGCCGAGATAATGGAGCTGGACATTCTCGATGGCATCGGCACCTTGCAGACCTGACCAGTGTTGCTGCAGTGCATCGATCAGGGTATCGCGTAACGGCAGATGCCGGCAGGGCTGCCGGGTTTCGTCGTTCTCCGGGTCGATGTGCACAGTGACATCGCTGAGTTCCTCGAAGGTCTCGATCAGATGCTCACTGACCGCTTCGCTGATGCGATGGCCTTCCGAGACGCTGATGCGGGGATTGACCTGCAAATGCACATCGGCCAAGGCTTGTTCGCCCATGCGCCGGGTACGCAGCGTGTGCAGGGCTTTCACTCCGTCGACAGCGAAAATCGCCTTTCGAATCAGCGCGACCCGCTCAGGTTCCAGGGCGGTATCGACCAGCTCTTCGGTGGCCTGCCAGCCAAGCTTGATGCCCATGCGGACGATCAAAACGGCCACAGCCAGGGCGGCCACCGCATCCAAGAAGGGCAGGCCGGCGAATGTGCCGGCAATGCCGACGAACACCACCAGCGACGAAATGACATCGGAGCGGTGGTGCCAGGCATTGGCCCGCAGCATGTTCGAGCCCACCCGTTCAGCGACCTGCATGCCGTAATGAAACAGGGCTTCTTTTGCCAGGATGCTGATAGCTGCGAACACCAGGGCCAGCGGCACCGGATCCAGCAAGCGGCTCGGGTCTAGGAGGCGCTGGGCGGCGCTGTGACCGATACTGATGCCCACCAGGGTCAGGGCAATCGCCAGACCCACGGTAGCCATGGTTTCAATGCGTCGATGGCCGTAGGGATGGTCTTCGTCGGCGCTTTTGGATGCATGTTTGGCCGCAAGCCAAACCAATAAATCGGACAGCAGATCCGACAGGGTGTGCATGCCGTCAGCGACCAAGGCATAGGATTGGGTTAGCAGGCCGCCTGAGATCTGCACCATAGCCAACAGTATATTGGTGGCGCCGCCGATGAGCGTAACCCGGCGCATGGCACGGTAACGGTCCTGGTCGCCGGCAGGCGCGGCGGAGATGGCGGATTCTGTTGGCATTGGCTCGATTGTTGAATAAATGGTTGCTGATTATTGTATAAATGCGGCGGGCAGCTGGGTTCGCCTGGCGGTTTATACAGCGCTAAGCTAGTCTGACAGACCGGCCTTGTCTGGAGGAAAGTCGCTGATGATCCGCAGATCAACCTCGGCGCATACACTGCGCTCCAGCAGATGTGATGCAACCGCTACATTTCGCGCCATTCTGGCATGGGCGATGTTGCTGTCGCTATGCGCTTGCGCAACCGCTCCCCCCAAACAGCCGAATGATGCCTGCGCGATCTTTGAAGAGAAGCGTGCCTGGTTTAAGGCAGCCAAGCGAGCGGCTAGCCGTTGGGATACACATGTGCCGATTATCCTGGCATTTATCAAGCAGGAATCGAGCTTTCGGGCCCATGCCAAGCCGCCTCGCCAAGGTAGTTTCTTATGGGTATTCCCGGGCTCGCGGGCGAGCAGTGCCTATGGCTATTCGCAGGCCCTGGACGGCACCTGGCGAGACTATCAAGAGGCGACCGGTAATAGGTGGGCAGAGCGCGACAATTTCGCTGATGCCGTGGACTTTATCGGCTGGTACAACGCCCAAAGCCATCAACGCAACGGCATCGCCCGCGATGATGCCTATAACTTGTATTTGGCTTATCACGAAGGCCAGGGCGGTTTTGCCCGCGGCAGTTATCGTGATAAGCGCCAATTGCAGCGCATCGCCCGCCGCGTGGCTACGCAAGCCGATCGCTATGCCGCGCAATACGCCCGCTGCAAGCAGGCATTGGAGCGGCCATGGTTTAAGCGCCTGTTTTAGCCGTAGG
>CAYFSA010000232.1:0-3193 GCA_964345605.1 uncultured Ectothiorhodospiraceae bacterium
CAGCGGCGGATTACCAATAGTCTAGATTGGGAGACTTACAGCGCGCTATGACAGGCGTTGGCTAATCTAAAACGTGACCTGACCCGTAATCCGCAGGCAGTACTGCTGTAATTGGGCCACTCGTCTATCCCAGGATAAACCGCAGGGCTTCCTCGTATTCCTGGCTGGCAGAGCTTACAACTTCTTCTAAGACCGTTGGATCGACAGCAGCCTGGCGCCAGATATCCGGTGGCAGCTGCCGGCGGATACTGTCGGCATCCCATGACCAGGGGGCGTGCGTGTTGATCTTATCCGCGAGATGGACTAACCACACTTCATGGCTGTATTCCTTTGCTTCACCGGGCCAATGATGGTAGGCCATGGTTGTGCGTTGCCGGCCTGACAAATGCCAGCGCTGAGCTATGGCATGGCTAATATCGGTATGGTCGAAGCCGAGCACGGCGCGTTCGGCTTCAACGGGAGCGATAGCCTCTTGCTCCGCCTGCAGCAGGGTAGCCCGCGCCAATTCCGGCAAGCGATAATAAAGAACTAAACTGCCGATATCCCGAATCAGGGCAGCTGTGAAAAGTTCATCGCGCAGCATGCTGGCGCCATTTTGAGTGGCAAAATGGCGGGCGAGCAGGGCACTGCTCAGACTCTGGGACCAAAAGGTGCGCATGTCAATCAATGGGTTGAGCAGTGTCGAAAAGCTCTGAACGATACTGGTGGCCAGGACGAGCTGGCGTAATTTGCTTAAACCTAGCAAGGTTACCGCCTGGCCGAGGCTTTCGATGGGCATCGGAAAATTGTAAAACGCGCTGTTGACCAAGCCGAGCAGGCGGGTGCTGAGGCTGGGGTCGGTTGCCACGAGCCGGGCGAGATCCTCGGCGCGGCTATACGGCTCGGCTGCCACTTGCGAAATTTTCTGGTAGATTTCCGGTAAGGATGGCAGTTCACAATGGCCTGTAATCAGGTCTTGGGGCGTGAGGTTCACCGCTGACCTCGTATCAGTATTAATTTTTGCATAAGTTATCAGCGCCAAAATGGTTCGCCCCGCTTCCCCCGCAGGGGAAGCGGGGCGAAAGCTTATGAAATGATTGCTAAACAATCTCGGCATGATACCCGGCGAGTCACCGCGATGCCACGCTCACCCCTGGCGCTCACCCCTGGGGCACCCCGGACGCTGTCGTGAGGAATTAACATAATTGTTGTATAAACTCAGGTTAAGTACTACGGGGTGTCAAGTGGATCACTAGCTGTACCAGCCAGCGATAGGGGTTATGCTTGGCCCTGTTCTGCCGCTGCGGGCCTACGGCTCGTGGCAGCGGATGAAACTGAAAATAGGGGGCGGTCGTGGAATTATTCGATGAATTGCGCCAAAGCCGCATTTTGATTGCCGATGCCAGTTATAACCACCGCCAGCGCTTGACGAATATTTTGCAGGAAGCGGGCTTTCAGCAAGTTGAGGCGGTTGCCGGCGATAATGAGCTCGCTGCGCGGCTGCGGACGGGGCTGCTCGAACCCAGGCAAATGATCGATTTGCTCTTGCTCGAGCAGCGTTTGCCCGAGCAGGGTGCCGAGGGCGTGATGCTGCAATTGAATCAGCGTGACGCGTGGGCGGCGATTGTCACCATGCTGCTGGTTGAGCAGGCCGGTGACTGGGATGCCGAAACATTGCGGGCGGGCATGCGCCTGGGGGCCGTGGATGTGATCAGTAAGCCCTTTCGCCAGTCCGATCTGGTGCCGCGGGTGCTGTTGGCCCTGACTCTCAAGCGCGAGCGTGAACAACGCTTGACCCAGGCTTGTTCATTGGAAACTGAGCTGGCCGAGCGCAAGGTCATGGAGGCCCGCCTGCAATATATCGCTGCCCATGACGAATTAACCGGCCTCGCCAATCGGCGCCGCTTGGAGCAAGTGCTGGACTTAACACGGCTGCGCTGTCGCAGTTTCCGCCGTACCGCTGGAGTGCTGTATCTCGATCTGGACAAGTTCAAGCTGATCAATGACATCGAGGGCCATGAGTATGGCGACCGTATGTTGATCATGGTCGCCAAATTGCTTCGCCGCGAGCTCAGCACCGCTCAACTGATCGCCCGCATCGGTGCGGACGAGTATTGTGCGGTCATCGAGGATACTACTTTGGAGCAGCTCGAGACCCTAGCGGAGCGCTTATTGCAGGGTTTCGAAGAGCTCGAATTGCAAGGTATGCGCAGTCATTATCAAGTCAGTGCAAGTATCGGCCTGGCCTTGATCGAGCCAGAAGCGGATGCCGGTAATGTGGTGGGTGGGGCCATCCTGGCGCGGGCCGACCAGGCCTGTCAGGTGGCGAAGGCTCGCGGTGGCCGCAGCCTGCATGCCTTTAGTCAAGGCGATGGCGAGCTGGAGGCCGTGCAGCGTGATCTGGAGCTGGTGCCGCGGATTCGCCAAGCTTTGACAAAAGACGGTTTCATGCTGGTATTCCAGCCCATCGTGCGCGTTGCCGATAGCCGGATCTCCCATTATGAAGCCTTGCTACGCATGCAAGGCGACGGCGAGCGCATCTATTCGCCCGATGAGTTCATCCCCTTGGCTGAGCGCATGGGTTTAATTCAGCAGATCGATCACTGGGTGGTGGACAAGGCCATCGATGTCTTGGCGAGTCTGCCTGCCGAGCAGGAGCCGGTTAAGCTCAGCATCAATCTTTCGGCGCGCGGGCTGCAGGACGCAACCCTCGTCGAGCTGGTCCGCAAGAAATTGGATATTTGCTGGGTGCAGCCTTCGCGGCTGATGTTCGAAATCACTGAGACCGTGGCGATTTCCAATATCAGTGCGACCCGGGACATGGTGGCCCGGCTGCGCGCCATGGGCTGTACTTTCGCTCTGGACGATTTCGGCACCGGTTTTAGCTCGTTTTCTTATGTGAAAAGCCTGCCCGTCGATTATTTGAAAATCGATGGCAGCTTTGTCATCAATCTTATCGACGATCCGATGGATCAAGTTTTAGTTCGCTCCATCGTGGATGTCGGCCGTACCCTGGGGAAAAAAGTGGTGGCCGAATACGTCGACAATGAGAAAGTGCTGGCGCTGCTGCGTCATTTCGGCGTGGATTATGTGCAGGGCTATCACCTGGGAAAGCCGAGCCTGGCCCCTTTACCCCTCGCTGATTATGCCGCCCCACCAGCGCATAGCTGGGAAACCGCTCACTTGCTGAATTAAGCCGGCCAACCGCTGGAGT
>CAYFSA010000233.1:0-3190 GCA_964345605.1 uncultured Ectothiorhodospiraceae bacterium
CCTTGAGCCGCTTCGATCAAAACGGCGACTATGGTGTGTTCGCGCCGCTGCTCGAGGCCGACGGCGCGCCCGCCGATAAGGCCCAATGCCTGGTCGACGCCGCCTTTTTCGAGCGCACCCTTAACCTCCAAAAAGCCCAACAGCGCATCCAAACCTTTTTGAGCGTGCTAGATCACCCGCTGCCGGGTACCTCCGGGTTGTTCCAGGCGGCCCTGCAAAAGCGCCTTGCCTGGGCCAGGGCCAGCAGTCCCGATCAATACCAACGCCGGCTGGCCTATTACTACCTTGGCCAAAGCGATTACCTGCGCGCCGCGCTGTTGGGGTTCGAGGCGGTGATCACGCGCCAGTGTTCGCAGCGCGCGCTCGCCTGGCAGGATTATCGCAACGGCCGCAGCCCCGCCGAAGCGGCCTTCGAGGCCGAGATCAAGGCCGGCGATTATCCCCGCGAGCAGGAGCAGGCCTACTGGCTATTAAAAAACACCCGCAACGCCCTGGCCCACGGCAGTCATGAGGCGCAATCGCGCCTGCGGCAAACCCTGGCCGATCCCGAACGGCTGCCCCGGGAGCTGCGCAACGCCATGCAAACCTTATTGGGTTAACCGCCCTTACCAACCCATCACGGCTGGAGATTCTTGCGTATGCCCGACACCATCACGGCCACCTACCGCATCGTCACACCGATGTTCATCGGTGGCGCCGATCAAACGCCGCAGGACGGAATTCGGCCCCCCGCCGTCAAAGGTGCCTTGCGGTTTTGGTGGCGCGCCCTGCAATGGGAGACAATGTTGCGTGAGCAGACAACGACAGCCGCCGCGCTCCAGGCGCTGCATCGCAAGGAGGCCGCGCTGTTCGGGATTGCCGCCGATGACAATCAAGCCAGACGCCGCGGGCAAGGCGTTTTTTTGCTGCACGTCAAACAGCCGCTCCAATCCGGCCGCGAAACCCAATGGCCGCAAAACAACACCGGCAGCGGTTATCTGGGATTCGGCTTAATGGCAACCCAAGACACCCGCCATCGGGAAGGCTTGCTCGAAGGCAGCGAATTCACCCTGACTCTGCGCTTTCGCCCGAACACGCCAGCCACCGACCGGGAGACCTTGCGGGACTGTTTACAGGCCTGGAGTCTGTTCGGTGGCTTGGGTGGGCGGGCCCGGCGGGGCTTTGGGTCCGTGACTTTGCGCGAGCTGGATGGCGAAGACCAGCAACAGGACGCGGCAAGCTACCACGCCCAGGCCCAGGCGGTGTTGAACACCCATGCCCACACCGACCCATTTCCCCCTTACACCGCCTTCACTCAGCAAGCACGCTTTGGCATCTTGCACACTGCCGACCAAGCCCGGCAAGCCCATGAACAAGCCGGTTTGGCCTACAAAACCTACCGCGGCCAGCCGAGCCAGCTCCGCGGCCGGGATAAGCTCCCGTTCGGGCTGCCGCTGCAAGGCGTGGATACCGATAATCGCCGCGCCAGTCCCTTGTTTTTCCATATTCATGCGTTGCGCAACGAGCAGTACGCCGCCGCAGTCCTGTTTCTGCCGGCGACTTTTCACCATGAACGGCCGTATCAATACGAAGGGGAACACCTGACCCAGTTCAATCAAGTGGTTGCCCGTTTCGTGCCGCAACAGGAGCCGAATCCATGAGCGCCACTACCACCTTCCACTTCACCCTCGGCCCGGTCCAGGGCTTCGTCGCCCAAGCCCGGCGCACCCGGGATTTCTGGGCCGGCTCGTTTTTGCTGTCCTGGCTGGCCGGGGTCGCCATGCTAGCGGTACGCGCCCAAGGCGGCGACATCCGCTTCCCGAACCCCGCCGAGGACTATCTCGCCTGGCTGCAAGGCAAGGGCAAAGGTGATCCGCCGCGCCAAGGCTGCATCCCCAACCGCTTCAAGGCCATTCGCGCCGAAGTCGACCCGAATTTCAACCCCCAGCAGGTCGAGCAAAGCGTGCGCACCGCCTGGACCGCCCTGGCCGAGGCCGTGTGGCACCAGGATCTGGGCAAGCTAGAGCTGGATTCCGATTCCACCCAGACCCGCGCCATCTGGGAGCGGCAAATCGAAGCCTTTTGGGAAATAACCTGGGTGCTCGGCGAGGCCGATGACCTCTTGGATCGGCGCAAAAACTGGCGCAGCCATTGGTCCCCTGAGGAGGCCGGGGTCAAATGTTCGATCATGGCCGGCTGGCAGGAGCTGTCCGGGGCCCATGATCCGAGTCGCGACCCGCGCCTGAAGGCCTTCTGGGAACCGTTGCACAAACAGCACGAGCGCGATTTCGAGGCGGACGAACAGCTGTGCGCCATCGCTTTCGTCAAACGACGCTTTGTGCGCTGTTTCAAGGCCCTCCAAGTCCCCATGCCTGACGGCTCGACCCTGCATGGCTGGGAGGTCGACCCGCAAGTCCCCTCGACCCTGGATTTTGCCGTCGCAAATTGGGTGAGCGAGGCGGTCACCCACAACCCGGCTGAGGCCTGGAACGCCGTCACTACGGCAGCAAGCGATCTATTCAAACCGCAAGACTGCGGCCTCGGCAAGTTACGCTGTATCAAAGACGCCTGCGCCCTGCCCAAGGAACAAAGCCCAATCAACAGCAGTGCCTTGTTCGAACATAGCCTGGATAACCCAGCCCTCTGTCCGGCGCGGGGGAAAGTCGCCAAGTTGAAAAAGGCCATCAAAGGGCTGCAGCACCAGGCGCTGCCGGCACCGTTTTATGCCGTGCTGCTGATGGACGGCGACCGCCTCGGGGCTTTGCTGCGCGATCACAAGCCTGAAGCCATTTCCGCGGCCCTGGAGCACTTTACCCAAGCCGTTCCCGGCCTGGTCGACACATACAATGGCTTTCTGGTCTACGCCGGCGGTGATGATGTGCTGGCCCTGCTGCCGCTGGCGGATGCCCTGGCTTGTGCCACGGCCATTCGGCAATGCTACCTTGACGCCATGCAGCAGGCACTGGGCGTGACGCCCTCACCCTCCACCCTGTCGGCAGCGGTGCAATTCGCCCATGTCAAAATCCCCCTCACCCGCATTCTGCGCGATGCCCACGACTTACTGGACAACCTCGCCAAAGACCGCACCGGCCGGGACGCGCTGGCAGTACGGGTCTGGAAGCCCAGCGGGCGGGCACTGCAATGGTCACGGCCCTGGGCGAAGGCCCTCCAAGGAGACGGCCAACAGCAGCGCCTAATCCTCGAACGACTT
>CAYFSA010000234.1:0-3175 GCA_964345605.1 uncultured Ectothiorhodospiraceae bacterium
GCCGAAACCAAGGCCGATGAGCCCGGCCAGCAGTGGCGCGCCCCCCACTGCCCGCAATAACAGCGCGACCCCGATGATAGCCAGCAAAAGCGTCAGCCGAATGGGCTCGGCCCATTGGCGCAGGCTGCGGGGGCGGCGCACGTTACGGGCAGCCACATTGTCCCAGGCACCGAAATAACACAGATGCGAGCACCAAGCCGGCCCCACGAGTACGACGGTCGCCAGGAACAGGATGGGCATGAACAGTCCCTCGCCGCGATAGACCGGTCCGGCTAAAATCATGGCCGGCACCGGAATATGCAGCTCACCGCTCATCAAAAACACCGGCGAGACCGTCAATCCCAACGCCAACTGCCCAAAAAACACCAGACTGAACAGGGTCCAGATACGCAGGCGCATGGCCTGGGCAGTTTTTGGGTCCTGCATTTTGTCGACCACGATGGCGCCATACAGACTCAGGCCAAAGATTTCCAGCCAGCCGACACCGGGCAGCAACCGATCGAACAGTAGCATCGGCGGGTCGGTAACCTGCCAGCGAATCAGGGTCAGCAGAGCAAAAACCAGACTGAAAACAATGACCGGTGCGATAGTGATGGTTCTGAATACAGGCCGTAATAAATCGGGCATTTACGGTCTCAATCGCTAGCTGAGGAGCAACTCGCCTGTTCACCCCCCACCGGCCGCCAGTTGTTTTCATCACGCTCAACCGGATAACGCGCCCACTCGGCGAAATCCGCCCGGGTCGCGATGCCGCGGCTGCCGCGTTCGTTGCCCGCCGCGCCGCGGTAATAGATGTGGTCGCCATCTGCCTGTGACTCGATCCGCTCCACACAGCGCACCCCCCAATCCGGACCGAAACAGCCATTGCTGTAACACCGGCCAACTTCAATCGCAGCCGGCGCAAGTTGGCTCGCTTCGGCATGATGCCGGGCCGCGAGGCCATAGATGCGCAGCAGATCGCTGGCGGAGGTATCGATAAATGACTCGACAGCCCCCAGGGCATAGACCAAATCGCCGTAATTTAACCCCATGCCGGGCTCAAGCGAGGCACCACTCGGTTCAGCGGGCGGCACTGATGCCGGCTGGCGATGCTGCGCCCAGGCACTCGGATAGCGCCGCCAGGGGAAGGGATAATTGAAGGCCACCCCGGCGAGCAGCAAGATCGCCACATTGCTCAGTACCGGCAGCAGCACATAACTGTAGCCCAGGGCCGTGATGGCCTCGCCCCCGATAACCGCTGCCAGGGCCGTTGCCCCGCCCGGCGGATGCAGACAGCGCAAGTAGTGCATAGCCAAGATCGCCAACCCCACAGCCAGCGGCCCGGCCCAAGCGTCCACCGGGATCAATTGCGCTACGCTGACGCCGACCAGAGCGGCGACCACCTGGCCGCCCAACACGGGCCAGGGCTGGGATAAGGGCCCATGCGGCACAGCGAAGACCAGCACCGCCGAAGCGCCGATCGAGCCCAAAATCAAGGGTTCGGCCGTACCCAGCGAATACAGCGGGCTCATGGCGAAAACCAGCCCGATTCCCAGTAGCCCGCCGAGCATGGACAACCCGCGTTCCCGGTGACTAAGCGGCCGTGCTTCGACGCCCAGCCAGCGCAGCCATCGTGCTTTATCAAGCCGCATCGCTTTGACCTTCCTATTGCGTGATTCGTGGATGAATGCAGCGAGTGTCCAACACTGCAGGAAGGTTGGCCCTTGATTCGGATCAAGGGCGCATCGCGCTCGCCGCTGCCATGCTGACTTGCACATCGTCGAGAATATCGAAATAGGCTGTTGAGTTGACCGCTTTGCTGGACACTCGCTGCATTAACCTCAGGTATGCCGTCTATCGACCACCACCACACCCTGGGAGCCATCATGACTCAGGTTCACACCCTGGCCATTGAGCCACCTTATCGGGGCCGCTTTGCCCTTGCTCATCTCGGTTTCCGGCCGTTCTTTTTGGGGGCTGCCGGGTTTGCCGTGCTCGCTATGCTGCTATGGCTGGCGCGCTACCAGGGCATTCATTTAGGGGGGCATGCGACCTATCCCGGTATGATTTGGCATGCCCATGAGATGATCTTTGGGTATGCCGGTGCCGTGATGGCAGGCTTTCTATTAACGGCCGTCAAAAACTGGACCGGCCGACAAACCTTGCATGGCAATGCCTTACTGGGTCTGGCAACGTGCTGGCTCATTGCCCGGCTAACCGCCCTCACAGGCGCAGTACCGCTGCTGGTGCCCGCCATTTTTGACCTACTGTTTCTGCTTGGGCTGGTCAGCGCCGTGTTCGAGCCGATCGTGCGGGGCAAACATTGGCGACACGTGGGGATGATCAGTAAAGCAGCCTTGCTGATCCCGGCCAATTTGCTGTTCTACCTCGGCCTGTTCGGGGTTTGGCCCAGTGGCCTGAAGCTGGGCTTATATCTCGGCTTTTATACGATTGTAGCGCTAATCCTTGCCATGGGGCGGCGGGTAATCCCGTTCTTTATCGAGCGCGGCGTCGGCTGCCCCTTCGAGGCCCGGCGTAACCCCTGGCTCGATCGGCTCAGCCTGGGGCTATTTCTGCCCTTCGCCTTAGCCGACACCCTGGCGATGACGACCGGCCAGGCCGGCTTGCATACCCTAGCTGGCGTTCTGGCGCTCATCCAGGTGCCACTGCATAGTCTGCGGCTGCGGGATTGGCACCATCCCGGCATCTGGCGCAAACCGTTGCTGTGGGTATTGTTCCTGGCGTATGGCTGGCTGCTCGTCGGATTGGTGCTCAAGGCACTGACCCTGGCAATTGCCTTATCGCCCTATATAGCGATCCATGCCTTTGCCATTGGCGGGATCGGCATGATGACGGTGGGGATGATGGCCCGCGTGACAATCGGGCACACCGGCCGCCTGGTCAACACACCGCCGCCAGGGCTAACCGCGTTATTCTTAATCATCTTCGCCGCTGCCTTGGTTCGGGTCGGCGGAACCGCTTTATGGCCTGCGCACGACTCATTATGGATCGTATTGGCGCAGTTGCTGTGGATCACAGCATTCGGGTTGTTTTTGCGACAATTTGCGGCCATGCTGATCAAACCCCGCATCGACAGACGCTATGGTTGAAGCGTGATTTGATGACCAATAGCCATTCAACGCCGGACCCAAAGAAAGCTCAGGAAGACGACGTTCAGGCGGCTACGGGCATTGCC
>CAYFSA010000235.1:0-3149 GCA_964345605.1 uncultured Ectothiorhodospiraceae bacterium
TTTAGTCCCATTGAACTGGCTTTCAGCCGGCCCCACTTTCTGTTCTGGCTATCAGATCAAACGTCTAAAATCGCCTCTGTACTATATTCAGTTTTTCTTCCGAGTACACAAGAGTTGGCAAAATGAGATACTTTCAGCTAGCCGTAATGGTTTGCGTGTTAATACTGGCCCCCAGCGGGTATGCCGGTAAGCTGGTCGTCATTGGTGTAATCGGCACGGATTACTCACTCGGCGACCAGCTTGACGAGGAAAAATCGATCAAAGTACCCAAAGGAGCCAAACTCACCTTGCTGGCGGCAGATGGCCAGATCCATAAACTGCAAGGCCCTTTCGAGGGGCAACCCGGTAAGGCTGACACGGCTTCAGCGGATGGCGAGCAGGCTGTGGCGGTGATTTCCAGGCTATTGTCCCGCCAGGACGTGGATAAGGACTTATTGGGGGGCATCCGCGGCCAGGGTAGCCAAACCCTGCCCGCACCGCATCTTCTCAGTATTGAACAAGATGGTCATCGCTGCCTGTTTACCAAGCAGGCCATCTTCTGGCGTGCACAGGCAGATCAGCCTTTGGAGGTCACCTTGTTTGATGGGCAAATGACCGAGCGCGGACAATTGCAATGGCCTGCCGGGGTGCAGCAGGCATCCCTGCCTGCCCGGGACATTGCCGATGCTTCTGATTTGGTCATTGAAAGAAACCGGGATAAGCGGATATTCCTGTTCATGCATACCGCTGCCGACAATTTGAATCCCACGGCAAAAACGGCCTGGATGATCGAGCAGGGTTGTTTGGATCAGGCATTCGTGCTGCTCCGGTCACTGCGCTAAGTGAGCCGCCTTATTTGCCTTCGAGGCGCACAATCGGGCCTTGCTGACCGCTTTGCAGGCGACGCCAATGAAAATGAATCACCGGGTCGTCGGGATAATCACCGCAGAGCTGGGCAAAGGCTTGCTCGGCCCGCGTATCATTGGCAACTAGCCACTGATACGCTTGCAAATAACGGTCGCATAACTCCTGGGGATCATCCTGCGCCGGGGTAACCACCTGCAAAGGTTGCGTTTTCCCCTTGACCACCACCTCAGCCAGCGGCCGGGTTGGGATGGCGGCTACCTGAGCCGCCGTTACACCGCTGAGAGCGATACGCGTGCCGAAATAGCGATTCAGCCCTTCCAGCCGCGAGGCGGTGTTCACGGCATCCCCCATGGCGGTGTAATCGAACCGCAGGTCCGAGCCGAAATTGCCCACCACTGCCTCGCCGGTATGAATCCCGATACGGGTAATCCCCAGCTCCAAGGCCTCGTCATCGGCTTGGCGCAGTTGCAGGCGCAGGTTTTCGGCAAACCGGTCCAGGGCAATTGCACATTGCACAGCCCGTTGGGCATGGTCGCTTTGTGTCAGGGGGGCACCGAATAACACCATCATGGCATCACCGATGTATTTGTCGATGGTGCCGCCGTGTTCCAAAACGATCCGGGTCATCCCATCGAGATAGCGGCTCATTACCCGAACCAGGGCCGCCGGCGGCAATTGCTCGGCCAGGGTCGTGAATCCGGCAATGTCGGTGAACAAAAGAGTCAGCTCGCGGCGCTCGCCGCGCAGGGTAAGCTGGCGCGGATCGGCCAGTAATTGCTCGACCAGTGTGGGGGCCAGATAGTGACTGAAGGCCTGCTTGATAAAGCGCCGTTGCTGACGTTCCTGCTGACCGAGCCACATACCGGCGGCCCAGACCGTGATTAATAACGCCATGATAGGCGCGAGCAAGGGAATCAACGGACCGCCCGCGGCGAATAGCCAGCAGCTGGCAGCCGCATAGCCAGACAGGGTGACAACCATGAGTATGCCCATCAGCAACAAGCCGAGTTCAAGACGCGCAAACAGGAGTCCGAGCAGGGCCGCAAGGCCCAGCGTCAGAATATAACTACCTTGTTCAAGCTGCGGCAGACGCTCATCCTCCAGCAATTGCGCCAGGGCGTGGGCATGAATCATGACCCCCGGTAATTGCCCCTTGATCGAGCCCTGCAGGGCAACGAATGGGGTTTTTTGCATATCCTGCTCAGCTTCGGGCAAATCCGCACCGATCAGAACAATACTGTCGGCCAGCCACTCGCGGGGCAGAAATGCCACGGTATGAGCCGGATAGCTGGCAAAGGCAGCGCGCACACCGCGCTCGCCGGTATCTTCGGGCCAACCGCGATAAACCAGGCGGTGCTGTGAGCGCGGCAGCTCGACGCCTTGCTGCTCGGCCAGCACCCCTGTAAAGCTGGGGAGTGGAGCACCCGCCGGCGTGGTCTTCGGCATAGGTAAATACCGCACGACGCCATCGGCGGCATCAGCCGGCAAGTTGATATGGCCGCGCAGGAAATCGCCAGTAAAGGTATCGAGGAAGGCTTGCTGGGCTTCGGTCAAGCGGGAGCTGGTGATATAAGCCAGTACAGTAGGCACTTTGGAGCGGGCGAGACTCTGGCGCAGCTGCCGGTCCGCCTCCGGTTCGGTGGCTTGATCGACCAAGATATCGATACCGATTTTCCGCACCCCTTTAGCATTCAGGATATCGATGAGCTTGGCCAGAAATTTTCGATTGACCGGCGAGCGATAGGGCAACAACGCCAGAGTTTGCTCGGTAATGGTAATCAGTCGGATACTCGGATGCTGCGGCTGATGAGGGGTAAATGCCGCTATGCGTAAATCTTCTGTCCAACGCTCGATTTGCCGCAGGATCGTGTGATTGGCCAGCGCCTCCGCAACCAACGTAGCCACCAGGGCTATCAGCAGAAGCATGAGCCATTTGGTTTTGATTTGTTTCAAGGTTGACACTGTCAAAGCCGACATTGATCACCTACAAAGCCGTTATCCCCAATAAATTGCCACAGCCGTTCCGCCGAGGGCGTAGAAAATGCGGTGATTTGAAAAATCGAGACCCTCTGTCGATAGCCCTGAGACTTGTAGTCGCTGATGATCTGTACACTGGCTTTTTCCAGCTGATTGGTCCCGATGCTAAAACAGGCTTTTGAAATGATGTATTGGTCAATGAGATCAGGCTGTGAAATGGGGTCGCAATGAGTGCGGCCATAATAATAAGGTTTTAGCTACTTTATCGCGTGTTTATTCACCACCCATAAACCCCCGCTGCCGCCAGGCCTCGTACACCGCCACAG
>CAYFSA010000236.1:0-3115 GCA_964345605.1 uncultured Ectothiorhodospiraceae bacterium
TCGTTGCGCAGACGTTGCTGACGGCACTTCGGTTTGTGCGGCGGTTTGTGCGGCGGTTTGTGCGGCGATTGCCGTTTGCAAACGAGTGGGACGAGGCGATAAAGCCGCCGGCGGCTGCTCGGCCTCGCGCGCATTGGCCATTGCCGGCATTTGCGGCGGCGTGGTTACTGGGCGTTGGGTCGCACCATCGAACGGCATGCTAGCGTTTTGGCCCGTAGCGAGTGCATAGCCCGTCGGTTCGGGATGCAAAGGTAGGCCAGCCGCGTTATCCACAGGCCTTGCCGCTTGAGCATCGGCTTCCTGCTGCAATTGCTTGACCAGCATCTCGGTCAGCCCAATGCTCTCGCCCTTGCGCGCCAGCTCCAAGCTAATCTGCTTGTCAAACATGTCTTGATACAAATCCGCCCGCGGGCCACCGAATAGCTCACTTTGCGGCGTGGCCTGGCGCATGGATTTGAGCATCATTTGCAGAAACAGGGCCTCGAATTGCTCGGCCGTCTCGCGCACCGCCGCCTCGCTGCCCTGACCGGCCTTGGCTTTCAACTCGGTCAGAGCACTGAGATTGGTGTAAGTGCCGGCGGCATCGAGCTGAGAGGTCATTGCGGATGCTTGGCGAACAAGTTTGCAGTAATCTTTGCCGCAACTCAGATCACGATCAGCTCGGCATGCAGGGCACCGGCCTGCTTGAGCGCTTCTAGAATGGCCTGCAGATCGCCCGGCGCCGCCCCGACTTGATTGACTGCGCGCACGATTTCATCCAAGGTCACGCCCGGATCAAGCAGAAACATCGGATTCTCTTCCTGCTCGATGCCGATTTCACTGTTTTCTACCGTGGCCGTCTCGCCTTGAGAGAGGGGGGCCGGTTGTTCGGTCTCTGGATCTTCTTGAATGGTCACGACCAGGCTGCCATGGGTAATGGCGGCCGGCGAAACTTCCACACCGCTGCCCATCACGACCGTGCCGGTCCGGGCATTGAAAACGACTCTTGCTGGCGCGCGGGCCGCCTGAATTTCTAGATTCTCGATCAGGGATATGAACGACACCCGCTGATTGGGATCCATGGGCGCACGCACCCGCACTGAACCGGCATCCAGCGCGTGCGCGGTCGCCGAGCCCAACACCTCATTGATTTGCTTGACCAACCGCTTGGCGGTAGTAAAATCCGGCTGATTGAGATTGATGGTCAGATGGCTGCCCTGATCAAACGCACTGCGCACTTCCCGCTCGACCGTTGCACCATTGGGAATACGCCCGACACTGGGCACATTGACTGTAATCTGAGACCCATCTTCACCTTGTGCGCCAAAGCCGCCAACGACGAGATTCCCCTGAGCGATGGCGTAGACTTGACCATCGGCACCCTTAAGCGGCGTCATCAATAGGCTGCCGCCCCGCAGGCTTTCGGCATCGCCAATGGATGAGACCGTGACATCAATGGTTTGACCCGGCTTGGAAAACGGCGGCAGCTTGGCATGCACTGACACCGCAGCTACATTGCTCGGATTGGGATCAACATTAGGCGGCAGTGTAATGCCATAACGGTTCAACATACTTTTCAGGCTCTGAACCATAAACGGCGCGGCATTCTGGCCATCGCCCGTATCATTCAAACCGACTACCAAACCATAGCCGAGCAATTGATTATCGCGCACACCCGCAATTGACGCCAAATCCTTGACGCGCTGAGTTGCTGCAACGCTATTAACCAAAAGTCCCGCAACCAGCGCCAGCAGCAAACCGAGTTTGTACAAACCGGACCCTTTCATCAGACGTTCCTCCGCAAAATCATCGCTGTGCTTATTGGCCCCAAGCAACGATTACGTGTTTTGATTCAAGTTTTGCAACATCTGGTCCGCTGTCGACACAGCCTTGGAATTCATCTCGAAAGAACGCTGCGTCTCGATCATATTGACCATCTCTTCCACGGTCTTGACATTCGAGGTTTCCAGCATGCCCTGTAGCAGGCTGCCGCGGCCATCCAAACCAGGAACGCCGGTTTGCGGCGCACCGCTTGCTGCAGACTCGAGGTAAAGATTTTGGCCAATCGCTTGCAATCCGGCTGGATTCACAAAATCGGCGACCTGTAAATTGCCCAAATTTTGGGCTTGATTATCTCCGGTTACGGCCGTCACAGTGCCATCTTCACCGATGGTGATCGATTGCGCCCCTTCGGGGACGTTAATGGGCGGCTGTACCGGATGTCCGCTCGACGTCACCAATTGCCCCTCGTTATTGAGCTGAAACGAGCCATCGCGGGTATAGCCGATATTGCCATCAGGCAAGAGCACCCGCATAAAGCCGCGTCCATCGATGGCCACATCCAAGGCGTTTTCGGTTTGCACCAGATTGCCTTGGGTATGAATTTTTTGGGTCCCTACGATATTGACGCCTGTCCCCAAATTTAAACCTGAAGGCAATTGGGTATCCTGCGTATTTTGTGCTCCGACCTGGCGGACATTTTGATACAGCAAATCCTCGAATACGGCCCGATCCCGCTTGAATCCCGTGGTACTGACATTCGCCATATTATTGGAAATGGTCGAAAGCCGAGTTTGCTGGGCTTCCAGGCCAGTTTTGGCTACCCATAAGGCGCGGTTCATACTGGTTTCTCCGCTTGGATTGGGTTAATCATCCCCTCTTACCCTATTGCCGGCTAAGCAATCGTGTTGAAGCTTGATCGTTTTCCTCAGCGAGCTTGAAGACTTTAGTATTCATCTCGAAACGGCGAGCATTATCAATCATACTGACCATGCTCTCGACCGGATTGACATTACTACCTTCAAGGCTTCCCGAAACCAGGCCAACCGCAGCATCCGCCGGCACGGGAGCACCGTCCTGGGCGCGAATTAGCCCCGCTTCGGTTTTTTCCAGATTGGCCAGGTCAGGATTAACCAGTTTGATACGATCGACCACCGCTAATTCCCCTGGCGCCGCACCTTGAGGAGTCACCGAGATCGTGCCGTCACCACCGATTTCAATATGCTCGGCCGGCGGCAGAAAAATCGGACCATTATTGCCCATGACATCGCGGCCATCGCCCGTTTGCAACTGACCGAAAGCATCGACCACCGCTAATTCCCCTGGCGCCGCACCTTGAGGAGTCACCGAGATCGTG
>CAYFSA010000237.1:0-3095 GCA_964345605.1 uncultured Ectothiorhodospiraceae bacterium
CATCGGCGCGGGCAACCAGGCGGTCCTCGTTGTCATCGGACCGATAACAGGTTACGCCGAAGCTGGCAGTCTTGCTGCCGACCTCGGGAAACTGCTGGGCCTGAATGTGGGCGCGGAGCTTTTCGGCCAGGGAGGCCGCGCCCTCGCAGCTTGTCTGGGGACAGAGGACCAGAAATTCTTCGCCACCCCAACGGCCGGCGATATCGTTGGCGCGGGTATGGGCTTTGAGGATTGCTGCCACCTGGATCAGCACCTGATCGCCGATCTGATGCCCATAATTATCATTGACGGCTTTGAAATAATCCACATCGAGCAGAATCACAGCGAGTCCGTTGCCATACCGTTCGGCACGGTGTAACTCGTGCTCAAAATGCATATCCAGCTTGCTGCGGTTATACAGGCCGGTCAGGTTATCCGTCGCGGCCAACCGCCTGAGCTCGGCCTGGACAACATGCAGCTCGCGCAGGGCCTGATCGGTTTGTTTTTTGGCGCTCGCCAGACGCCGATTCCAATACATAGTCACCAGCAGCACCACCGCAACGACGCTCAGGGCCTTCCAGAACAGGGTATAATTAAAGCCCTGCTCGAAGCGTACGGTGTACCAGCTGTTAATGATCTCTGTTAGGGTCTGCTCGTCAATGCTTGCCAGGGCCTTTTCCAGCACGGTATTGAGCAGCGGCTCGTCGCTGCGGGAAGCAATCCCCATTTCCAGATCAATACCCAGCTTGCCGGCGATTTTCAGATCGATACTCGACATTTGTTGCAAGCGGTAGGCAATCACCGGCGGCGTATCGATATAGCCATAGAGCTCGCCAGTGCGCACTTTTTGCAGACCTGCCTCGATGCCGGCGACTTTCACCAGCTCGATCCCCTGGTTGCGGAGGCGATCACACAGCGGACAGGCACTGCGGATACCGACCCGTTTACCGACAAGATCCTGGGGACCGGCGACAAATAATTCCGCCGCGCGGGTCACAACGACCAGCGGCTGCTTGATATAGGGACGGGTAAAATCCATGCTGTCCAGGCGCGCCGGGGTCGGCGCCGCCAATGCCAGCACGTCGCAATCCCGCTGGCGCAGATTGGCGAGGGCTTGCCGGCGATCTGCCGCTGCCACCACTTGCAGGGGCACATCGAGCTTCTCGGCGATCAGCGTGAGCACTTCCGCGCCTATCCCCTCGTAGTCGCCGCCATTGCTGAGGGTTTCATAGGGCAGCCAAGCGGGTGAAGCACATACCCGCAGGCGCTGTTTTTTCCGCAA
Source organism: uncultured Ectothiorhodospiraceae bacterium (assembly GCA_964345605.1). GTDB lineage: Bacteria > Pseudomonadota > Gammaproteobacteria > CAYFSA01 > CAYFSA01 > CAYFSA01. The sequence continues at coordinate 1,262 of CAYFSA010000237.1, forward strand.
ATATGCCCGTTCGCGCTCATTCAGTCCGAGCGGCGGCTGGTTTGTCTGGGCATTTGACGCCAGCCACCGGCTTTCCAGGGCATTGCGCTCGGCTATGGTCAAGGAGGCCATGGCTTTATTCAGCAAACCCGCAAATTCCGGCACAGCGGGCTGAGTCATAAAATGAAAACCGCTATTCCAGGCCCGGTCGAATTCCCGAAACCGCCCCGCCAGCTTAAGGTCAGCGGCTGCGCGATGCTCAAGGGCATAACGCAGCGTGTTAAGGGAGGCTACACCGGCAGCGGCACGCCCGTCGGCAACGGCCTGCAGGATCGCTTCCAGGTTAGCGCAGCTCAGGCGCTTCACCTCGGGATGATGCTGGGCCAAGAATGCTTCATGCGTCCAGCCTTGGCCCACGGCCACGGTCTTGCCGGCCAGGTCAGCGATGCCATTGACCGGCTCGCTGTCGGCAGCAATGACAAAATGGGTGCGATTCTGGAAATAGGGCTCGGAGAAATGGGCGAAATCTTCGCGCGCAGGGGTTTTGGCGGCGGTATGCAGCAGATCCAGACGGCCTTGTTTAAAGTGCTCGAGAAGCTGCTGCCAGGACTGGCGAGTGACATAGCGGATTTCCAGCCCCAGCTTCCTCGCCAGCAGCTCGATCAGCTCGATACTGTAACCCTGCGCAGCGTCCTCAACGGCAAAATCGAAAGGGGGGTAGTTCGTTTGATTGCCCACCTCAATGACCGGCTGTGCCTGCAGCAATGCGCGTTCCCGTTCATTCAGGGCAATGGTGATCTCGCCCGTCACCGCCTGCACGGGAGCGATCCAGCGCTCCCTGAGCTGGACAATCTCCTGCTGAGTCACAGCCTTGCGGGCTTTGCGCAGCAACGAGAGCAGCAGCGGCCAATCGTCGCGCACCGCGATAGAGAAATCATACAAGCCAAGCGGCTGCAGATAGCCGCTGACCCGAAGATCCTGCAGTCCATAACGATTGATGTGATAATTCAGCACCGAACGCAGCTCCGGCATCACATCGGCACGGTATGTCGCAATGGCCCGCAATCCCTCCAAAGCGGAATCGACGAACACAGGCGTCACCTGCTCGCCATATTCATCAAGGAACCAGTTGCTGACTTCGATATTTCTGTACAGCACCACCCGGCTGCCGAATAGATCCTCGACCCCGGTTAATGGTTTGAAATCGGCACGGCTGGCAAAGCAGACGGTTTCGCTGATAATGGGGGGCTCTAATACGGTACCGCAGTCATGCCGTTCTTGTTTTTGATCGATGGCGTTAAGAATATCGATTTCGCCTTGGCAAAACTTGTTCCAAAGCACCTCGAATTGATGGTTCTGCACGAACGCCAGCCGCAGGCCCGCAATACGTGCCAGCAGCTTGAGATACTCGGCGGTATAGCCGGTGGCAACGCCGTCCTGCACGAACTCATAGGGCGGCCAGTCGCTCTGGTTGCTCACCCTGACCACAGGGTGAGCCGCGCGAAAGGCTTGCTCCTGCGCGCTCAGCTCAAGCCGCTCTGCCTGCAGCGGCTCCAAGGCAAGGAGCAACAACAGCAGGCTAAAAAGTATTTGCTTCGAGGCCAAGATCTGCCGCCTTAGTGACTGCCGGTTATTAGGTACCCAGTTTGCTGGTTGCTGCCAATTTAATCCGGGGAACAGTTGTCATACAATGGCTGAATATATTATACCAGCTCTTATCTTGCCTCATTCATCGGTATTTTGACACTGTAATGATGCAGTCCAGCAGACGGAGCTTACCGGTTGCGCGACGCGTTGCGGAATATAAAGAGAACCTCTAAGGCAGATTGGGGGTTGTCATGGTATTATCTCTGTA
>CAYFSA010000238.1:0-3028 GCA_964345605.1 uncultured Ectothiorhodospiraceae bacterium
CCCATTCGTGACTATTTCGCCTCTGCCGAGCATGTCATCGAAGGCCAGCGGCGCCTGCGGCAAAAATATGCCAATGATTGCTACTATGCCTTTTTTTATGCCGCGATCGAGACCGAGGCCTGGGGCGCCGACGTTATCTTTACCGAAGACGGCCCACCCAACTGCGGCGGACCGCTGCTGTCTGAGCTTGCTGCGATTCGCACCCTGCAGCCACCCCGCGTGAGCGAGTCGCCCTGTCTGCAGCGGGTATTGACAACCATTGCTGGGCTGCGGGCGCAGGATGCCGACACGCCGATCATCGGGGTAGTCATGTCACCGTTTTCCCTGCCGGTGATGCAGCTCGGCTTCGAGGGCTATCTCAAGCTGATGCTGGAACATGAGGCGCTGTTTCATCACCTCATGCAGCTTAACGAGCAGTTTTGTATCGAATGGGCGAATGCCCAGCTCCATGCAGGCGCCACCGCAATTTGCTATTTCGACCCGGTGGCTTCCAGCACTATCTCAACGCCCGGAGACTTCCGCCGCCTCGGCCACCCCGTCGCCTGCCGGACCATTGCCGCGATTGACGGCCCGGTGGCGACGCATTTTGCCTCCGGGCGTTGTCTCGATATCATTGACGACCTGCCGGCGACCGGTACCGCTGTCATCGGGGTCAGCACCGATGAAGACCTGGCGGAACTCAAACGCGCCGCGGCCGGGCGGCTCACCCTGCTGGGCAATCTCAACGGCATCGCCATGCGCTCTTGGCGCCCCCAGCAGGCCGCGGCCGAAGTCAAGCGGGCCATCGCCGCTGCCGGCCCGGGCGGTGGGTTTATTTTAGCCGATAATCATGGGGAGGTTCCCATTCAGGTACCGGACGAGACATTACGCGCCATCGCCGACGCCACCGCCCGCTGGGGTCGCTATCCGCTAGACTGGATCACCCAGGCTTCGTCCTGAACCGCGCGAGGGCGAGTTAGCGGATATGCAGCCAGCAGCCGAATCTCTGTGCATCCATGTCTGCGCCCACTATTGGGCCGATGTCGCCGCGGTCTGGCCGGCGTTCGACGGCGAGGACGTACAGCTCGTCGCCGAGCCGGCCACTTGCCTGGAACCCAGCGGCTGTTGCCGCCTGGCCAAACAGTGTACCGCCAGCCACCGCCCGGCATGCAGCCAGCGGCTGATCCTGGGGGCCTGTGCAACGCGTCCCGAAACAGCCGCCGCCGACTCCGGCCCGGAACTGATGCATTGCACCGAGTTATTGGCCGGCCGCGACGTACTGCAGCGGGAAACCGATGCCGGCGGCTGGCTGCTGACGGCCGGGTGGATTCGGCATTGGCGTCAGCATTTGCAGTCCTGGGGCTTCGATCAGGAAACCGCCCAGGCGTTTTTTCAGGAATCGGCCCGCTGTCTGGTCTGGCTGGAGACAACCCCCGATGCGCACATCGAGCGCGAGCTCGAGCAGCTAGCGGCCTATCTGGACCTGCCTTGGCGCCGGCTATTCGTTGGCCGCGATTATCTGCGCCTGCTGCTCGACAAGCACATCAACGGCTGGCGCGCCCGGCGGACGCAGGCAGGCTTGCACGAAGATCTGGCCGGCGCCAATCGCCAAGTCGCTGATTATGCCATGGCCTTTGATTTGCTGATGCAGCTGACCACCATCGGCGATGAGCTCACCACCATCCAGCGCATTCAGGAAGTGTTTGTGATGCTGTTTGGCTGCAGCGACCAGGAATATGCCGAGGTCCACGACGGGCGCGTCACCCGCGTGCATCGGCAAAACCCGGCGGCCGGCGAGCCGGCGCGGCTGCAGGCCCTGCTCGATGGCTTGACCGCGCCCTGCCAGGCACTGCCCCATGAGCCCGGTTTTATTCTGCGCCTTGATTACAACCAACAGACGTTGGGGCTGATCGTGGTCCGCGGCATCCTCTTTCCCGAATATCAGGCGCATTACAGCAGCCTGAGTCTGGCGATTTCCAGTCTGTGCGGGCTCGCCGTCGCCAATGCCCGCACTTATGAGGCCCTGACTGAGCGCAACGCCGAGCTGCGCCAAACCAAAGAGCAGGCGACCGCGCTAGCCGCGCAAGCGGACAGTGCCAACCACGCGAAAAGCCGCTTTCTGGCGAGCATGAGTCATGAGATTCGCACGCCCATGAACGCTGTGATCGGCATGACCCAGCTGTTGCTCGACACCGACCTGAACCCTGAGCAGCGCGACCATGCTGATACCATTCGCGCCAGCAGCCAGGCCCTGCTCGGCCTGATCAACGACATCCTCGACCTGTCCCGTATCGAGGCTGGCAAACTGACACTCAATACCCAGCCGTTCGATTTGCGGGTCCTGCTCGATGACTTGTTCCGTACCCTGCGGCCCCTGGCCGAGGCCAATCAAGTCACGCTCGCTGACCGCATCGCCCCCGAGGTCCCCAGTCGCCTGCTGGGGGATCCCGAGCGCCTGCGCCAGGTTTTGATGAACCTGGTCGGCAATGCCATCAAATTCAGCCCGCGCGGCCGGGTCACGGTGACCATCGACGCTGCCGGAGCGGCCAGCACGGCATCAGCCGCGGCGCTCAGGCTGCGCTTTGCTGTACAGGATACCGGCATCGGCATCCCCAAAGCACAGCAGGACCAGCTCTTTCAGCCGTTCTCACAAATCGAGGCCAGTCAAACCCCCAACACCGGCGGCACAGGATTGGGCCTGGCAATCGCCAAGCAGCTGACTGAGCTGATGGGCGGGACCATCGGCGTCAACAGCGAGGCCGGCCAAGGGGCCGAGTTCTGGTTCACGGCCTGTTTTAGGCCGCTGCCAGCGGCCGCCAGACCCGGCAGTGCCGCGCCCTCCCCAACCCAATTGCCAGACCCAAGCGCGCTGCCGGCCGAGGCGCCTGTGAGCCGGATATTGGTCGTGGACGATGCCGAGCTTAACCGGAAAGTAGCCAACGCCATTCTCAAGAAACTGGGCTATGCAGCCACTGCCGTGGCCAGCGGTCAGGCGGCCCTGCAAGCCCTGCAGGCCCAACCCTATGAGCTGGTCATCATGGACGTGGAA
>CAYFSA010000239.1:0-2910 GCA_964345605.1 uncultured Ectothiorhodospiraceae bacterium
GGGGCCATTTGTCGAGCCAGAGCACCGAAATGGGGCGCTGATTGCTTACGAGGTTTTTTTGAGCACTCGAGAAAGACGGATGATCCAATGAGACAATACCGATGTTGCAAAGCAATCGCTGGTATGCCAGCTTCGTGGGATGCTGCGACTGTATCCCGCGATACCTTGCGCGTTAGTGGGGCGATGGCGATATCGTTTTTTTCGAGGATGCCTTAACTGTTCAGGTTTTTTTCAGGTATGATTTTTTCGGAAAATCAATGTCACTAGAAGGGTTGCTCGATGAATAAAGACGATATGAAACGCATGGCCGCCGAAGCGGCGCTCGATCAAGTCCAGACCGGCAGCGTCATTGGCGTGGGCACCGGTTCGACGGCGAATTGGTTTATCGATCTGTTGGCTAAAGTCAAGGGCAAGATCGACGGGACCGTGGCCAGCTCCGAGTCTACTGCGGCGCGCCTGCGCGGGCATGGGATTCCGGTGATGGATTTAAATAGCGCCGGCGATCTGAGCTTGTATGTCGATGGCGCCGACGAAATCACCAAGCACATGCATATGATCAAGGGCGGCGGCGGTGCGCTGACCCGGGAGAAGATCGTGGCCGCGGCCTCCAAGCGGTTCATTTGCATGGTGGACGAGTCGAAGCTGGTCGAACGGTTGGGCGCCTTTCCCTTACCGGTGGAGGTGATCCCGATGGCGCGCAGCTATGTCGCCAGACAGCTGGTCAAGCTCGGCGGCAATCCGTCGCTGCGGGATAATTTCACCACCGATAACGGGAATCTGATCCTTGATGTGCACCATCTCGATATCCTCGATCCGGTGCAAATGGAGACGGAGATCAATCAAATTCCAGGTGTGGTGACCGTGGGGATTTTCGCCCGACGGTCGGCGGATCTGCTGGTCATGGGAGCCAGCAATGGGGTCAAGACGCTGCCTTAGGTAAAGGCGTAGGCGTGGCTGCTGCCCATCAGTCTTGTCCCGGAGGGTCGAAACAATTCGACCCTACCTGAGAATGTGGCATAGGATGGGCTAAGTATGGTGTGTTCATCCAAGTTATGGCGACAAATTGTCATGGCGACAACTTGCCGCCTCACTCCGGCCAGGCGCGCCAGTTGACCGCGCGGTATTCGTTCAAGCTGTAGCGGCGCAACTTGTTGTGCAAGCCCTGGCGGGTGATGCATAGCATCTCGGCGGCTGAGGTCTTGTTGCCCTGGCATTGGGTCATCGCCTCGATGATCAACTGGCGCTCCAGCGCGGCGACCTGTTCGGGCAGATTTTCTGCGCTGCTGATCTCTTGGGGCACAACCGTGGGCCCCTCGGATTCGGGATATTGATCCTCCGGCAAGTCGGCGGCGATCTCTCGGATCGGCTCAGAGCAATGCCGCGAACGCATTTCATGGCCTTCCGGCGTCAGCGCCACCAGGCGCTCGACCTCGCTGCGCAGTTGGCGGATATTGCCCGGCCAATCATAGCGCTCGAAGCTTGCCAGAATACGGGGATGGAAACCGCCGATCGTCTTGCCGAAGCGCTTGCTGATTTCTTGCAGATGGGTGTTGGCAAGGATCACGATGTCTTCGGTACGCTCGCGCAGAGGTGGGATGTTGATGTCCACGGAGAATAGATGGTAATAGAGTTCTTCCATGAATTCGCCGGAATCGACCAGGGTCCTGAGGTCCTGAGTGGCCGACGAGATGATGCGCACATCGTATTTACGCATGCGGTTATCGCTGACGCGGGCACCTTCTGCATCCTGCAGGACCCGCAATAGCTTCGGTTGCAGCGACATCGGCAGGGCGCTGATCTCTTCCAGGAACAAGGTTCCCCCCTCGGCTTGTTCCAGGCGTCCCGGCCGCGCGGCGCTGGATTCGCTGAAGGCCCCCTGTTCATAGCCGAACAATTCGCTTTCCAGCAAATCTTCGGGAATAGCGGTGCAGTTGAGTGACACGAATGGCTGGCCGGTGCCGGCACTCAAGTTATGGATGAGATGGGCTATTTGGCCCAGTTCGTTGCCGGGCTCGCCCGTCAACAAGACGTTCACTGGCGTTTTGGCGACAGCCTGAATGTGCTCTAATACCGGCCGCATAGCGGCACTGGTGGCGACGAAGCCGCGCTCGGTGAAGCCCCGCAGCTCGCTGATTTCATCGTGCAAGCTGCTCGACAGATTCAGCAGCTCCTCGTTGAGCAGCAGGTTTTCTAAGGCCATGGAGAGGAAGTCGGCCACATCCTCGAGCAGGAGGCGGTCATCATCATCGAAGCCGCCCTGATGGCGATTGAGGATCTGCACGGCACCGGTGATTTGGCCGTTGACCGGGCTGCGCAGCGGGACGGTTTGAATGTTGCGGGTTACGAAGCCGGTGATCTTGGCCGCTTCCTTGTGATACCCCTGGCGGCGATGGATATCGTTATCGGTGATCGGCACCCCTGACCGAATGACCTGGGAGACGATGGCGTCGGCCGGGGGACGCAGGACCGTGTCCCGATCGAGGCCGGTGCCGACGTAAGACTCGATATTACCGCTGCCAGGGTCGACCCGGAAAATGGAGCAGCGCTCGCAGTCCATGGCACGGGGAATGATCTGGACGAAGAAGTCCATCAGGGACCGATAGTGATCCGCGTTCCAGCGCTGATTGATCAGGTCGAGTTGTTGGCGTAAGTCTTGAATGGTGGCGCTTTGTATCACGTTGACCCTACCGTCAAAATGTTAAAAACTTAGAGTAAACCATATTGGCGCAGTTGACAAGCAATGATGGTTTACTCCAAAGCGAGTGACAGGTTGGACGATAGGGCGGAAAGCAGCATGGCGAGGCAGGTTCAGCCCACCGCAAAGCTCTCGCCGCAGCCGCATTCGCTGCTGACATTCGGGTTATTGAACTTGAGCTGCCGGGTCAGGCCCTCTTGGATGAAGTCGACTTC
>CAYFSA010000240.1:0-2896 GCA_964345605.1 uncultured Ectothiorhodospiraceae bacterium
GCGCCCGCCAAAGACGCTGATCGATGATTTGGATAAGCTATTCCGGGCCGAGGAATCCCCTGAACAGACGTTCACTCAGAACAATGCCTTAGCGCCGCTGTGAATGCAGCCGGGGCTGTATATCATGCATTTCAAGGGTATTAGCCCCGAGAATTGATGCCCAGATAACGCCTATTGATGCTGCGATAGCAAAAACGCCTTCATTGCCGCCGCCGGCAACGGCCGGCTGATCAAATAGCCCTGCATGTACTCGCAGTCCAGGGAACGCAGATAATCGGCCTGCTCGGTCTGTTCCACGCCCTCGGCGACGATATCCAGCCCCATGGTATGGCCCAAAGCGATAATCGCCTTGACGATCGCGGCATTGGCGGCATTGCTGGTGACATCGCGGACAAAGGATAAATCGATTTTGAGCTGGTGGACCTCGAGCTGCTGCAAATAAGCGAGCGACGAATAGCCGGTCCCGAAATCGTCGATCGATAAGCGCACGCCCATGGCTTTAAGTTCGGCCAGGGTGTGCAGGGCCAGTTCGCGATTGCGCATCAAACTGGTTTCGGTGATTTCCAGCTCCAGCATGGCCGGCACCATATCGTGGTCGCGCAGGGCGGCAGTAACCACCTCGGTCAACGGCGTGCGGCTCAATTGCACCGCCGAGACATTCACCGCCGTGCATAGCGGCGCCAGGCCGCTGTCCAGCCATTCCCGGAGCTGGCGGCAGGCTGCCTGCAGCACCCACTCACCGAGCGGCACGATCAGGCCGCTTTCTTCGGCCATGGGGATGAATTCGCCGGGCGACACCATGCCGCGTTCGGGATGCTGCCAGCGCACCAGTGCCTCCAGCCCGAACAAGGCGCCAGTATGCAGATTGACCTGGGGCTGGTAATACAGGCACAGCTCATCGTTCTCGATCGCCCGCCGCAGCTCCGCCTCGAGGGTCAAGCGATTCTTGGCGTGGCTACTTAAAGCGGGGGAGAAAAAGCGGATGCACTGGCGACCCTCGGTTTTGGCCTGATTGAGCGCGGCATCGGCATGGCTGAGCAAGGTTTCGGCATCCTGGCCATCGCCGGGATAAATCGCGATGCCGACGCTGGCACTGATATAAATCGGCTTACCCTCAAGCTCAAACGGCTCACTCAGGGTATGCAAAACCCGCTGAGCCAGCAGATCAATGCCTGCCACCCCGGCCTCCGGATCGATGATCAGGGTGAATTCGTCGGCACTGATACGAGCGATGGCCTCGACATCCGGCAGCAGGGCGCGCAGGCGCTGCGAGACGTCTTTTAGAAGCCGATCGCCCAGGCTATGGCCCAGACTTTCGTTGATGGTCTTGAAATTGTCCAGATCGACGAACAGCAGGGCGAACTCCGCCTCATTGTAGCTCGCCTGCTGAATGGAATGGGTCAGCAGCTCGTTGAACAGGGTACGATTCGGCAGCGAGGTCAGCAGATCACGATACGCCAGAAAGTCTGCCTGCTGCTCGGCAAGGCGGCGGTCGGTAATGTCCCGGTTGGAGCCGCGCCGGCCGAGAAATTGGCCCTGGGCATCGAACACCGGCTTGCAGAAATGCTCAATCCAATGTTCACTGCCATCTCGCGCCACCAGGCGGACAATCAGCGGCTCGACATCGGTAGCCTGTAAGGACGGGATATGCGCTTGCCAGCGCTCGCGATCATCCGGATGGATAAGCCGGGTCATCAAATCGGCCGCGGCGAAAAACGCCCCGGGGGGATAGCCGGACAGCTCCTCGCAGGCCGGCGAGACATACAGAAAACTGCCATCGGGGGCCAGCCAGTATTCCCAGTTCGGCGAATAATCGGCGAGGATGCGGTATTTTTCCTCGCTTTGCTGCAGCATGGCGGTACGGGTGACCACCAGGTCTTCCAGCGAACAGCGCAGCCGAGCAAGCTCCAGATGATTGCGCACCCGGGCGCGCACCTCGTCGATATCAAAGGGCTTGATGATGTAGTCAGCCGCGCCGACCTCGAAGCCTTTGAGTTTGTCACGCGTGGCATCCATGCCGGTAATAAAGATTACTGGGATACGCTCGCCCTGGGGGGTCGCCTTGAGGCGCCGGCATACCTCGTAGCCGTCCATCTCCGGCATAACGATATCCAGCAAGACCAGATCCGGCGGCGTTTCCTCGAGCCGCTGCAGGGCCTCGCGGCCACTGTTGGCGACCTGCACGTGGTACTCTTCTTTGAGCACTTCCAACAGCTCCTGGATGGTTTCCGGCTGGTCATCGACCACCAGCACACTGGCCGGCCGGTGCGGCGCGTCCGACTCAGCTCCCGCTAACCGTGGCTGTTGCCGGTAGCGCTGCAATTCGAGCTGGGTCCGTACCCGCAGGCGCAGCAAATTAGGATCGACCGGCTTGGTGATGTAATCGGCCACACCGAGATTCAGGGCCTGCGATTCCGTCTGGTTGGCCGCCAGGGCTGTGACGAAAATGACTGGAATCGCGCTGGTGGCAGACTCGGCTTTCAGCCGGGCGAGCACGGAATAACCGTCCATTCCCGGCATTTTCACATCCAACAGGATCAGATCGGGATGCGGCTCGCGCTGAGCGAGCTCGAGCGCTTTCTCGCCACGGGTGGCGGCAATGATGGCATACTCATCATGCAGAATCTGCATCAGGGCATGCAGATTCTCATGCACGTCATCGACAATCAGAATACGCGGGCGTTCGTCGGGCATGAAGACCATAGGCTCGAATCAGGGATGGCGGCGATCCAGCATAAGCTAAAATACGTGAATTAACCTAACATAACAATTAGCCGACACTAACCGAAAGGCTTGTCGCCAGCGATGGCCTCGCCGGTTGAAAGGGTCGCCAGGGCATTAACGCCGAGGTCCACGCCCACGACTTGGTTTTCGTCGCGAATCGGTGGCATCGGGT
>CAYFSA010000241.1:0-2895 GCA_964345605.1 uncultured Ectothiorhodospiraceae bacterium
CGAGGTGGAGTCGGGGTAAAGACCGGTGGCTGCTGTGCGTCCGGTAATCATTAATCTTCGCGAGGCGAAAATTATATATTCTGGTCAAGGGTTTAATCCGCCTCGTGTGCCGCGGAACCGGTGGTGTTTTGCTGCGGTGCCGGGGTGGGGGGGCTCGGTTGCTTGGGGCGCAGGCGTTGTCGGACGGCATCGATAGCCTGGGACCAATCGTTTGTGCTGGAGACGATCAGGGGTCGCAGGAGAATCACAAGTTCACTGCGGGTCTGCTGGTCGGCGCGCTGACGAAATAAAGCACCGAGCAGCGGAATATCGCCGAGCCAGCCGGCTTGGCCGCGGTCGCGCTGCTGCTCGCGGGTCATCAGGCCGCCGATGACGATTACCTGTCCATGCCGGGCGCGGACGATGGAATCGGCTTCGCGCACCGATGACACCGCTAGCGGCAGGCTCTGCTGCTCGCCGGCTACGGTCAGGTTTTTAACCTGATCGCGGACCTCGCTGACGCTGGGATGAACATGCAGGGTCACGCTGTTGTCCTGGCCGATGCGCGGGGTGACATCCAGGGCGATGCCGGAAAAAAACGGCGTGAGTTCAACATCCAGGGAGCGCGAGGCCGCGGTGCCGCCGACATCGGTATCGGATTCGATATCGGTGACGAAAAACTCGTCCGAGCCGACCTTGATCACGGCCTTTTGATTGTTCAGCGTGGCGACCCGCGGACTGGACAGCACTTGGACATCCCCTTGCGTGTCCAGCAAGCGAATCAGCCCGCGAAATTTATCGGTGCGCGCGCCGAGCGCAAACAGGCCACCGAAGTTGAGGTTACCCGCAGCACCTGAATCCAGCAGACTGCTGGGGTCGAGGAGATCCGGGAAGTTGACTGCGCTGCCCGAGCGCAGGGCGGACTGGCCTATACCGACTTGCTCGCCCGCGTCGTTGGCGAGCAGCAAGGCCGACCAGTTGATACCGGTTTGGCGGTTATCGGCCAGCCGTACCTCGAGGATTTTCGCTTCCAGAATTACTTGGCGCTGCAAATTGGTCTGCGCGGTTTGCAGATAGGCCGCGACATCACGCAGTTCCTGTGGCATAGCGCGGACCACCACCACGCCGGCGGCGGCATCGACCAGGACACTGCGCTGTTCGCCCTGACCAATGATGGCCCGGACGCCAGCCTGCAAGCGCTGCCAAAAGTTGTTGTGGGTGCCGGTGGCGACATAGCTGCCGCTGTTGCGGTCATTGTCTGCCCCAGTGCGGCGGGCAGCGCCATCGCCTTCGGCGCGGTTGCGGCTGGCGCTGACTTGACCGGCATTGAAGCGGGTGTGCGATTGACCGCGCCGCGCCACGTCCAGGTAATCCACATTGAATACCCGCGATTGCAACCGCGCCGGCAGGACGATATAGGTCTTGCCTTCACGCTCGTATTCATACCCGTAAACGCGCCGCAAAATATCCATGACTTCAGCGACGGTGACCTGCTTGAGCTGCAGACTGACCTGGCCGCTGACTTCAGGATGGACCACGATATTGTGGGCGGTGTCGGTGACCAATTGGCTCAAAAACGCGCGGATCGTGGCGGCCTGGGCCGCGACATCAAAGCGTGGGCCGCTGGGTACAGGCGTGTCCGGGGCGGGTAATAGCTGCGGGGCCGGCGATGCTGCGGCCAAGGGGGGGCATCAGCGGCTTGTTGAGCCGCCTCGGTCAGGGTCGCGCGCAGTTGCTCGAGTGTGGGGGTGTTGTGGCGGTTGAGAGGCTCGTCCGGGGTGGCACAGGCTGTCAATAAGCCCAACACCCCGAGGACTGCCGAGCCAGGCAAGCGTGCCGATCGGTTTCGAGGTATTCACCCCGGGCAAGGCCATGCTGCGAGGACAATGGCTGGCAATCATGGTGTCGTGGCCGAGTTGGGAGCGCTTGGCTGAATACGGGTGCGGCTCGGTTCGGCAGGCGCTTGGCGGAGGGAGCGCGTAAAACGCTCGCCGTTGTGCTCCAGCACCGCCCGGTCGGCCGCGATCTCGCGAACCACGGCTTCGCCGAGACGTTCGCCGACGCGCAGGACCTGGGCATTGATGACGACCAGCCGTCGGTCAGGGCCGAGTAGAATCGCTTGTAATTGCCAGCCACCGGCGTTGACTTCAGGGGTCGCCGGCTTGGTATTGGCCTTGTCTAGTGGCGGCGGCCGGAAAGGATCGGCTAAGTCGGCGCTGCCTGCATGGCCGCACAGGCCCATCAGCAGCGGGAGCAGCAGCAGGCGTTCCGGCAGCAAGTCGGTCCAGCGGGTCAAATGCCTAACCATTCGTCGTCCTGTCCCAGTGTGGCAAGTGTCAAAGTGGCTCGGGTTTCGGGGTAGGTGGTCACGGCCAGTTCTAGGCTGTCCCACTGCAGCGGCCAGGGCATGGTCTCAATATGCTCGAGGTAGGCCATGATCGCCTGGAACGGGCCTTGCAGAACCAGTTCGAAGCGATGCCGGAACAGCTTGGCGGTGTCAGTCACGGTATGGCTCGCGGTGTTATCCGATAACAAGGGCTCGACCGCAACGCGGCGCAAACTCAGCCAGATAAGATCCGGTCGCTCGGCCAGCAGATCCCGCAGCAACGCGACCATGCGTTGGGGAGGGATAAGCCGGTCCAGGCGGGCTTTGACATCGGTTTCGGTTTGCGCGACAAGCCGTTGCAGCCGGGCCAGTGTCGCTGGAGTGTCTGCTTTTTGGAGGGCCATGAGCTGGGCAGTGGTGGCGGCGATTTGCTGTTGAGCCTGGTTGATTTGCCCGCGCAGGGAATCCAGGCGTTCACGCGCGGCTGCTTGCCGGTCTGTCAGGGGCGCTAATAAGAGGGTGTCCCAGATCATGATTTGGCGGTGTTATCACGGGCAATCTTGAGACGAACATCGAAACTGCCTGCGCCG
>CAYFSA010000242.1:0-2893 GCA_964345605.1 uncultured Ectothiorhodospiraceae bacterium
AAACTGTATTGATTAACATGCGTGCAAACATTGGGGCAGCTTTTGCTCAATGGATTCCCCGACCCGGCAATGAGGCCAGCCTACCGGGCCCGGGTTGGCCGGAGCCACAGTTTGTACAAAGTTTAGTCTTATATGAAGTCCAGGGGTGATCCATGTCACTATGACCATAATGCGATACTTGATGCTATATTTGGCTTTAGCGTTTTGCCGCAGGGCGGCCACAACCACTGGGTTTGCATAGCCATGAATCAAGATCACGAACCCGTCCTCCCTAACTTGATGACCGATGATCTTGCTGCGGCGGGTTTACAGCCGCAAGCGTCGCCCATCGAGCAAAGTTACTTGTCGTTGGCGGATCTGCAAGCGATGCCCCTCGAGCAGGCCGAGCAGATTCTCCACGATCTTCAGGCCGGGAAACGCGAGCAAGCCCAAGCCCGCCAATACTACGAAGAGATGTTCCGCAATAACACCGCGCCCAAACTGCTTATCGACCCCGAGAGCGGTGCGATCGTGGATGCCAATCCGGCTGCCTTGGATTATTACGGTTATGCGCTGGCTGCCATCAAGCAGTTGCATATTCAGGACCTCAATTGCCTAACCGAAGCCGAAGTCCGCGCCCAAATGGCCCAGGCGTGCAGCGCGCAGCGTCGCCATTTCAATTTTCGCCATCGCTTAGCATCTGGCGAGATTCGCGATGTGCGCGTTTACTCCGGACCGGTCCGGGTGGGTGACCGGCATTACCTGCATTCCATCATCCATGATGTCACCGATGCTCTGCACTACCAGGAATACCTGCAGCAATACAAACGACTGGTCGATTCCTTGCCGGTAGGTGTTTATCGCGGCAAACCGGGTAGCCAAGACCATTTTTTGGACGTCAATCCGGCCATGCTGCGGATCTTCGAGGCCCGGTCGAAGACCGAGCTACAACAATACCCAGTGGCTGATCTTTACCGAGATCCGAACGCCCACCAACGTTTGAGCAATGATCTGTTAGCCAGAGGCGAAATATTGGCATGCGAAGTCGAGCTCAAAACTCTCACAGGCCGTTCCATCTGGGGGTCGATTACTGCTCGCTTGCGGCGTGGTGCTGATGGTGAGCGGTATTTCGACGGCATTATCGAAGATATTTCTGCCCGTAAGGCCAAAGAGTCGTTACGCAATAGCCGGGACTTTCTGCATAACTTGTTCGAAAGCATTCAGGATGGGGTCGGCGTCATCAATCCCGATTTCACTGTACGCCTGGCTAACCAGGTCATGCATGATTATTACAGCCAGAGTGGTACGCCCGATAATAAACAGTGTCTGTTTCGCACAGAAACACAAGACGGTCCTTGCGAGGATTGTCCGGTCTTACGTTGTTTTGAAACCGGCCAGCCGGCCGCGGTGACCAAACCTTTAGCCGGTAAAGATGCCACCAGCTGGCTCGAAATATTGGCCTATCCCGTCAAGGATGCGGCAACCGAACAAGTACTCAATGTTATACAGTTCGTGCGGGACATTACCGAACGCCAGCGACAAGAGGCGGCTTTAAACGAGGCCATTGCTGCCGCTGAGCAGGCCAATCAAGCCAAAAGCCAGTTTCTGGCTAACATGAGCCATGAAATCCGCACGCCCATGAACGGCCTCATAGGCATGACCGAGCTACTGCTGGACACTAATCTAAACGCGGAACAGCGCAGCTATGCCCAGACCGTGCAGACCAGTGCCAAAACCCTGCTGGAACTGATCAACGATATCCTGGATTTATCGAAAATCGAGGCCGGCAAGCTTATTTTGGAGCAGCTCGATTTCGACCTGGCAGAGCAGTTGGACGAACTCACTGCTATGCTGGCGATTCGCGCCCGGGACAAAGGCTTGAAATTCCATTGCAGCGCCATGCCCGGTACACCTACTGCGCTGCAGGGTGATCCCACCCGCTTGCGCCAGATACTCATGAACCTGGCCAGTAATGCCATCAAATTTACCTCCCAGGGCACAGTTGCTATCCAGGTCAAAACGCTTGAAGAAACCGTCGACTCAGTCCAGCTCTATTTCACGGTACGTGATACCGGCATCGGTATCCCCGTCGACAAGCAAGCCAATCTGTTCCGTAAATTCGAGCAAGTCGAGACTTCGACCACCCGTCGCTTCGGCGGTACCGGCCTGGGGCTGGCGATCGCCAAACAGCTCGTCGCAGCCATGGCTGGGGAAATCGGGGTGCGCAGCGCGACCGGCCAAGGCGCAGAATTCTGGTTCACTGTCCTGCTCACTAAGCGCACCAGCGCTGCCGGCGAGCGACCTCCAGCCGGCGACCAGCGACCTCCAGCCGGCGACCAGCAAGGTGCGGTCACCCAAGCTCGTCAAAAGCTCGTGAACACCAAGGGCAGCATCTTGGTCGTCGACGATCACCCAATCAACCGCAAGGTTGCGGCGGGTGTTTTGACCAAACTGGGGCAAACCGTCGATACCGTTGACAGCGGCCGCGCGGCGCTGGAGGCCTTGCAGGTCCGACATTACGATCTGGTGCTTATGGATGTTGAGATGCCGGACATGGACGGACTGGAAGCCACCCGGCACATTCGCGGCCTTGAATCGGCAGTCAGCAATTTCCAGGTGCCGATCATCGCCATGACTGCGCATGCCATGAGCGGCGACCGCGAGCGCTTCCTAGCCGCCGGGATGGACGGCTACCTGGCAAAGCCCATCAATCCCCAGCCCCTGGCCGAGCTCCTGCAGCAATGGCTTAGGTAAAGTGATTCCCGGAAAAGCGCCTGACCTTGTAGAGTGCGACTAAAGTCGCACCTAACAAGTAAAAGCACCTACAAGTACACGTTCATCGGCGTTGCATACGCATTATCAATCCAGCTCGATGGTATAAATCACGTCCCCGCCGGTTTCCTCGCCGCTGGCC
>CAYFSA010000243.1:0-2851 GCA_964345605.1 uncultured Ectothiorhodospiraceae bacterium
GCTGAGCGCCCCGAGCCGATAGCCGGGCTGGTAGGCAGCCGCGACCAGCAGCAATGGCTCATGGCCGATCTTGGAATGGCTGTTCAGCGCTGCCGTGCCCTGCCACAGGGCGGTCAACAAGGCGTCCAGATCCGTCTCGCCCAGACCGGTGGTCTGCGCCGCCGTCTCGTTGACCACGCCGTACACGGCGATCAAAGCATACGGCAACAGCCATCGCTCGGCCAAGGATTTCTGGTTCGATGAGGCATTGCCGGCATAGGCGGCCGTCTGCTGCACTAGGGTCGGGCTGACCCGGTGCAAAGACCGATTAAAGGCCGAAAATTGCACCGGTCCGGTCAGCTGCAAAGAGGCCTCTTTTTTGCCCAATGGCAGGGTCGCGCCGAACAGCCGGGCATCGATGCAGCCGGTGAGGACCGCCTGCTCCAGGGCCTGGCGCTTGGCTTCGCCCTTTTTGCCCTTGGCGGCTTCACTGAGGAACTGCTCGGCGCGGTCCTTACCCTCCGATAAATGGCCATCGGGCTTGAGGGTATCGCGGATCAGCACCTCCCGACCCTGAGCCAGGCGCGTCTCGACATCCGGCACCTGATGCAAAAAATAATCCCGCACGGTCCGCTTGATGCGTACATCACTGACGGTTGCCTCACCCGTTTCCGGATCAGTGCGGGGCCGATTCTCGTCCAGTGGGTCGCCATTGGGATTGCAATCACGGGCTTCGTACAAGAAAAGAATTTCATAGCGTTGTTGAATGGCGGTCATTGAGCGAGCTCCAAAGTAAACAATAAAGACGTAAAAAATCGAGTGACATCAAGCAACCGACAGGGGCGACCGGCCGAGGCCGATCTAAACAGCACCTGCTGGCAACGCAGCAAGCGGCTAAGCCGGAGCCGCCGCCCGTTCCGACTGCCCAATGCGATATGCCAGGCTATACCCCAGGGTGAAGGCGAACGTCGCCTCATCATCGCTGATCTGCCAAGTGTCCCCGCATACCACCCAGGCATTAGCCAGATCCGGGTCCAGGCCGGTGATCACGTAACCAAGCTTGTCGTATTGCGCCAATTTGCTATGGCCCTCGGCATACAGGCGCTGCAACGCCTGCCGTGACAACCGCCGGCCGATAAACTTTTTAGCAAACGGCTCGGCACCGCGCTCCTGGCGCTGCACCGACACGACCTGCGCGGCATAGCAGCCGGTTAAAAAGGCCACCACGGTTTCCGGGGTTGAGAAAAAATCGGCATGCGTTTGGACATAACGGCCATACGCACTGTTGGGAATCAGCTCGGACATAGCGGGATGTGGCTCCTTATATTCAGGTTCAAGCAAGCCGGTTAAACAGGCGTAGCGATACAATCCCCAGGCCTGCTGGGTGAGCCAAGGCGGAATGTTCGCTTCGGTGCGGCCGGTGCTGAGCAGGCGCTCGACCAGGGCGTGCAGGAAATGCCGGCGGTCGATGCGCTCACCGGCAAACAATGCCGTCAGCCAGCCGCGCAGGGTTGCCTCACTGAATTTAACGCGATTGCCGGCGAAATTTTTAAAGGTTTGCGCCGTAATCCGGGTGGGTCGGGTACTGTCTTGGTGACGGACCCATAACTCAGGCGCCTGCTCGATCTGCCGCGCGGCGGCCTGCAAGGCCCGCAGCCGGCTGGGCAAAACCTCCTGCACTTCGGCTTTAACCTGCCAGGAGGCCTGGTTATCCGCGTAAAAGATCAACGCAAACGCCAATTGATCACCCTGCTCGGCAAACTCATCAAGCAGCGCATTTTCATCGCTGAGCAAATCGGCCTGCTGACCCAGTTGAAACCGCTCCGGGCGGCGGGTGAAGCGATACTGAAGCTCCTCGCGCACCGCGGGATCGTTACTGTAGGGCAGGATCAAATACCGCTGGCCGGCCATGTGACTGGCCAGATGGATCTTGGCGAACTGAAACGCGTCGGCGACGGTTAGCGCACAGTCGGCACAGACCGGCAAATTGCGATGGGCCTGATGGGCCTGAAAACCGCCGGCGATACTGCCGGGTTTGTCCAGGTTGTAGCAGGCTAGCACGGCAAAATTGCCATAAACCGTCCGCTCACCCTGGCCGCAAACGGCACAGGTACCGGCCTGCCGTTCACCACCGCGTTGCGCATAAGTTAGGGCTGCCCGCTCGACCAGATAGGCCTTGGTCGCTGGCCAGCTATACACCGGCCTCATCTGCTCATCGGCCCAGAAGACATAACCGCGATGGGTTTTATCATCAATCCCTGCGGCTTGGCGTTTTGCCTCGACCGTCTCCCAGATAGCGTCTTGATTGGCCCGATACGTCTCTAGACTGGCTGTCAGCCAGGCCCGCTCAGCCTCGTCAAGTTCAGCGGCATTGTTCAACAGTGCCTCAGTGGTTGCCGCGAGCCGATTGGCTGTATTACCGGCAAGCTTGCAACAGGGCGTAAAGTTGGTTCCATTGGACGGCCCCGAGCGATACACCACCCCCTGATTCCCCTGGTAGGTTTTCACACCGCGCCACTCACCCTGCGGGCCAAAGCAAAGCGCCAGCCCGCGGTCATAATTGGCGGGCATCCCTTCGTTCAGGCGCTCCCAGGCAGCCCGTTCGGGTAAACAGTGACTCAATTCAAGCAGGCGCAAAAACATATCAATGACTCATGAATCGGCAAAGACGCTATTTGATAAGCATCCGGTTATGGCAAACGAAACGGTTTATGGGCAAGTAAGTTAGCGCGTTTTGGCAAGACCATAAAGCCTTGCTAGCTTGCAGGACAACAGATCGCTTTCTGGTGATTTCAGAAGCCAATGTGACTCAAAAACCGAGTCAATTTGCCAAGGATGACGCTTTATCAATGGGATAAACATTGTCAAGCCT
>CAYFSA010000244.1:0-2826 GCA_964345605.1 uncultured Ectothiorhodospiraceae bacterium
TCCTGGGCGGTGGTGTCTTGAACCCTGTCCCTGACCGGCGCTGCGGTGCTGGCAGCGTGCCCAAAATACGCCGTGAACCAAAATTCGGAACCCTGGCCGAGTTCACTGTTAACACCAATGGTGCCGCCCATGGCATGGACTAATTGTTGGCTAATGGCCAGACCCAGGCCGGTGCCACCATGCTGGCGGGTCATCGAGGCATCGACCTGACTGAAGGAGTCAAACAGACCATTTTGCTGCTCTGGCGCGATGCCAATACCGGTATCGCGCACGGCGAACTGGAGCAAGGCCCGGGACGGCGTTTGGTCAGCGGCTGGGCCCGGCTCGACTTGGATTGATACCTGGCCGGCCTGGGTAAACTTAATGGCATTACCGGCCAGATTCATCAAGATCTGGCGCAGCCGGTCCGGATCACCCTGCAGACAAGCCGGGACGTCCGGTCCCAGGCGCCATGTCAACGTCAATGATTTTTCCTGAGCCAGGGGCTGCAGGGCTTTGCCCAATTCAGCGATCAGGGCCTTCAGGTCAAAGTGCTCGGTTTTCAGGGTGAGCTTGCCGGCCTCGATCCGAGAAATATCCAGAATGTCGCTAATCAATTCGATCAGGGCACGGCCGCTTGTCAAAATGGTGTCGACATAATCGCGCTGTTCCGCCGTCAGCTCAGTATCCTGCAACAAATAAGTCGTGCCGATAATAGCATTCATCGGGGTGCGGATCTCGTGGCTCATATTGGCCAGGAATTGGCTTTTGGCAATGTTGGCCGCTTCGGCGGCATGCTTGGCACGGTAAATATCGGTTACGTCCACCGGCACACTGACAATGTAGCCACTCGGGATGTAATATTCCTTGAGCTTGATCCAGCGGCCATCGGCCAGCGGTTCGAGCGACTCCTGCAGGTTAGCCGTGTCCCGATGGCGTCGAAGCCGTTCGACAAGCCAAGCATCCTCGCATCCGAGCGCTTCCGGGAACTGGCCCTGAGCGGCCGCATAACGCAGAATCTCCTCGAATTGCCGCCCCGGTTCGATCAAGTCGGCAGCGGCATAGTAGAGTCGGCGGTATTCCTCATTACAGAAGACCAAAGCGTCATTTGGATCATATACGGCAAAGCCCTCGCCAATAATTTCAATCGAGGTTTTGAGCAGGGCCTCGAGCCAGCGCAGCTGCTCCTCGGCGTGTTTGCGCAGCTCGATATCGATCAGCCTGCCGAGTTCCCGGGCGGAGGCCTGCTCCTCGGGCGTCCAGCGCAGGCTCCGCAACCGAACGGTTTCGCGCCAGGCGGCAAAGGACTGGCGGGGACTGATCCGGCCACTGGCATCGATTTCGGCGGCTTTGTTGGGATTGCCTCCCCACGTTACCTGACGCAGTTGTTCACCCCGAAACCAAATCAGGTGGCATTGATCCTCGGTTGCCAAGGGAAACATGGCCAGCCCGGCAGCCGTGCCGGCCAAAGCCGTCATGCTGGGCAGATGCTCGCTCAAACAATCGGTGACAAACAGCTGCCCGCCTTGACTGCCGCAGGGTTGACCCAAACCGGCGGCGATGTCGAGGATGCGATCCTTAGCAGGCGTTGTCCCGGCAGTTACGATATGGTCGCCGAATATCAGGGCTATCCCATCGGCTGCCACCGCTTTGAGCAGATCGGTATATTGGGCGCCAGTTACCAGCGCCGCC
This sequence comes from uncultured Ectothiorhodospiraceae bacterium, assembly GCA_964345605.1. Taxonomy (GTDB): domain Bacteria; phylum Pseudomonadota; class Gammaproteobacteria; order CAYFSA01; family CAYFSA01; genus CAYFSA01. The sequence goes on from CAYFSA010000244.1 coordinate 1,672, forward strand.
AGCCGCTCGCCCTGCCGGATTGCCGTCAGGACCGATTCGCGGTAATGCGCCAGCTCGTCATGATAGCGACGGCTCTGCTCGGCTGTCGTTAACGTGATTTGGGTGGCCAAATCTTGCCCCATCCAATCCACCAGCTCGCGCATCTCCAGGGAAATCTGATAAGGCGAGTTATGGTGACAGGCGATCAAGCCCCAGAGCTGCCCTTCGACCAGCAAAGACACGCTCAAGGTCGCCTGCACACCCATGTTCCGCAAATACTCCAGGTGCACTGGCGAGACGCTGCGCAACACGCTCAAAGAAAGATCCAGGGGCTGGCCGCTGCTGGGGTTGATGGCCGGAACCAGGGGGGATGGGGTGTAGTCGCGATCGACGATCACACGGGTATGGTTGACGGTGTAGAGCCGGCGGGCCTGGGCCGGAATATCCGAGGCCGGATAATGCAACCCCAAGTAAGGTTCCAGCTCTGGCCGGCAGGCCTCGGCGACGACTTCACCATGCCAGTCGACCGGATCAAAGCGATAAATCATCACCCGATCATAGCCGGTGAGCTCCCGAAACAAGTCTGCCGCACGCTGTAATTTGGTCGGCAGTTCCGGTACCGAGCGAATCGCGTCAAAGCCCCGCACGGCCAGGGTTAACGCGTCCCCGAGCACAGGCCGCCGGGCCGGCACCACCTCCAATTCCAGCACTACCAGATCGCCCGTTTGGTGCACATAGCCATTGAAATCCCGCCCCTGCAGCGATCGCCAGCTAAAATAAGCCGGCCGCAGCGGCAGGGCACGAAACCGCTCCAAGGCGGCCTGGACTCGCTCGACTAAGTCTTCACCGAACACACGTTCCAGAGCCTGGTCGAGCAAGGCTGGCGGCGCCAGCTCGAGCAGGTCCTGGCAGGTCGGTGTTACCTGGGTGATTTGCAGACTCGGGCCATGCAAAACCAACAACACGCCGTGCGGCTGCACAGCGCCGGACAAATGAATGGGTTCGGCCTCACATTGGCTGAGGTCGGGAAGCTGAGCCGTGTGTTCAGAATCCTGGGCCATGTGGGGTCGCTCTCGCGTTGATATCACTGAGTGGCGGGGCAGCTTGCCATTACCGATCGAATCCAATCAAGCATACGCACAACCGGCGCTATTCGCTACCTGGCTGTGTCATGAC
>CAYFSA010000245.1:0-2823 GCA_964345605.1 uncultured Ectothiorhodospiraceae bacterium
TTATCGAGCTCCAGGCGCAGTTCTGCATTCGCCGCCACGACCCGGCGCCGGGTCGGCAGGCGCACGCCGATTAACGGGTCAGATTGGCTTGCCTGCCATAACAGGCGTATTTCCCTCGCGCCAAAGCGCTGATAGTGGAGCTCTCCGGCCCGCAGCCAGCATACCTCGACATAGCGTAATTGCCGGCTGCCGCGATAGGTTTGCAGCACGACCGCACTACCGTGCTCGGCATCCGGTACAAATAGAAAGTCCCAGCCGAACAGCGGCAGCGGCTGACTGCCGAAACTATGCTCGTAATAGCCGCTAGCGTTCTGCCAGCTGAATTCGACAGGCCCTTGGGCAAGCCGCTTGAGTATCGTGCTGCTGGCATAGCGACTGGTATCGCCACCGGGCTTGCCATTCAGCGTCTGGGCCATGCGAGGTGCCAGATGGAGCTCACCTGTGGTTGCGGCAACCGGCGATGGGCAATGAACCGTCCAGTGGCCACCCGGCGTGCGTCGCAAATCGTTCGCCGTGACGGGCGCAAGTGCTCGCCCTGCCAAGCCACAATGGGTCATACGCAAAAACAAACCACAACCAGTGGTGAGCTGCAATGTTGCCTGTGCAGGCGTGGTTTGCTCCAGCCACAGGCGGTGCCCGGCATACTCGGCTCGCAGGTATTGCCATTGATCGCCGGTGAATTGCAGGCTAGCTGGCGGGAACAGCTGCATCCACGTCAGGGCCGGCAAATCGCCCGCCGCCGCTGACGCTGCCTGGGGAGAAACGCCCTCGCCCACGCCGGTCACGATCACCAACAGCCCGCCCTCGGCCAGGCCCGGGAAATGCTGACCGGGATTGACTAAAGCCAGGCCGACAATGCCATGAAAGGCGCGCGCGACAATGGCATAGTACCGCCATTCAACATACCCCGCCGCCAACAGGCGCCGACCGAGCCCGCGCCAAGGGTTGCGCAACAGGGCTGGCGTCTGGTCAGCGACAGGCGTGCCGAGCGGTGCCTCATGCAAAGCGCCGGCATAATAGGGATAGCGCCAGCCGCTGGTGGGCCGGGTAACTTGCTGAAGAAATGCGGGATTGGCAGCCGTCGCGAACAACGCCTCGATACCTTTGGCAAGGATGACGTCTCAAGCTTAGCGAATCCGGCCCGCTCGACCAACCATTTGCCCACCTCGCTGAATCCGGTATGGTAGCTCGTTCAAGTCACTATAGCCGATACGGATATGCTAGGGTAGCTGTCGCTGTAATGCGCGCTAACCTTCAACCGTTATCCTGAATGACACTGAACGACCCGGACTTTAATGAGCCAAACGCAACCCGACGAGCCCCAAACCACCCTCGAGATCGACGGCAAGCATATCACTCTGCTGGGAACCGCCCATGTCTCGCGCGCCAGCGCCGAACAGGTGCGGCGGCTGCTGGACAGCGGTGCCTACGACGCCGTGGCCATCGAGCTGTGTGCCAGCCGGCATCGCAATATCATCGACCCCGATGCCCTGAGCCGCATGGACTTGTTCCAAGTGATCCGCAAAGGCCAGGCACCGATGGTTACCGCCACCCTCGCCCTCGGCGCCTACCAACAACGCCTCGCCGAGCAATTCGGCATCGAGCCAGGCGCGGAAATGCGGGCCGCCATCGAGCAAGCCAAACAGCACGATCTGCCGGTCGTGCTGATCGACCGGGAAGTCGGCACGACCCTGCGGCGAGTCTATCGCAGCGTGCCCTGGTGGCAGCGGCTGTACCTGTTTTCCGGGCTGCTGGTCAGCATCGTCGCGCGCGAGGACATCACCGAAGACGAAATCGAACAGCTCAAGCAAGGCGATCTGCTGGAGAGCACCTTCGTACAATTCGCCAAACAGGCCAAAGCCCTCTACGATCCACTGATCGCCGAGCGCGACCAGTACATGGCCGCCCGCCTGCAGCAAGCCGGCGAGAAGCAACCCTACCGCCATATTCTAGCCGTGGTCGGCGCCGGCCATCTGCGCGGCATTGCACAACATCTGCAAAGCCCCGGCGAGGAACCGCCTCAGGCCCTGATCGACCGCCTGGACCAAACCCCCAGAGCCTCACTATGGCCGAAACTCTTGCCCTGGGCCATCGTGATCCTGGTACTCAGCGGCTTTGCTCTGGGCTTCAGCCGCAGCAGCGAATTGGGCTGGCGGCTGATCAGCGAATGGGTCTTATTCAACGGCGGGCTGAGCGCGCTGGGCGCGGCTATTGCCAGGGCGCATCCATTGACCGTCATCGGCGCCTTTTGCGCCGCGCCCCTGACCTCATTGAACCCAACCGTCGGCGCGGGCATGGCGACCGCGGCGATCGAGACCTATTTACGCCGTCCCACCGTGGGGGATTTCAATCGGCTGCGACAGGAGACCACCAGCCTGAAAGGGTGGTGGCAGAATCGGGTTACCCGTATTTTGCTCGTCTTTCTATTCAGTACGCTCGGCTCGATTATCGGCACTTATGCGGCTGGATTCCGTATCATCGAACATCTGTCAGGCAGCGGCTAACCCAGGGAGGCAACGGTGACGCTACACACATGGGTGATTGGCGGAGCAGTGTTATTAGTCGCCGGCTTGCTGGCGGCGGTGCTGCTCGCTTTCGGCCGCGGCTCGCGAGCGGGCCGGCCAGGCAAATCCGGTTCGCGGCGCCCCGCCCAACAATGGGTCACGCCGCCGCCACAGCCCGCACGCGCGCCGCCACCGCGCACTTCGTCATCGCCCACTGAGCCCGCTCCAACTGCCACCGCGCCCGACAGCCCTGGCAATACTGAAAAACCATTCGAGTGCGACAAGCTCAACCGCCCCGTTCCACCGATTCTGGTCGGCT
>CAYFSA010000246.1:0-2815 GCA_964345605.1 uncultured Ectothiorhodospiraceae bacterium
CAGAACGGATTAATACCGCTTGTTCTTCAGTCCAGCGCAAAAAGTCCTGTTCATAGAGTTCGGTAGTCATCCAAATGCCCCAAAGCTCAAAGGATAAATAAAATGTCAGCCTAGCTGCGACACCGTTGCCTCGATCAAACCCCGTCCTTCAGCAATCTCCTGCGTCAGCCAGAAGGCATCATCAATCACAGGCGTCAGAGTAACCGGTACGCCTTCATCGCGCCATTGCGCTATCAGACGCTGTGTCGCCGGGGAGGCAGCCTGCTCGGGAGCAACAACCTCGAACCACTTGATCGCCTGAACCGATCTGTCTGCGCATGAACCCAGCTGCACGGCTTCTAAGCCATTGGCAAGTGCCGCGGAGAGAGTATAGCCGGCCACTTCGAGTATCCCGGTCGCGGCCAGCTGCTGTTTCAACTCGGCAGTACTCTCCCGTGCCCTCTGGCCCATCATACTTGCCGCAGTACGCAGGCGCAGAAATTGGGTAAGCCATTGCTTGCCGCTCAGCGCGGGTTGCCAGAGCACCAGAGTCTCGACCGGGGCCGCGTTCCGGGCGAGATAATCCCAGGCCAATAGCGCCCCGCCCCGCAGCGCGATCAAATCAATGTGCGCTGCGCTGTACTCCTCGTTGAGCCACTGCCGGACGGTCTCCAGATCAGCCAGCCAGGTTGGCCAATCGGCCTGCGCAAAATCGCCTTCGCTATCGCCGGTACCAAACAAATCGAAAATCAAAAGCCCTATACCCTGTTCAGACAGGGCCCGCCCGAGCAGGCTCATGCAGCGCCGGGATTTGTTCATCTCCTCGGCGAAGGGAGGAACGAAAATCAGCCAACGCGTATCAGCCGAGCCTGCATGGCCTGCTGGCGGAAAACCGGTGAGCAATAACCGGCCCTTTCGTCCTGGGAGGAAACTAACAAACGGCTGCTTCATAGGCTTTTTAGTCCAAGACCTCGAGCTGACTCGGGCATAGGTTTAAACCTCGTGGCATTTATATTGCGCTGATTTAACCACGGCATTGCCGGGGCATGTCGCTGTTTTTGCAGTTCTGGATATTAAGAAAAAAGGCTGCGCGAGTCGCAATCCAGCCGCTAACACTAAAACACCCATAGTCTGCAAAGCGATCCAACGCCCCAGCAAGGATTGCTCGCTGAGTAGATCGATCCGGTTTGGGCCCAGCAGGAACTGTATACCAGAGAATGTCAGTCCATATTTATGGACCTGATCTTCGAGCCCCTGATTGAGCAGCCACCAGCCGAGTGGCCAGAAGATGACGCTGATCAGAACCCCAAGGACTGTTGCGCCTGTAGAGCGCATCTGCGCGATAAAAACCGCATTCACCGCGATAACGATCATGAGCGCGTACAGATAGCCTTCGCCGCTGATACCGAGCGGTCCTTGGCGTGCAATAAGCTCGTTGATGTTGTCGGTCGACGCCCAATCGAAGGCAATGGCTTTGCACAGCATTAGCCAGGGTAAGGCATTGAGCGACCACCAGATTACGCGTGTAATAACCGGACGACTGCTGTCATTAATTTTAACATAAGCCGCTTGAACGATGGCCAGGACAACGATCAACGGACTGTATAGTGCGGCATAGCGCACGGTACGTTCAATGACTGAGAGCAGCTCCGGAGATATCGCTAGAAACAATGATCGGCCAGTTTCTCCCCATATATCCCTGTTAGTCACAAACCAGTACAAGTTTGTCGAGCCGGCCAAATCACGGATGCTCTCCTGCGTCATGCTGAGATTGAATAACAGCAGGCTTACCATCGAAGCAGCGAATGCGGCAACCGGTATTTGGACGAGAGGCCAGTGTGTGCGATTGAGCCGATCAGCCATCCATGCGGCCCCAGCGCCCATCCAAAGCAAAGCCAGCACGAAAACCCAGGCCGCAACCAGGTGGGAATCGCCTTGTAGCAATTCACGCAGGTTATAGGGAGCGTCGGGTAATCGCACAACAAACCACAGCACGGTCGCACCAAGCGTCGCGGTGACTGCGAAGTTGAGCAACACTTGGAGCCGCAGATAGATTTTATAGGAACTCGATGACTGCGCTTCGAAGGCTTCCACATACCGCGAAACGGGTGCATGCTGCTCATTAGCAAGTTCGGGGGTGTCCTTTAAGTAAGCAACAGTGGCACTGACGAGGAAAACCAACAACATTTCGGTTACCGCCGGTGTCCGCCCGGAGAGAATGATCTGTGTAAATTCAAGTAACGCGACCCACAGGGCTAGCAAGACACTTGCGAGAATGAGTGATCGGCCGCGCAACCGAACCAACCAGAGAATGGTTGTATAGATGAACAAGCTGTCCACGAGGGAGCGAGAATTGTTTAGCATCGACCCTTCAAGGAGATCGGCGAATGGAATCCAGATCATGGGATTGATCTCCTGCGCCAGTTGGAATGGCTCAAGCCTGGTAACAGTCATGATGACGCCAACCCCCGCTAAGAGCACAGCGGCACGCTGCCGCTGTGCCATTTGCAGGAGCATTACCCAGGCCGGATAGCCTATTACGAAACCGATGACGGTCGATAAGTCGAGGTCAACGACAGCAATAAATGGCTTTGCCACAAGCACCAGCAACTCGACAAGGATCAGCCAGGAGCGGCTTGCTCGTTCCCCTACCAGACGCGCTAGCGCAAGGCCGACAATGCAGACCCCGATGATCGCTTGCAGGGTATCCAGGACCGAGAAGCGCTGCTCGACGAGTAGCGGCTTGAGGCTTTCCTTGATCAGCTGCACGTCGATACCGGGTGCCAGCGGCAGAAGCTCGACCATTCCCCAAAGGGCCACCACAACCAGGGATGTC
>CAYFSA010000247.1:0-2802 GCA_964345605.1 uncultured Ectothiorhodospiraceae bacterium
CGCCTTGTTTGAGATGGACCGCGGCCAGCAGCTTGCTGGCGGGAAGCTGGCCGGGCTGCGCGCGCAAATAGGCCTTCAATTCAGTCGCCGCGCTCTCCAATTGCTGCTGGCGATAGTAGATCATGCCCAGCAATAGATTCATTTGGGACCGCTCAAAACCACCCTGACGGGCTTGTTCAAGGGCGGCCCGCGCTTGGTCGATGTTGCCGCGGCGCAGCGCCAGCACCCCGGCGAAATAGCGGGTGATGGGTGCATCCTGCAGCTTGGCCGGCAATGCCTCCAAGGCGCTGGCCACCGCCTCCCATTGCTGCGAGCCCAGCAAGACCATCAACTCGCCGAGATAGGCCTCGGGCCGCCCCGGCGCCAATGCTTTCGCTTCCCGGAAGGCGGCCAGCGCCGGCTCATAGCGGCCCATTTGCTGGAGCAGCTCGCCCTTGAGCAGCCAGGCCTGGACCCGTTCGGGCTCGCCAGCCAACGCTTGCTGCAGATGCGCCAACGCCTGCTCTCGCTGGTCTTGCTGATAAGCCTGCCGCGCCAGGGCCAAATGGGCATCGCTGTTGTCCGGCGCCAGCGCCAAGGCCTGCTGGAGCGCCTCCTGTCCCGCCTGCGGTTGGTCGTCGGCCAACAAGGCTTGCCCCCGCAGGGCCAATAATTCGGCCCGCAAGGCCGGCGGATCATCGTCCTGCGGCGCCCGCTTATCGAGCACGCGATCGTGCTCGCCTTGCGCCAATTCAATCCGGGCCAGCTCGGCGACCCAGTCTGACCGCTCGGCCCCCAAGTCCTGCGCGCGCCGCAGCTCTTTGGCAGCCGAGTCCAATTCGCCGCTCTTGAGATAAATCTCGGCCAGCAGCAACCGCGCCGGGATATAGTCCGGTTCGTCCTGCAACAGGTTTTTCAGCTCGATCATGGCGCGCCGATAATGCTCGGCCTCAAGATGCGCCTCGGCATTGGCCAGGCGCCCGGCCGGCTTATTATCAGCAGCCGCCCAAGCCTGCACCGGGGCAAACAGACAGCCAATCAGGCCAACCAGCACAGCAATTCTGGCTAGGAACATGCGTAGACCTCCGCAGTGAATGGAATGCTCTGAATAATCTGCGTAAAGGATAGCAGGTCCGGCACCGCATACAGCCGGAACCTGTCAACCTGTTTCGGACACCTCACGCGGAGGATAATGTATTTTTCGTTCTCGCCCTTGAGTTGCAGGCTCAACTCACCCAAATAGGCCATAACCGCCGATCTTGACATGCACCCCGGCAAGCTCACGGCAGAAACAAGCTTGCCGCCGCCCGCGGCGCGGAGGGGAAATACCCATGCAGATAACTGGCCCGGATGGCGCCCAGACGATAAAAGGCCTCGCCCGGCCGGTCGCTGCTTTGGCGAAGGCAGTGCTGGACCGGCTGCAGCGGCGTCTGCAGACGCGAATGGTGAAAGCTGTGCCCCCGCAGGGTTCCCTCGGGCAGGGCCAGGGACTGCATGCCGATCCCGGCGACTTGCGGTTGCAGTTGCGCCCGGCCGGGCAGCAGGCCGGCCAGCGCGGCCGTGTGCCCGGCCTGGTCGGTGAGCTGCTCAAGCAAGTACAGCATCCCGCCGCATTCGGCATACAGCGGCTTGCCGGCCTCGACATGGGTGCGCAGCGCGGCCTGCAGGGCCTGATTGGCGGCCAGGGTCTGCAAATGTAATTCCGGATAGCCCCCCGGCAGATAGATGGCGTCGGCCTGCACCGTGCGATCGGCCAGGGGCGAGAAAAAGCTGAGCCGGGCTCCCAGGGCTTCGAGGCAAGTGAGATTGTCCTGATACACAAAGGCAAACGCGGCATCCCGGGCCACGGCGATATGCTGGCCTGCAAGCCAACGCGGCAACGGTTCGGCGGCCGGCTCGGGCGGCGCGAAGGCCACCGGCGCCGGCAATTCGGCGAGTGCGGTGGCGCCGATGGGCTCGGCCATCGCCTGCAGGCGCGTTTCCAGATCCGCGATTTCCTCGGCCTGTACCAGCCCAAGGTGGCGTGCCGGCAGCGTGGCCGCAAACCGCGGCAGAGTCGCCAGCAGCGGCGTCTGGTCAGTCAGCCCCGCGGTGAGCATCTGGGCATGCCGTTCGCTGCCGACGCGATTGGCGATAAACCCGGCCAGGGGCAAATCCGGTCGATAACTCGCCAGACCCAGCGCCAGCGCGGCGAAGGTTTGGCCCATCCGGCTGGCATCTATGAGGACCGCCACCGGGAGGCTGAACTGCTGGGCCAGATCGGCGGCGGACGGCTCGCCGTCGAACAGCCCCATGACGCCTTCCACCAGGATCAGATCGGCTTGTCGTGCGGCCGCATGGAGCTTGGCCCGGCAGGCCTCAGCCCCGACCATCCATAAATCCAGCGGCAAGACGGGGTGTCCTGAGGCTTGCTGCAGAATCATGGGATCGAGGAAATCCGGTCCGGTCTTGAACACCCGCACGTGCCGGCCCTGCTGCCGATGGTAATAAGCCAGTGCGGCGGTCAGGCTGGTCTTACCCTGACCGGAGGCCGGGGCGGCGATGAATAAGGCGGGACAGGGGGGCATGGTATTATTAGCTTGTTGCGGCAACATCTTGCGGTGAGTCCTTAACAACGTGCCACAAAGTCACCGGCCGCGAAGCCTGCCAACCGTCGAACTGACCAAGCGAGGCGGCATGACTCACCGCCAGGCGCGTCAGCTCGCCGCCGTACTGCTGCTGCCACTGAAACAGCAAGCGTAGGATGGGTAGAGCGGCCATCTGATGACTTGCGGATTCTACCGATGGTCATCGGCCGCGAAACCCATCAACACCGCTGCCGAG
>CAYFSA010000248.1:0-2783 GCA_964345605.1 uncultured Ectothiorhodospiraceae bacterium
AGCCAGGTAGCCCCGTAGGGTACGCATCGCGTACCGTTTGGCTCCCCTTTCCGCTCTGCCCATACTCTCGCAAGCGCTACAAGTTCATCGCTTGCATGGGAAAAGTCGTTCGAGGCCAGTGGTTCGATCTTCTGATACATCCGTCGCATTCAAGACATTAGTATTGCTACTGATAGCCACATTACCTATCATGAAGTAAGCTTCATGATGATCAAAGTAACTTGCTTGTTTCAAATCTATTACGTTTAATTACGTTATGATTATTTACATAATTTTACAAAAACACTACCCAGTCAAGGGCTCGCCGGCAGCCAATAAGGCATTGCCCCTTTACACCGAGCTATAACAAGCCGTAAACAATGCGCGATTCACCGGCAACCCCAAAAACACCGGCAACCATGGCGAGCGGCACTACCGAGGTCAATACGGTGCTTGGCCCGGGACCAGGGAGCATCAGGCCATGAGACGCCGACAGGCTGGCCAACCGACCAGGCAATGCCTCTCCCTGGCTGAACTCCTAAAACGCCAGTTGCATCGCGCCTTGGGCGTGCTGATCGCGGTGCTGCTGATCGTCTGTCTGATGCAATCTTGGCTGGCGTTTCAAAGCGAAGTGTCCCGGCAGCAAACTCATATCCTCGACAACAAAAAGCATTTGCTGCAGACCGTGGTGCAGCAGGCCATCACGCAAATCACGGTCATCCGCACGCAACACGCCCAGCAAGGCATTAGCGACCAAGCCACCAAGAGGGAAATCAAGGGAATCCTGAGCGCGTTCCGCTTCGCCGAGGGCGACGGCTATATTTTTGTCAAAAGCTATGATGGCATCGAGCTCGTCAACGGCACCCAGCCCGAGCTGATCGGCAAAAACATCTATGAACGGACCGACCCCAATGGGTTTAAGCCAGTGCAGGCTCTGATCGCGGCGGCTAAGCAGCCCGAGGGTGGGTTTGTCCGCTACCACTGGAACAAGCCCAGCCGCAGTGAGCCGGCTCCGAAAATCGCCTTTGCCCAAGGCGTGCCGGATTGGCAATGGGCGGTTGGGGCCGGCTTGTACCTCGATGATATCGAGCAAGCAGTGGCAACGACCCGGCAGCGGCTCGGCCAGGAGCTCATCGGCCAGCTCAGCGCAATTCTCGGCTTTGGTGCCATTGTGGTGGTCGCCAGCCGCCAGGTTACCCAGCGGGTCGCCAGGTTCGTCGGCCGTGAAGCCCATCAGCTCGCCGCCGGCATCACCGCCGCCGAACAGGGCTCGACATCGCTTAGTCCAGCGGATTTCTCGGTCCAGGAGTTTCGCGCCATCAGCGGCGATGCCAGCCAAACCCTCGCCAGCCTCAACCAGACCCGCGCATCGCTGGAGCAAAGCCAGGCGTTCCTGCATCATTTGTTCGACAGCATTGAGGACGGTATCTGCGTGTTGAACGCCGATCTGACCATCCACATGACCAATCATGTGCTGCGGCAAATGTATGCCGACCAGCTACCGCTGGAAGGCCAGTACTGTTTCAGGTGTTTTCAACATGACGACAAACCCTGTGACCCGTGCCCCACCCGCAGGGCATTCGCTACCGGCGACAAAGCCGTTGAGGTCAAACCCGGACCCAGCGAGTTCGGGATCGAGTGGGTCGAGGTGCATGCTAATCCTATGCTGGATCGCGTGACCGGCAAGATCATCGCGGTCATCGAAGTCGTGCGCGATATCACCGAGCACAAGCAAAAGGAAAACCAGCTGCTCGAGCTGAATCGGCAGCTGCAAGCCGCCAGTGAACAGGCCGCCGCCGCCAATCGGGCCAAGGATGATTTCCTGGCCAATATGAGCCATGAAATCCGCACGCCCATGAATGCCGTCATCGGCATGACCGAGCTGTTGCTGGATACCGAATTAACCGAGGAGCAGCAGCATTATGCCCGGACCGTGCGGGCCAGCGGGCGCACCCTGCTCGATCTGATCAATGACATCCTGGATTTTTCCAAAATCGAAGCCGGCATGCTGGAGCTGGATGTTACTGACTTTGACCTGATGAATTTGCTGGCCGAGCTGTGCGGCATGCTGGCCCCTAAGGCGCATAGCAAGGATTTGACATTCATCTGCGCCAGCAAGCCGGGTCTGCCGATCTGGCTGCGGGGCGATCCCGGCCGCCTGCGCCAAATCCTGGTCAATTTGACCAGTAACGCCATCAAATTCACCCATGCAGGCGAAGTGGCGATCCACTGTGAACTGCTCGAGACCACAGGGACAAAGCTCACGCTGCGTTTTACGGTCAGCGATACCGGGTTAGGCATTCCGGCCGACAAACAAGCGGTCCTGTTCCAAAGCTTTCAGCAATTGGATGCCTCCATTACCCGCAATTTTGGCGGCACAGGCCTGGGACTGGCGATTGCCAAACGCTTGACCGAAGCCATGGGCGGCACCATCGGCGTGATCAGTGAGGCCGGCAAGGGAGCCGACTTCTGGTTCACCGTCGTCATGCAGCCGGCGGCCACGATCGGTGAGGAACTGACGGTTGCGCCGCAGCTCGCTGGACAACACATACTGCTGATTGATACCAACGCCCGCCGCCGCAACCCTATCAGTAACTGGCTGCGGCATTTCGGCCTGCCTGTATCCCCTGCCGAATCCGGCGCTGCCGGTCTGCAACAACTGCAGCAAGCCTGTGCGGACTCCACACCGATTGACCTGGTGATCATCGATGACGACCTGCCCGACCGGGATAGCATCGAGCTGGTGCTGCTCAGCCCCCTGGGCCAACGCCTACGGCAACCTGCACAGATCGAGCAGCTCTATT
>CAYFSA010000249.1:0-2724 GCA_964345605.1 uncultured Ectothiorhodospiraceae bacterium
TGCGCTGAACCGCAGCCGATTGATCCCATTGTCAAAAATGCAAAACGCTTCTCATCATGCCAGGGTTAACAGGGCCGATGACCGGGGCTGTAGGCGCAGCGTCGCCCTCTGGCAATGGCCCAACGTGCTGGCCATCGATGCCGCACTCATTGCCGTATTTTGGCAGGCGGCGCTGGCAGCAGCGATGGATCTGCCGTTGTCCATGGTCGCACACCTGGTGCTGGGGCTCTCGGTCTGGCTCACCTATACGGCGGACCGGCTTTTTGATGTCGCCCAGCGGGATGCCAGCACACTGTTCTCGGCGCGGCATCGCTTCGTCAAACGCCAACACGTCCGCCTCTGGCGTATCGGCGCGTTGGCTTTGATTGTGAACCTGGTTGCCGCCACGCAACTCACCGGCACCCAGCTCAAGCAGGGTGGGGGGCTGCTCCTGTTCTGCTTGCTCTACACCTTTCTTAATCAAAAACTATCCCGGCGCTTTTTCCCGAAAGAACTCTGCGTCGCCCTGATCTATGCTGCCGGGGTCGCGATCCTGCTGCCTCAACCGCCCCCCATCACCTTTGTCGCCTTGTTCAGCTACCTGTGTCTGCTGAATTGCCTGGTAATTGGCAAAAAAGAGTCCCGGGTCGATGCGCACCTGCGCGTTCATTCGATGGCAGGCAAACTTCGCGGGACTGTGCTGATGCCGCTCATCTGGCTGGGCGCACTCTTCGCAATTTTCCTCACGGCACCACTCAAAGGCGCGCTGTTTGCAAGTTTCGTTCTGCTGGGGCTGCTGCACGGATTACGCGCGCGCCTTACGACTGAAGTCTTTCGCGTGCTGGCCGACGGGGTGCTCTTGCTTGGCCCTCTTTTTGCGTTGGTGTTTTTGTGGGTTTGATCGGCTCCGCCTATCCCGCCTGGCACGCCAGCCGGATCCAACCCTCGGAGGCGCCGCGCTATGAATCAGTATATCCAAAGTATTTGACAAATCTTGTGCGTTTGTATGCTTATACTTCTATGAGCCGATGGACATTAGTCATCCCTGAAAAGACAAACCGCATGGTGCGCACTCACTTGGCCTTGCGCGGGGCGAAAAAAGGCGACCTGTCTAAGTTCGTCGATCAAGCGGTGCGACAAGCCCTTTTCCATGAAACCGTGGAGGCGGTGAAAGAGCGCAATGCCGAGACGCCCGCTGCATTGATCGAGGCGGCAATCGATGAGTCTGTGGATTGGGCGCGTGAAACTCGTTCTTGATACCAACGTGCTGGTCAGCGCATTGCTGACCAAAGACACCCCGCCTGACCAGCTTTACCAGGCATGGCAAGCACACCGCTTCACGCTGGCAATATCGACTTGGCAAATCAATGAGCTTCGCCGGGTGCTGAGCTATGAGAAATTGCAGCCCTACATTAATGGCTTTGAAGCGAGCTTGCTGCTGGAGAATATCGATTCCATGGCGGAGATCGTGTATCTTTCCGTGCCTCGGACGGAGTCCCCGGATCCCGATGATAACTGGATTCTTGCCTGCGCCGTCACGTCGCGGGCCGATCTATTGGTAACAGGCGACAAAAATGATCTGCTCCAATTAAAGCAGGTTGCAGGAGTTCAAATTATAAATGCTCGTCAGGGCGTGGAGCAAGTTTGTGGTATTTAGCGGGTAGCGAGGTCATGCCGGTCGTGAGGTCCATCTAGAACCAGGCTTCCGAAGAACTGACCTTTTAATCGAGGCCGAGCATTATCGGGGCAGCCGTGCTTTCAACGCGGCGGCATCGATACCTTTGATCGCCAGCCGCTTTTGCGCGCTGCCATGCCCCTGGACTACGGTGACTGCTCCTTTCCACAGACCCAGCTGTTTTGCCAGCAGTTTGCAGACAGCCGCGTTGGCCTTGCCCTTTTCCGGTGGGGCGCTCACGCGCACCTTTAGCGCATCTCCCAGCCAGCCCGCAATGTCATCGCGGGAGGCACCGGGGACTACTTTGACCTGTAGCTCGCACTTCATGGAAAATAACGAGTGAATTTTGCCCCACGAGAACGCTCAGAGATCAAGCATTTCATAGTATTGTTGCAAGGTCACGAGGGCCTGCCGAGTTGCGAGCAGGAGCAACCAGCTCAACGCGAGGATGACAAGCGAAAGGCCGATTTTCCAAGCCCGATCCAGTTTCGGATGCCACCAGATCAGCGGGCAGCGCGAAGGGTCCGACCGAGAGCGTGGCAATGACGACAAAGGCACTGCTGAAATACCAGGGGAGTTTCTTCTGCGCAATGGGTTGGGGTGGCGTTCTTCCATCCAGAAACTCGCCACAGTGCTTGCACTTGATGGCCTCGTCCTGGATTTCTTCGGCGCAGAAAGGACACTTTTTCATAGGCTTTGCATTGACTGTGAGGGTCTACCTGCTGGGGGTAACCGTCTGTATCATGGACGGCAGCCAATGATCTACGCGACTTCAATGTTTAGGTTCTTCGCAGATTTTTGCGACAGTATTCCCGACGAATGCGGATTCCTGCAACTCTTAGCGAACCCGCGCCAGCGGGGTCGACTGACAGATTCATTCGATGTTCAGTGTTCGATGTTCGACGTTCAGAAACGAATGGAAGAATACGACTATTTTGATGTGACAGCCTATTGGGGCATCAACTCGACCCCAAACTTTTTGCAGATCCAAACGGTAAGCAGAAAACTGGCAAAGGTCAGCGCCACGCCCGCCGCCATGGTCAGCCAAAAGTTGCAGCCGCGTCGGAGCA
>CAYFSA010000250.1:0-2682 GCA_964345605.1 uncultured Ectothiorhodospiraceae bacterium
GCCGGTGACCTGATCACGCTGTTCATCTTTTGGGAGCTGATGGCGGTGGGCTCCACAGTGGTAATCATCGCCGCCGACACCGAGGCCGCCCGTCGCGCCGCCTTCCGCTATCTGCTCGTGCATTTGCTCGGCGGCGTTTTGCTCATGGCCGGCATCATTGGCCATTGGGTGACCAGCGCCAGCCTCGCCGTCGAGGCGATGCGCCCGGACTCCTTCGCCACCGCGTTGATCCTGATCGGCCTGCTGGTCAATGCCGGCGCGCCGCCGTTCTCGGCCTGGATCGCTGACGCCTATCCCGAGGCCTCGCCGAGCGGCAGTGTCTTCCTGTCGGCGTTCACCACCAAAACGGCGGTCTTCGCCTTGCTGGTGATGTTTCCGGGGACCGAGCTCCTGATCTGGGTCGGTCTGTACATGGTGTTCTACGGCATCCTCTATGCGCTGCTGGAGAACGACATGCGCCGCATCCTGGCCTACAGCATCGTCAACCAGGTCGGGTTCATGGTCTGTGCCATCGGCATCGGCACCGAGATGGCGCTGAACGGTGCCGCCGCCCACGCCTTTGCCCACATCATTTACAAGGCATTGCTGCTGATGTCGGCCGGGGGCGTGCTGCTGATGACCGGCAAGCGCAAGTGCTCCGATCTCGGGGGGCTGTTCCAGACCATGCCCCGCACCGCGCTGCATGGCATCATCGGGGCCCTGGCGATCTCGGCGTTTCCGTTTACATCGGGCTTCGTGACCAAATCACTGGAGACCGCGGCGGCCTCGCACGAGGGTCTGTTGGTGGTCTGGCTGCTGCTGTTGGCCGCCTCCGCCGGGGTCTTCCTGCATGCCGGCATCAAGTTCCCCTGGTTCGTTTTCTTCCAGAAGGATTCCGGTCTACGACCGCCCGAGCCACCCGTGGAGATGCGCCGGGCGATGGCGCTGTTCTCCTTCCTCTGCATCGCCATCGGGCTGTTTCCGGCGCCGCTGTACGCCATCCTGCCGCACCCCGTGGACTACCAGCCATACACGCTCGAGCACGTGGTCAGCCAGCTGCAACTGCTCCTGTTCGCCGGTTTGGCTTTCTTCGTGCTGCTCGGGCAGATGAAGCGCACGCTGACCATCAGCCTGGACTTCGACTGGTTCTACCGGCGTTTCCTGCATGAGCTGGCCGAGGAGTTCACCGTGCGTACCGCCGCGGCGCGCCAGCGCCTCGAAGACCGCGCCTATGCCCGAGCGCGGCGGTTCGTCGCCAACCTCTATGCCCATCATGGTCCTCACGGCATCCTGGCCCGCACCTGGCCGACGGGCAGCATGGTGCTCTGGGTCGCGCTGATGCTCGGCTGCACGCTGCTGCTGTATGTGCTCTAGGGCAAGGCTGTAGGCGCTCGGAGACGATTCGGGCGCCTGATCGGGAACGTCCCTGTAGCCGCTCTCTCCATGATGGCCAGGCGGACCATCGATTGGAATTACAGATTCACGGCATCCACGATGTGGACAACGCCGTTGCCCGCCGCGAGATTGGATTGCGTGATGTCGGCGTCGCCGATGCTGATGGCGGTGCCGCTGCGATCCACCTGCAGGGATTCACCGCCGAGGGTCTCGACCCGGTCGCGTTGGAGCAGATCGGTGGCGGACAGCTCGGCATGCACCACGTGGCGGCTCAGCACGTCGACGAGCCGGCTCGGGTTCTGCAGCAGGGCCTCGCGCTCGGCCTGGGGCAGCTTCTGGAAGGCCATGTCCGTGGGCGCGAAGACGGTCACGGGCCCGGGTCCCTGGAGAACCTCCTTCATGTTGGCGATCTCCAGCGCTCGGCTGAAGTCGTCGAACAGGGCGTCGTTCTCGGTGATGTCCATCACCGTGGTTTGGGCAGCGGCGCCGGTGAGGTTGGGCAGGCCGAAGGAGCTGTCGGCGAAGATGCCCGGCGGGTCGTAATTGCGGTCGCCGGCCTCGGCGCGGGCCAGGGTTTCCTCGTCGGCATAGCGGCTGCCCAAACTGAGCGCCGCTAGCGGCCCGAGGCCGATCACCAGCAGTAGGCCGAGGGCGGTGAGGTTGCGTTTGTAGAGGGATTGCTCGGTCATTTTCGGATCTCCGGTTCCGCCCGCGGGGCGGGCGGGGTTCTCGGATAGCGGTGTGCCGCGGCGGGGCGCCCGCGCTCCGGGCTGGCCTGGGGTCGGGCTCCGCCCCATGCACACCGGGCGATGTCCGAAAGGCCAGCAACCGTCGTGCCGGGGAAACCGCTGCCGCGGCGCGGTAGGCGTGCGCCAGGCCAGGATTCCGATGCTCGTCGGTGAGATCATTGGGGTAACTACCGAGTCGGTTTGGGCCGGGCCTGGGGAGTACTCACGGGAATACCGAGACACTCGGGTCACGGCTCGGGCGTGCAGCGCTTGCGGCCCCGCAGAGGGTCGTTCAGTCATTCGGGGGGATATGCACCGCAGCGGGGGCATATGCCGTGGCAGGGACGGCGCCATAACCCTCACGCTGAGTCGCGGGTCCGATGCGCCGCTCGCGCGCGGTGCTTCCCCGGTGGTGCAGGTTGCCGCTGCTCGCCGACGGCGGAAAACAAGCCGGGATCGGGGTGCCGGGGCCGTGCCGATGCTGCTCGGGACGAGCCTCGTGTGCTGGGCCCCCCAGATCAGCCCCCCGGATCAGCCCCCAGATTAGCCGCCGGCTCAGCCGTTGGCGGTGCGCACCGCC
>CAYFSA010000251.1:0-2682 GCA_964345605.1 uncultured Ectothiorhodospiraceae bacterium
CATTGTCTCAATCATCTCGAAGAAGCTGCCTAGTTTTTGTAAGAAAATTGACGGGCTATTTATGCAACGCTGGGGTCAAGCCTTCTTCATCCGTGAAATATGTCTATCGCCAACTTAAGCTGCAACCATACTGTAAGCCTAACGCTCCGCTGAGCGCCGCAAGCCGCTGCACGAACCTTCGTTTGCCCAAATCGCCAACGCGGCTTGCGGTCAGCTAGAGCGGCTCGCTGGGCGGTCCGCGAAGTCACCAAGGGGCTGCATGGTGAAAATTCGTGCTACCTTGGATGCGCTCTCTAAATCTCCACGACGTAGTGCGTCTCGAACGTCGTCCAGTTTGTACGCGTCGCCCACAGACAGATATGGCGCCCACTCATCTTCTGTGACAATCAATTCTACATCGACTTCGGCGACAAACTTGCCTTCATGGATGTATTTCACTCTCTTGCGCTTAGTCATTTTCGCGCCTCTTGAACTCAGTATTCCAACGCGTGGGATCGGGATGGTACGCTGTTACCAGCACTGCTGGACGCGTATGTCCCTTCGGGATACCCCACACGACATGAACTGGTTGCCGATTGCTGTCCGGTAGTGATCCGAATCTGGATATTACAATGAGACAGAATCTAATAGTAGCGACATAGATGGATTCCATCTAATGCACTAAATTAAACGATACACCTGAAACTTTGTAGGCTTCTATCATCATCAAGTCAACTCCTGATATAAAGGCATAAAAGAACATGCTGATTTTTTTCGGCTTTTGGCTGATAGATTGCTCAAGCAGATGTTTCGCCATGGCAAACAGCACAACCGATTTTGCTTGTGATCAACACATGTTGTAATGGATCAGGAAAATTCAGTCTAGGGCCTTACTAAGGTGCGAAGATTGATGGTTTCCGTTCAGGCACTATTTATTTGATGCGCCCCCTAGCACCCCGAATCCATGACTGACAGCATGGCCGATGGCCATATTATCCGGCAGCCGGGCATTGGTGATGAACTCGCCCTTAACGCCCAGAAAGGTTTCGCCTTTATACCGGCTCGGGCGCAGGCGGGCATCGACGAAGGTGGCGTACAGCCGCTGTGGGAAATGGATGTCCAGGCCGCGCAGGGCGCTGAGCAGGCTGGCGGTCAGCAGGCGATCTTGCTCGGCCTGCTGGGCCTCGGCCGATAAGGCTTGATAGCTGCGGTAGTTGCTCTGATTGAACAACAGCACCGGGCTGTGAAAATGATACCGCAGCAGCCGGTCACTGATGCCGAACTCGCCTTGTCGGCAGGTCAGCTCGGCATCGGCGATGATCACCGCATCGTTGCCGAGCCACAGCCCGAGATCCAGCCAGGGCAGGGTGAGCAGGCGCTGCGCCGCTTCACCGATGCCGATGATCTGCCCGTTGCCCTGGCGCCAGCGATAATGCACGCGGGGATAGCGATAAATCGGCTTGCCGGTTGCCGGATCATGCTGATGGAACAGGTCATCGTCGCAGAAGGCACTGGCTAAGGCCCCGCGCAGCTGGCGGGTGCGGGCATGGACACTGCCGGGCAGCGGCCGATCCCAACGCAAATCGACCTGGGCCATAGGAACAGTGGCTAGAGTATGCATGTTGTTGCCTCCTCGGGTAGACCGATAAAACCGGCGGCGCGGTTGTAAGTGGCGGGGGCGGCGGCGAGCCGGTGAATCTCGTCGCCGCTCAGCCCCGGGGCATCCTGGGCATTGACCTGAATCACCCGTTCGTAAAAGGCGCGCTTGAAAGGCCGAAACCGGTTCGCTTGCGCGGCCGGCGTCAGCGAAGGATCGGACTGAATGGCCTCATAACGCGCCCATAACCGGGCGTCGCTCGGTTTGCGGACGATAAACAACGACCGGCTCGGCCGCTGCTCGATTAATTGAAATGCCTGCTCGACCCCGAGCAGATCGCCGGCGGTGAGCTGAGCATCTAGTGCTAGCTGATCCTGCCGCGCCTGGCAGCCCTCAAAATAGGCCTGACTGAGGGCCAGAAAATCGGCTTCTGCGCAGGTTGTGCGCTCCCCCAGCACCGCCTCGGTCACCTCGATCAGGGGGCTGTCATACACCCGCTGCCACAGCCGCTCACCCGGCTGCCGGGCAGCATTTTCGGCCTGCCATTGCCAGATATGCACCTCCCCCGGCTGGGCCCCGTTTTCGCCATGGCGATTACAGCGTCCGGCGGCCTGAATCAGGGCATCAAGCGGGGCCAGATCCCGATGCACCACCGGAAAACTGAAATCCACTCCCGCTTCCACTAATTGCGTGGCAATGACGATCACGGGTTTGCCGGCCCGCAGCAAGCGCCGGATCAGACGAATCCGGGCTTGCCGCTCCCACGGGGTCAGCGCTGTTGTTAAGGTCACGAGTGGCCGTCCCGGCAAGGCCTCGCTAAAGGCCTCAAACAAGGTGCGCACCGCCTTGCGCCGTTTGACGATAAACAGCGTCGGGCGCGCGTCGTCGCGCAGCACCACCTGCTTGGTCAGGGCGAATTCCGTAAGCGGCAAGGGCTGATGATGATGGAGGTACAAGCAGGTCCGTGCCAAGGCCTGAAAATGCTCAGGGTGGTCCGGCAGCAATTCCACAGCGTCGCCCGGCGCGAAAATCAATGGCCGGGTGGCGGTCAGCAGCACCACGCGGGTATCGAGCGTAGCGGCCAGTGCCAGCAACACCCGCCGCAA
>CAYFSA010000252.1:0-2676 GCA_964345605.1 uncultured Ectothiorhodospiraceae bacterium
GTAGAGCGAGGCGACCATCCCGGGCGGGCCGAACAGGCGAATCTCGGTGACCGCGCCCGGCACCCGCCAGTGATAACGGCTCGGTTCCGACACCGTTTGGTCAAGCTGCCGTGGCCGTGCCCAGTCATATAGCGACGGGGTGGGGGCGACCTGCAATGACCCTTGCCTGACTATCTCACCATTGGCCGTGCGGAATTGATAGCGTACCGGCGCCAGCACCCATGGCTCCCCGCGGGGCTGGACCCGCCGCAAATCCAAGCGCACCGGGGTGGGCTGACCCGCGAGATGATCGATTCGGTAGACCAAAGCCGCCGCCCGCGCAGTGCGATAAGTGCGCAGCAACAACGGCGCCGGGGTGGCTTCCCGGAACTCGCCGTCCGCGGTCATGGCGAGCAGACGGCCCAGGGTCGGTGCCGTGGCCGTGATTTCCAGCAGGCCGCGGTCCGGCAGCTCGCGGAGCTGGCGGGGCGCCGTCAAGCGCCCCCGGAACAGGGTGGCGCGCTGCTCGATGCGCGGCCCGTACCATTTGACCTCGACCATAGGCTTGGCCCCGGTCGCCAGGCCCGGCAACTCGAGCGGGGTCAACTCGAGGTGAAATTTCAACTCCGCAGCCGCCGCCTGCCCTTCAGCCGCGAGTAACCGGGCCAGACGCGGCGGCAGGCAGCCCGCGGCGAGACAGGCCGGGCTCGGCAGCGGAATGGTGCCGTGCCGGCCGCCATCGGCATAGACCCCGGCGGGAAAGATCGGCGTATCGATAGGCTGGCCAGGCGTTGCCTTTTCCATGAACAGGCGCCGTTGCCGGAAATCCACGCCGGGCACGCCCAATGGTCCCAGGGGCTCCCAACGCTGGCGCATGAGCTGGCGGCGCTCCGGCTCGGTCAGCCAGGTCATGCCGTACACCGAGCCTTGTGCCAGTTGCTGCTTGCGTTCGGTGTCCAGGCGCTGCCAGCGGGTGGCGAGCTTGGAATCCGGCAGAGTCTCGCGTTCGGCAACCCGCAGGTACACACTGGTGAGGGCCGGGTCCTGGCTGACCAGGCGCAGTTGTAACTCGCTCGGGCGCTTGCCGGCCGGCGGGATCAGGGTCAGGCGTCGGGTGTCGGTCGGGAGCTGCGCCAGGGTGCCCCAATAGCGACGAGTGGCCAGCGGACCGCGATCGGCGGCGGTATAACGGGTCACCTGCGTGCGGTGGTGCAGGGTATCAGCCGCTGCCGCGGTGCCATCCGGCCCGACAAACCGATAGTCCAGGGCATAAGGCCATTTTTGCTCGGCTGCGGCGGCCAGGCCGCGGGCTACGGCGCCATTGGAGAGCACCCGAATGGCCCGGCCCTGACCGCTTAAGGGAAATCGCAGCCAGTCGCTGGCCGTGACCTCATAGACCCAGGTGCTCTGCAGGGTCGCCAGCCGGCTCCGCAGGGCCTCGGCCACCGGCGGTGCCTGCCAGCGCTGCATGGCCCATTGCCCCAGCGGCCAGGCCATGACGAGCAGCAACCCTAATCCGAACAGCTTGGCCAGGGTTCTCATGACGGCGGCAAAAATTCCAGGTGGGCGCGGCGGCTGTCCAGAAAACGCTGCACGCTGGCGCGGTCGAGGCGCGCCAGGGACTGGCGCTGGCGGCTGGCCGGCGTGCGTGGGTGCAGATTCATGACCAGCCGGATCGCCCCGGCGGCATCCCGGACCACCAGCAGGGATTGCTGGGTGTTCCGATCAAGCAGCCGGGTCAGTCGATAGTCGGGCCACTGCTGCTGCAGCCGGCGCAGGGTCACCGGATCGCGGCTTTGCAGATAGCGTTCGAGCGCGGCACTAACGCCGGCGGGTAAGGCGCTCGGCGCCACGGTATGGGCGCTGAGATAACGCCACAAATCCCGCTCCCGGCTAGCGATGCCAAGGGCGTCGAACGTAGCCAGTTCGATGCGGTTATCGCGCTGCTGGCGATACTTGGCCCGGGCTTCAGGGGCAATCCACAGGGCACAGAAACGTTTGTTTTCGGTCGCTTCCAGATAGGCATATTGAGCCACACCATAGACATCATAGCCTGCCAGGGCCGGCGAACCATCGTAAAAGCGATAATGCAGCCCGTCGGCCCGCAGGCTGGTGAGCAGTTGCTGCAATAATGGCGACGGCGGCAGCGGCGGCATAATCTCAGGAGAGCAGGCAATGACGATATCGGTGTTCGGCGGCGGCGTGTCCGGCCGGTAGCCCAGGGCCCGGCTGTGCAGCACCAGCAGCGGCCGGGCGGCGGTTTCCCGCAGGATCACTTGGTTGGTCAGGGTAAACAGGCTGGCCTGATTGCTCATCAGCACCAGGTCGGCGCTGCCGTCGGTATTGGCATCCGGGTGGGTGCCGGCAATCAACAAGGCGCGGGCCTTGAGACGCTCGAACTGCGCCACGGCGTACTCGAAGCTGTTGGTCTCGTACAGCGGCCGCGGCACTTGCAACAAATAGGACGCCGCCTGGCCCAGGCGGAACACATAGGTGCCCCAATAGCGCGGCTGGCGTGTGCCGGCCCGCTCGGTCAGGATTAGGAAATCTTCGCCGGTACCCTGATGGCGATATTGCACCAGACGATAATCGAACACGGCGGCGGCTGCCGCAACCGCCCGCAGGGTATCCAGCCCCACCGCACGCCATTCGCCCTGGCGGTAATCGGCGCGCATTGTTTGCAGCAAGGGGGTGAGC
>CAYFSA010000253.1:0-2643 GCA_964345605.1 uncultured Ectothiorhodospiraceae bacterium
GCAGCGCATAGTCGATGCCGCGCAGGGGCTGGCCGCCGCGCAGCCGCAGCGGGGGGGTCCCGGCCGGCGAGGTGTCGATGTGGGCCCCCATGGCCGTCAGCGGCTCGGTCACCCGCCGCATCGGCCGGCGGGACAGCGAGGCATCCCCGACCAGTTCGCTGGCGAACCTTTGGCCGGCCAGCAGGCCGGTCAGCAGGCGCATGCCGGTACCGGCGTTACCGAGATCCAGCGGCGCCGCTGGCGGCTGCAGGCCGTGCAACCCCACGCCGTGAACTGTCACCTGCCCGCCCGTAGGGCCCTCGATGGTCACCCCCAGGGCCCGCATGGCATTGAGGGTCGCCAGGCAATCGGCACCGTCCAGAAAGCCGGCGATACTGCTGACGCCATCAGCAATCGCGCCGAGCATCACGCTGCGATGGGAAATCGACTTGTCGCCCGGTATATGCACATGGCCGGTCAGGGCCCCGCCGGGATCGACGCGTAAAGCGGATGTGCTGGTCATGATGATGGCTCCGTTTGATAAAAGCGGTCCCGGGCCTGCTTGGCCCGGCTGAACATCTCGCTTAAGGTCTCGCCGTCGGCCTTGGCCACCGCCTCCTCCAGGCACAGCATGTCGTTGCGGAAATGCTCGAACATCGCCCCCAAGGCCTCGCGATTGGCGATACAGATATCCCGCCACATGTGGGGATCGCTGGAGGCGATGCGGGTGAAGTCTCGAAATCCGCCGGCAGCATAGCGAAAGATTTCGTCGGCCTCACCCAGGCGCGCCAGGCTGTCGACCAGGGCAAAGGCGAGCATATGCGGCAGATGACTGGTCGCGGCGAGGATTTCATCGTGATGGGCTACCGCCATGGTCTCGACCTCGGCCCCCGCCGTCTGCCACATGGTCGTAACCGCCTGGAGCGCCGCCGGCTCGGTCTCGGCCAACGGCGTCAGGATGACCCGATGGCCCTGATATAGCTCGCCGAAGGCCGCGCTCACCCCGCTGCGTTCATTGCCGGCAATGGGATGGCCCGGCACGAACCGCGGCGGCAGGTAGCCGAGGGCCTGGGTGATATCGGCGACGACACTGCCCTTGGCGCTGCCGACATCGGTGAGGATGGCGGTGTCGCTCAGGCCCGACCGGAGCGCTGCCACCACCGATGCCACGCTGCCGAGGGGCACGGCCAGCAGGACCATATCCGCCCCGGCTACGGCCGCCGCCGGCTCGGTCTCGAAGCGATCGATCACCCCTAAAGCCACCGCCTGTTCGAGATTGGCCCGATTGCGGCCGGTACCGACGATTTCCCGGCAATAGCCGGCCCGCCGCAGCGCGATCGCCAGCGAGCCGCCCATCAGGCCCACGCCGACGATGCACAGGCGCTCGATCATGCCGGCAGCACCTTGTCGAGGGCCTGCAGAAAGCGGGCGTTTTCCTCAGGTAAGCCGATACTCACCCGTAGATGATGGGGCAAACCATAGCCGCCGATGGGCCGGACGATCACTCCTTCGCGCAGCAAGGCCTCGTATACTGGCTCGGCGGGCCCGCCGCAGTCGACGCAGAGGAAATTGCCCACCGAGGGCAAAAAGTCCCGGCCCCGCTCGCGCAGGCCGGTGGTGAGCTGGGCCATACCGTCGCGGTTAATCCGTACGCTTTGGTCGATATGGGCCTGATCCTGCAGGGCTGCCTCAGCGGCGGCCTGCGCTGGCAGATTCAGATTAAAGGGCTGGCGCACCCGGTTGAGCAGATCGGCGAGCGCCGGGCTGGACAGGGCATAGCCAATACGCATACCCGCCAGGCCATAGATCTTGGAGAATGTCCGGGTCACGATCAGATTGGGATAGTCGTGCAGCCAGGTGCTGCAATCCGGGAAATCGGGCTCGTCGACATACTCGATATAGGCCTCGTCCAGGACCACGATGACCTCGCGCGGGATAGCCGCCAACAGGCGTTCGACTTCGGTCCGGGTCAGCCAGGTGCCGGTAGGGTTATTCGGATTGGCGACAAAGACCACCCGTACCGTCTCATCGAGCTGGGCCAGCATGGCCTCGGTGTCATGACCATAGGGCTGGGCCGCGGCGCTCGGCTGGGCCGGGGCGAACTTGGGCTGGGCGCTGACCGCCTGGGTTACCAGGAAATACACGGCAAAGGCATGGGCCGAGAATACCGCCGCCCGGCCCGGGCCGAGAAACACCCGGGCGATGAGATCCAGGACATCGTTGGAGCCATTGCCGAGGGTGATCCCGGCCGGCTCGATCCCATGGCGCTCGGCCAGGGCCTGGCGCAGGCCAAAGCCATTGCCGTCCGGATACCGGGCCAATTCACCGAGCTGGGCCTGGACCGCAGCAACCGCTTTTGGACTGGGCCCGAGCGGGTTTTCATTAGAGGCCAGCTTGATCGGGTCGCGAATACCCAATTCACGCTCCAGCTCGGCCATCGGCTTACCTGGCTGATAAGGCTTGAGCCCCTGCACCCCGGGCATGGCGTATTCCAGCCAAGGCACGGTCTGGGCGGTGTCGGTGCCAGTCACAACAGTTACTCCTCAAACGCTCGCTTATTGATATATGAGTTATTCCATATTTCGCCCCCTTCCCCCCGCGGGGGGAAGGGGGCTGGACAATTGGGCTGCGAGAACTGCGGTCGGTTGAAACCGACCCTACAGC
>CAYFSA010000254.1:0-2582 GCA_964345605.1 uncultured Ectothiorhodospiraceae bacterium
TCCACCGGATAATTCTCGAACACGACCAAGCTCTCGAACAAGGCCACGCCGCCGGGGACTTCACTCCAGCCCTGGATATCGGCCAGGCTGGCATAGGCATAGGCCTGATCGGCCTGCTGCTGGGTCTGCAGGGCCTGCAGCAACTCAGGCACGCTCTGGTCGAGCCCGACCCGCACCGGCAGGGTATTGATAAACAGCCCCACCATGGTCTCGATGCCGGCCACCGGCACATGCCGCCCCGAAGTGGTGGCGCCGAAGACCACCTCCTGCTCGCCGCTGTAGCGCCCGAGCAAGATGGCCCAGGCGGCCTGGATCACGGTGTTCAGCGTCACCCGTTGGCCCTGGGCGAAGTCGGTCAGGGCAGCGGTTTGGTCGGCCTCTAGCGCCAGGCTGACCTCGCTCGGCGCGATCTCGCCCTGGCCATGGGCGACGATCGGGATCGGCGTGGGGGCGGTGAAGCCGGCGAGTTTTTCCTGCCAATAGGCCCGGGCTGCCTCGCGATCCTGGGCAAGTAGCCAGGCGATATAATCCTGATAGCGGGGCGGCGGTGGCAGTGATGGCGTCTGGCCAGCCTGCAGGGCGGCATAGGCGCTTAACAGCTCCTGGAACAGGATCGGCAGGCACCAGCCGTCCATGAGGATGTGGTGATGATGCCAGTAGAGCCGGTAGGTATCCGGGCCGTCCTGGATGAGCTGCAGGCGCATCAGCGGGGCCTGGTCGAAGGCCAGGCCCTGGCGGCGTTGGTCGCGCAGCAGGGCCTGGTGACGCTGGTCGCAGGTGGCGGCGTCCAGCGCGCGCCAGTCCTGCTCGTCCCAGGCCAGTTTGGCCTGCTTGAGCACGATCTGCAGCGGCTCGCCGAGGTCATGGCAAAAGGCCGTGCGCAGGATGGGCTGGCGGTCCACCAGCCATTGCCAGGCCTGGCGCAGGATCGCGGGCTCGACCCCGCCGCTTAAGCGGCAGGTGAACTGCTCGACATACAACCCGCTGTGGGGTTCATACAGGCTGTGGAACAGCATGCCCTGCTGCATCGGGCTTAACGGATAGATCGCCGCGATCTCGGCGCCATAGGGCGCGGCCAGTTGGTCGAGCTGGGCTTGGCTGAGCGCGGCGAGTGGGAAGTCGCTGGGGGTATAGCCAAAATGCTCGCGGCAATGGCCGAGCAGGGCCTGCAGATGCGCGCTAAAGCGCTCGCCTAGCCAGCTGATGGTCTCACGCCGGTATTGCTCGCTACTGTAGTCGAGATAGAGCCGGAATTGGCCCGCCTGCACCAGGGCATTGGCGCTGAGCCGATGCCGCCGGGTCCCGCTTAAGCTGGCCTCGGGCCCGCTGGCCTCGTCGACCAGGGGCCAGGGGGCGTCGGCAAAGCCGGCATCGAGCTGGCCGAGGTAGTTGAAAAGCAGCTCGCCGGCCGGCAGGGCGGCGCCGCGCTGGCGCTGCAGGCCATAGGCCAGGCCATCCTGGGGGATGGCCCGGCGCTGCTCCTTGACGGCCTTGATCACGGCCGCGAGATCGGCCGGCTCGGGCAGCTCGAACAAGGCGGTGAACAGCGAGGTGAACCAGCCGACGGTGCGGCTGAGGTCAAGCTCGGCGAACCGCGTGGTGCGGCCATGGCTTTCCAGATCGATGGCCTGGCGGGGCTGGCCGGTCCATTCCTGCAGGGTCAGCAGCCAGGCAGCGAGCAGTAATTCCTCGACGCCGGTGTGATAGGCGGCCGGGGCCTGCTCGAGCAACGCCCGGGTAGTGGCCGCATCCAGGCTGAGCGAGTGGACGGCCGTGGCGTGGGCGGCGGCGCTGCCTTGGGGAAAGTCCATCGGTAGGGTGGCAACGGCGGCGGCGTCGGTCCAATAGGCGGCCTCGGCGGCACACTCGGGGGTCTCGGCAAAGGCCTGCAAGCGCTCACTGAAGGCCTTGAAGCTGGTGGTCTTGGCGGGCAGCCGGGGCGTTTGCCCGGCCAGGGCCTGGGTATAGGCGCTGTGCAAATCCTCGCGCAGGATGCGCCAGGAGACCCCATCGACGACCAGGTGGTGGATGATCCACAGCAGGCGGTGCTCGGTGTCCCCCTGGAACCAGACCAGGCGCATCAGCGGGCCGTGGGTCAAATCCAGGCTGGCCTGCCAATGGGCCGCGCGGGCGGTGAGGGCAGCAGTGAACTCGGCGCCCGCGAGGGCTTCGACGTGCAACGGCGGTTCGCCGCCGGGCGCGGCATGGATTGGGTGCCAGCCGACCTCGCCGGGGGTATAGCGCAGGCGCAGGGCGTCGTGATGGTCGCAGACGGCGGCCAGGGCCGTGGCCAGGGCCGGGTGGTCGAGCTCGGGCGGGATGGCCAGGACGATGGCCTGATTGAAATGCCAGGGCTGGTCGCTGTCGCCGGCGAATAACCAGGCCTGCATGGGGGTGAGCGGCACCGGGCCGGTGACCGGACCCTGCTCGGCGGTGACGGCGCTGAGCGGCTGCACGGCTTGGGCCAGCTCGGCCAGGCTTTGATGGTTGAAGACATCCCGCGGGGTCAGGCCCAGGCCAGCCTCGCGGGCCCGGGCGACGATCTGGATACTGAGGATGGAATCGCCGCCGAGTTCGAAGAA
>CAYFSA010000255.1:0-2565 GCA_964345605.1 uncultured Ectothiorhodospiraceae bacterium
GGGACAGATCAAGATACCCCCCGAGACTGTGGGCCATTGCATGGACAAGCCCGAGCGACCTGACCGCCCTGCAGGACTGGTTCCTGAAATTCGAGCTGCAAAGCGTGCCGGGGGTGGCGGAGGTCGCCACTGTCGGCGGCATGGTGCGCCAATATCAGGTGGTGGTCGATCCCGACCAACTGGCGGTCCTGGACATCCCGCTGAGCCGGGTCAAACGCGCCCTTGAGCGCGGCAATCAGGAAACCGGCGCAGCAGTCATCGAAATGGCCGAGGCCGAGTACATGGTCCGGGCCAAGGGCTATATCGATTCCCTCGACGACTTACGCCAGATTCCGGTGACAGCCCGCCAGGGCACGCCCATTCGCCTGGCCGATATCGCCGAGGTTCGTCACGGCCCGGCCCTGCGCCGCGGCGTGGCCGAACTCAATGGCCAGGGCGAGGTAGTCGGCGGGATCATTGTCATGCGCTATGGCGAGAATGCCCTGGCTACCATCGACCGAGTCAAGGCCCGGTTGGCGCAGCTCAAGGCCGGTCTGCCCGAAGGCGTCGAGATCGTGCCGACCTATGACCGCTCGGGGCTGATTCACGAGGCCGTGGCGACGCTGCAGGAAAAGCTGGTCGAGGAGTTGCTCATCGTCGCCCTGGTCAGCCTCCTGTTCCTGTTCCATCTGCGTTCGGCCCTGGTGGCCGTCATGACCCTGCCGCTCGGCATCCTCGGTGCCTTCGTGGTCATGTATTACCAAGGCATCTACGCCAATATCATGTCCCTGGGCGGCATTGCCATCGCCATCGGCGCCATGGTGGACGCCGCCGTCGTCATGCTCGAAAACGCCCATAAACGCCTCGAGCAGGAACCCGAGCGGCCGCGCCTGGCGGTGATTCGCGATACCGCCGTCGAGGTCGGCCCGGCCTTGTTTTTCAGCCTGGTGATCATTACCGTCTCGTTCGTCCCGGTGTTCGCTCTCGAAGCCCAGGAAGGCCGCCTGTTCGCGCCGCTGGCTTTTACCAAGACCTATGCCATGGCCTTTGCCGCCGGGCTGGCCATCACCCTGGTGCCGGTGCTGATGAGCTATTTCGTCCGTGGGCGAATCGTCCCCGAGGCCCGCAATCCGGTCAATCGTCTCCTGCAGACCCTGTATCGGCCCCTGCTCGCCGGGGCCCTGCGTTGGCCGGTCGTGACGGTGCTGCTGACCCTCGCGATCCTGGCCTCAGCCTGGTATCCCCTGCAGCGCGTCGGCAGCGAGTTCATGCCGCCGCTGTGGGAAGGCAATTTGCTTTACATGCCCACCACCGATCCGGGTATCTCCATCGGCAAGGCCCGGCAGCTATTGCAGCAGACCGACAAGATCATCCAGTCTTTTCCCGAAGTCGAGACCACCTTCGGCAAGGTGGGCCGCGCCCAGACAGCCACCGATCCGGCCCCCTTAACCATGATCGAGACCACCATCACCCTCAAGCCGCGCGCCGAATGGCGGCCCGGGATGACGGTTGAGGCGCTCAAACGGCAACTGGACGAGGCCATCGATTTCCCCGGCCTGACCGATGCCTGGACCATGCCCATCAAGACCCGTATCGACATGCTCGCCACCGGCATCAAGACGCCGGTGGGCATCAAGGTCGCCGGCCCGGAGCTGGCGACCATTCAGGCCATCGGCCAGCGCATTGAAACCGTGCTGAGCGACGTGCCCGGCACTGCCTCGGCCTATGCCGAGCGCACCGCCGGCGGTCGCTATGTGGTAATCGATGTCCAGCGCGAGCAAGCGGCCCGCTATGGCCTGAGCATCGCCGACGTCCATGAAGTCGTCGCCACGGCCATCGGCGGCATGCCCGTGACCCAGAGTGTCGAAGGCCGGGAACGCTATCCCATCAACCTGCGCTACCCGCGTGAATACCGCGACGATCTTCAAGCCATCCGCCAGGCCCGCATCGCCACACCGACCGGCGCCCAGATTCCGCTGGACCTGGTCGCCGATGTGCGCATCGCCAGCGGCCCGCCGGTAATCAAGAGCGAGAATGCCCGCTTAAACGGTTGGATTTATGTCGATGTCAGCGGAGTGGACATCGGTACCTATGTGCAGCGCGCCCAGCAGGCCATTGCCGAAGCCATCGATCTGCCGGCCGGCTATTCGCTGACCTGGTCCGGGCAATACGAATACATGCAAAGGGCGATGCAAAAACTGCAATGGCTGGTACCGGTGGTGGTGCTGCTGATCGGGGTGCTGTTATTCCTCAACTTTCGCCGCCTCCCGGAAGTGATCCTGGTCATGGGCACGCTGCCCTTCGCCCTGGTCGGCGGCATCTGGCTGGTGTACCTGTTGGGCTATGACCTCTCGGTGGCCGTGGGCGTGGGCTTTATTGCCTTGGCCGGGGTGGCGGTGGAGCTTGGCGTGGTCATGCTGGTGTATTTGCAGCAAGCCGTGGCCCGCCGGCAAGCCCAGAGCGGCTCATGGCAGGACGCAGAACTCGATGCCGCGATCCGCGAAGGCGCCCTGCTGCGCATCCGCCCGGTGATGATGACTGTCCTGACTATTATCCTGGGCTTGCTGCCCATCATGATCGGCCAGG
>CAYFSA010000256.1:0-2530 GCA_964345605.1 uncultured Ectothiorhodospiraceae bacterium
CTTGGCGTGCGGTTTTTTATGGCTCCCAATGTGAAACGTCAACACGCCCTAGGCAGCGTTTGGCCGTCTTGTGTGCCCGGCTGTCCGCGTTGCTGCCGAAGGTGTTGGCCAGGGCCAGGATAATGCGCTCGCGCAGCCGCCGCGGCGGCAGGTCGGTGCTGATCGCGACCGCCTCGAAGGCCGCGGCAAAGGCATTGTGTTGTCGGAGGGTTGGCGGCGCGGATGACGGCAAGGTCGTGGGCGGATCGATGCCCCCAGGCCCATGGCGGGCAATGATTCGATTGGTCAGGCAAGATGGCTCTCCTTCAAGGCGTGTGCGCGAACGGCCGAGCCGTCCAGCCAATCTCGACGCGAGAGGCTGCCGCCTTCCTGGCGGCCAAGGTTGATTGTGAGGTAGGGAAACAGCGTAACGCAGGATGAGGCGGGCCGGGTGCGCAAGCACATGGCCTTTTTTGCCGCTGACCGAGGCTGTTTCTGCATTTTTTAAAAAGACGCATGTATCTGGCGCTCCGCCAGGCTTGCCGCATCACCTCCTTATGATACATTCGCGTTAAGCCCCTATCACCCATCTGCCACACCGTAAGGGAGCCGTGCCAATGACCGCCCCCATGCCCCGCAAAAGACTCCCGATCGGCATCCAGACGTTTCGCGAGATACGTGAGGAAAATTATTACTATGTCGACAAGACTGGCTTTGCCCGGCGGCTGATTGACGAGGGCAAGTACTATTTCCTCTCCCGCCCCCGGCGCTTCGGCAAGTCCTTGTTGGTGGATACCCTGGCCGAGCTTTTCCAGGGTAACGAGCCCCTGTTTCGGGGGCTGGCTATCCATGACAGCTGGGACTGGTCGAGGCATTATCCGGTCATTCGGATCAGCTTTGCCGAAGGGCGCCTGGAGCGCCGCGAGCAGCTGGAGCGACGCATCTGGGATGTTCTGCGGGTCAATCAGGAACGGCTGGGTGTTCACTGCCCGGCGGATCTCGATATCCCCGGCTGTTTTGGCGAACTGATCCGCCAAGCCCATGCCCAATACGGCCAACGGGCGGTGGTGTTGGTCGATGAATATGACAAACCCATCCTGGATAACTTGACCGAGCCCGAAGTCGCCCGGGCGATGCGTGAGGGCTTGCGCAATCTGTATTCGGTCATCAAGGGCGAGGATGCCGCGATTCGTTTCGCTCTGTTGACTGGGGTGTCGAAATTCAGCCGGGTCAGCCTGTTTTCGGGTCTGAACAATCTGAACGATATTACCGTCGATGCGCCTTATTCAGCGATCTGCGGCTACACCCAGGCCGATGTGGATACGGTGTTTGCGCCGGAGCTGGACGGGCTGGATCGGGAGGAAGTGCGGGTTTGGTACAACGGCTATCAGTGGACCGGTGAGTCGGTTTATAACCCCTTCGATCTGCTTCTGCTGTTTCAAAAGCGCGTCTTCAAGGCCTACTGGTTCGAGACCGGCACGCCGACCTTTTTGATCGATATCTTGACCGAGCGGCAGGTATGGCTGCCGCAACTCGGGCGCCTGGAATCCGATGCCGAGTTGCTTTCCTCTTTCGATGTCGATGCAATCGCCACCGAAGCGCTGTTGTTCCAGACCGGTTATTTGACCATCGATACCTGTGAACGTCTGGGGGAGGTTGAGTTTTATCGCCTGCGCTATCCCAATCGCGAGGTGATGCAAAGCCTCAATGCCCAGCTGCTCAAGGCCTGGGTTCCGGATACGCAAGCCACGACCCGTCACCGGATGTCGCTTTACCGTCTGTTAATGGCCAACGACTTTGCGGGGTTGGGCGAATTATTCACCGCCTTTTTCGCCGGCATCCCCCATGACTGGCATCGCAACAATCCCATCGCGTGTTACGAGGGCTATTACGCCAGCGTGTTTTATGCCTATTTCGCTGCGCTGGGGTTGGATGTGATCCCGGAAGACAGCAGCCGGCTCGGGCGCCTGGACCTGGCGGTGCGATTCAATGGCCAGGTTTATTTATTCGAGTTCAAAGTGGTGGAGCTGGAACCGGAAGGCCGCGCCCTGGCGCAGATCAAGGCACGGGGTTATGCCGACAAATACCGCGCCGAGGGTTTGCCCGTGCATCTGCTCGGGGTCGAATTCAGCCGCGGGCAGCGCACGGTGGTGGGATTTGAGGTCGAGTCGGTGTGAGCGGTGAGCGGTGAGCGGTTCGTTCCGGTTGGAGCGAACGGGTGCGGCAGTAAAACCATGGCTTATTTTAACCGGCATTTGATCGAGGCCGACCCAGCGAGGCTTGAAGCCTTATCCCGGCCTATTGGGGCACCCAGCCCCAGGCCGAATTGCAAGCCGCGTCAAGCTGGCTACACAGGCCTATCATCAGATCGGGTCAATCATCCCAGCTTGTCCCGTTATTAATCCCTTGTGCCACGCTGGTATGTGAGTTGACTGGGCTGTTAACCTGAATCCGTAAG
Source organism: uncultured Ectothiorhodospiraceae bacterium (assembly GCA_964345605.1). Taxonomy (GTDB): domain Bacteria; phylum Pseudomonadota; class Gammaproteobacteria; order CAYFSA01; family CAYFSA01; genus CAYFSA01. The sequence goes on from CAYFSA010000256.1 coordinate 2,438, forward strand.
TTCGTCAGCTAGCCGATGCACCCGACCCATTTTCAAAACCGATGGGCCATTCCAACGGATGCTCGACCCGCTTGCGACGAGCTTGAGCGCTTT